>JANOYZ010000374.1:0-4916 GCA_031429135.1 Novosphingobium sp. | reverse complement strand
TTGACCTCGGCGCGCAGGGCATCCGCAGCCTCGATCACCGCCTGCGCCGCGCTCCCGCGTGTTTCAAACAGCCTGACGATATCTGCCTCGGACAACTCATGCCCGTCCGCAGCGCGATCAAGCATGGCGTGGAGTTGAATCGCTATCGGCCCCGGCACCACTTGGCCAAGCGGCGCATGCGGTGATCCGGGAGCGGGATCGGTTACCCCCGGGCTCCACACAGAATCGCGTCCCAGCCATTCGGCATCAGCCAGTTTGAGCACGGCGGGCCGCAGCGATGGATCAATCCAGCCGCTTGCAGCGATGAAGCGCGGATAGACGGTCAGGCGTTCAACCAGAGGACGTCCTGCCGAAGCGCAAATCTGCTCCAGTCGCGCAATTTCGGGCCATGGAGCTTCAGGGTTCACATGATCTTTGGTAACGGGTGAAATCCCGCCCCAGTCGTTGATGCCGGTGTCAATCAGCCGCCCCAGCCGTGCATCGTTGAGATTTGGCGGAGCCTGCACTGAGATATCATCATCGAGCACGATCCGGGCAAGTGCCAATGCGCGCAGGAATTCCTCGTCGGCCAATTCAGGAGAATCGGCCATCTTGGTGTCAGACTTGGCGCAGAAATTCTGGACGATGACTTCCTGCAGATTGCCATGACGGCGATGGATTTCGCCCAGCGCAATCAGCGCCTCAATCCGCTCTTCTTCACTCTCGCCAATGCCAACAAGGATGCCGCTGGTCATCGGCATCCTGGCGCGGCCTGCTGCTTCCAGCGAGGCGAGGCGCAGCGCGGGAACCTTGTCGGGCGATCCGTAATGCGGCCCGCCCTTGTCCCCCAGCCGGTCAGCGGTGGTTTCCAGCATCAGGCCACAGGAAGCTGCGAAGGGCTTGAGCGCAAGATAGTCCGCTTCCTCAAGCACACCGGCATTGACATGCGGCAGCAGCCCGGTTTCCTTGAGCACCGCCTCGGCGCAGTTGCGAACATAATCGATGGTGCGCTCAAAGCCGTGTTCGGCCAGCCAGTCGCGCGCGGCGGCATAGCGGCGCTCGGGCGCGTCACCCAGCGTGAACAGTGCCTCCTTGCAGCCCGCAGCTGCTCCGGCGCGGGCGATGTCGAGCACTTCAGCCAGCGTCAGGTAAGGCGCGGCAAGCTGCGAGGGTGTCGTGGCGAAGGTGCAATAGTGGCAGACATCCATGCACAGACGGGTCAATGGAATGAACACTTTGCGGCTATAGGTCATCCGCGCCGGACCGCGCGCATCGCGGCGATCCCGCGCCTGTGCCAGCAATGCACCGGTAGGCATCGCGGCAAGGCGGCCCTTGAGGCTGGTTATCGCGTCCAAAACTCTTACTCCACCCCGGCGGCACGAAGCACATCGCGCGCCAGCCTTGCCTGATCTTCGCTGCATTTCATCAGCGTTTCCGTTACGGTGACCTGAAGGTCGTGTCGATGCAAGGCCTCCGCCTCTTCACCGTCTGCGCGATCTATCACCAGATGGCTGACAAGCGGCCCATAGTGCTCGGCAATGGCGCGATTACTGCCCGCCAGCCCCAGTTCACTGAGCAGTTTCGACAGCGGTCCTTTGAGCGCCTTGCCGCCGATCAATGGTGAGACAGCAATGCGCGGGACTGTGAGCGAGGCCAGCAAGTCCCGCATCCCGTCAAGCGCCAGAATGGGATCGACGCTGAGGAACGGATTGGACGGACAGAACACCACGGCAGCCAGATCGGGCCGTGCCAGAGCCTCGGCCAGAACCGGCGATGGCGCCGCACCCGGCGTTCCTCCAAAACGGATTGCCTTCACCACGGGGCGGCATTGCTCGCGCACGAAATAGTGTTGAAAATCGAGCCAGCCTGCCTCGGTCTCAACCTGCGTGCGCACCGGGGCATCGCTCATGGGCGCGACACGGTGCGCTATGCCAAGTTCGCCTGCCAGCCTTGCGGTAACCTCGGACAGGCTCTCGCCCACACGCAACCGCCAGCTGCGGGCGATGTGCATAGCGAGATCGCGATCACCCAGATTGAACCAGTCGGCCTCACCCAGCGCGCGCAATTGCGCCATCATGCACCACGATTCATCGATCATGCCCCAACCGCGCTGGCGGTCATTGATCCCAGCCATCGCGTAAACCACCGAGTCGATGTCGGGACAGATGGTAAGGCCAAGATGTTCGAAATCATCGCCGGTATTGACCGCGACTGTCAGACGCTCAGGCGGCAGCACGGCTGCCAAGCCTGCTGCCAGCTTGGCCCCGCCAACTCCGCCCGACAATGCCAGCACGTGCCCCCCATTCGCCAGGGCGGCACTCACGGGAACATATCGCCATCAACCGGCCGCATGATCGCCGCCGCGCCAAGGCCGTCCTCCGCCGTCACCCAGCGCCCTGCCCCCCGCACGACTGCAACCGGAGTGCCCTCCGCCCCCTCACCCATGGCAAGTACGGCGAAGGCGGCAATGGCATCGGCAATGGCAACAATGGTGGCTTGCAAGGTGCGCCCGAACATATCCACTTGCCCGCGCCGATCATCGGTGTGGATCAGGCCCGCGCAGCCGATGGCGGTGCCCATGGTCCCCTGCCGCCATGCGCGGCCAAGGCTGTCGGCGATAACCACCGCTGCCGATCCGCCAAGTCCCTTGCGGATAGCCCGCGCGCTGGCATCAGGATCGCGCGGCCACAGCAAGACCTGGCCCGTTTCTCCGCCTTCGACGTTGGAAGCATCGATGCCCGCATTGGCAGTGACATGCCCGGTGCGGTGGCGGGTGATGATCGCCAGCGGGCTCGCGCGCATCACCGACTGACTCTCATCCAGAATGAGCCGCGCCAGCGCCGCCGGTTTTCCCGATACTGCGCCCAGTTCCAGCGCCTGCGGCCCCGGATCGACATGGGCCAGACTGACGATCCGCCCTTCCGTCTTCGACACGATCTTTTGCGCAATGACGACAACATCATCGCTGCCGATCACGACGCCAGCCTTGCCTGCCGCACCGATAATTTCCGCAGTTATGTCCATCCCCGCCATAAACAATGGCAATCCGGGTACGATAACTACCGAAAGACAGGGTTTCGCGAAAGTCATGTGGTCCAGTTCGCCGCAGTGATGCATGGCAAGCGTTGCATATTAAGGTTGCCTAGTGCCATGGCACCCCTATCCGCAACGACAAACAAGATTCAGGCAAGATTCAGGCAAGATTCAGGAGCGATTTGACATGGCAGCTATCGGGGTGATCGGCGGAACCGGCGCATTGGGCAAGGCTATCGCGCGCCGTCTGGCCAAGACTGGTCATGTAGTGACCATCGGTTCGCGCTCGGCTGAAAGTGCCCAGGCCGCAGCTGAAGAGATCGGTGCAGCCGGCGGCGCAACCAACAGCGATGCGGCGCGCGGCAAGGATGTGGTGATCGTCACCGTGCCCTATTCCGCCCACGCGGGAACACTTGCCCAGATCAAGGCTCACGTCGGCTCGGCCATCGTCGTCGATACCACCGTGCCGCTAGTGCCGCCCAAAGTCATGCGTGTGCAGCTTCCCGAAGCGGGCAGCGCGGCGGTGGAGGCGCTGGCGCACCTTGGCGAAGGCATACGTCTCGTCAGCGCCTTCCATTCTGTCGCGGCACACAAGTTGATCCATGACGAGAAGATCGATTGCGACGTGCTGGTGTTCTCCGACGATGTCGAGGCGCGCGGCGTTGTGGTCGGCCTGTGCGAGGACATGGAACTGCGCGGGCTTTCGGGCGGCGCACTGGTCAATTCCGCAGCGGCCGAGGCGCTCACCTCGATCCTCATCTACATGAACAAGACCTATGGCGCGGATGGCGCAGGCGTGCGCTTCACCGGTCTGACCAAGGCTCCGGCGATCTAATGACCTGCTGGCCATGACCTGCTGGATCATCATCCCCGCCAAGGCACCGCCTGAAGCTAAGGGAAGGCTTGGCGGTGTGCTGGACCAGACCGAACGCAATGCACTTGCGGCAGCTATGCTGGACGCAGCCATTACGGCGGCAAGCGGTGCTGAAGGTATTGATGGTCTGGTGCTGGTCGGCACCTCGCAGCTGGGATTGGCGGCTAAACTCGAACTGCTGCCCGAGCCTGAAGGCGGCCTGAACGCGGCTCTGACCTTCGCCCGCGCCGAATTAGCAAAGCGCGGGGCAACACGGATCATCTCGCTGGCCGGCGATTTGCCGCTGGTCACCTCGGCAGATGTCGAAGCCTTGATCGCCGCGCCACCAGGTGAGGCAGCTATTGCTCCTGACCGGCATGGCACCGGAACCAACGCCCTTTCCCTGCCGCTCCCCGCCGCACTCGCCTTCGCCTATGGCTATGGCCTTGGCAGCTGCGCACGGCACAAGGCTGAAGCAGCGCGGATTGGCCTGACGCTGCATGAAATCATCACACCCGGCCTCGCGCGCGATGTGGATGAACCTGCCGACTTGGCCGATGCGCAGGGGCTGCTGGCAAGGCACAGTATCTGAATCCAAACCAGTCCATGCTGAGCTTGTCGAGGCACTGCCCTTTTTCTTGAAGTCACGGCTGCTGCACGAAGAAAAGGACGGCCCTTCGACAAGCTCAGGGCGGGCGAGTAAGGGGAAGGTGGAGAGAGGATTGCCATGATCGATAAACCCGAAATCAACCTGACCGGAAAGGCTGCGCTCGTTACCGGCGGCGGCGGTGGGATTGGCCGGGCCTCTGCCCTCGCCCTCGCCGCAGCGGGCGCTGATGTGGCGGTGATCGACGTAATCCCTGAGCGTTGCGCTGAAGTTGTCGCGCAGGTCGAGGCTATGGGCCACCGCGCGCTGGGCATAGCCGGTAATGTCATGGACGCCGATTTCGTGCACGATGCGGTTGATCAGGCGGCGGCGAAATTTGGGCGGCTCGATGTGCTGGTTAACAACGCCGGCGGTGTCACCTGGCGCGCCTTTACCGATCTCGCC
>JANOYZ010000373.1:0-1968 GCA_031429135.1 Novosphingobium sp. | reverse complement strand
GCTTCGTCGCCGCTTTGGATGGAATCAAGGAAGGGGGGCGCACGCTGCTGGATAACACGCTGGTGCTGGCCCATTCCGAAACCGAATTCGCCAAGTTCACACCATCGACAATATCCCGATGATGACCGCCGGGAGCGCCGGCGGCAAGCTGAGGACCGGCATCTATGTTGATGGCATCGGCACTCCGGTCAGCCGGGTTGGTCTGACGCTGCAACAGGTCATGGGGGTGCCGGTGGATCGCTGGGGAACCAAGAGCCTGGAGACCAACCGGGCGATAACGGAGATCATGGTGTGATGCGTATGCTTCGTGCCGGCAGTACAGTCCGGGCAATGCACAATTCCCACCCTGCCGGAGAACCTGAGTGATCCCAAACCGCCGCAAGTTCCTGACTTTGGCCGCCGCCGCGCCCTTTGCTGCACTGTCAGCGGCGCGCGCGATGGCCGAGGCTCCGGCCTGCTTCAATCCCGAGGGCTTGCCAATGGCGCAGAAGTCCATGCGGCGATCGTTGGGCTTTGTCGCCAATTCGCCCGATCCGAACAAACGTTGCGATCACTGTGCTTTTTACAAGGCAAGCGCGGCAGGATGCGGCACTTGCCAGTTGCTCAGCGGCGGTCCGGTAGGAGCCGGTTCGGTCTGCGCGTCTTTCGCTGCAAAGGCGCATTGATGTCGCAGATCAGTGACGATCCCGTCCGCGAAGCACTGTTGGAACGGATCGGCGCGAAACCGTTCAATTCTCCCTTGCGAGAGCCCGGCACCCCGCTTGACTGGGATGATATCGGCTTCCTGTGCCAGGGGCTGTCCTTCGCCAGTCGCCCGCTGTTTGCTGCCACGCAAGGCGTGACCACGCGTTACTCGCTGGGGCCGCGCGGCGCATGGATGCTCAACCTGATAACCGCAGGGGTGGTCTATCCGCATGAACTGAGCAATGTGTTCAAGATTGGCCGCAGCCTGATCTCTGCCGAACTGACGCGGTTGACCGATGCGGGTCTGGTGGAAAGCCGCCAGGGGGCGACAGACCGTCGTCGTAGCGAACTTGCCCTTACCGATGAAGGCCGCAAGGTGCTGGGTGAAATCCGCGATGAGCTTGCCACCAGCATCACTTCTGCGCTCTCGGATTATTCCCCCGATGAAGTGCGCCTCCTTGCGCGCATGCTGACGGACCTGCGTGAGAACGCAGCCAAGGCGCGGAGTGGGTAGCGTTCGGGCGATATTTACAACAGGTCTGTTGTACAAAATAACGGACCGGCGATAATGCTGTAGGATCGGATTTGTGCGAAAAGGCGCTTAACTCATGAATGTGCAGACTGGCAGCTTTCAACAGGCACCAGTGCCAGACCTTGGCAACGCACCGATTCCGGCCAAGGCCTATTACGATCCCGAATGGTTCGAGCTTGAACGGCAGGCGGTGTTCCTGCGCACCTGGTTCCCGGCGGGCCACGTCTGCGAGCTTCCCGAACCCGGCAGCTTTATCCGCCGCGAGTTTGAATTCGCCCGAGCATCGCTGCTGTTATCGCGCGGCAAGGATGGCGAGATTCGCGCTTTCCACAATGTCTGCACCCACCGCGGCACCCAGCTCATCGATGACACCGCAGGCAAGCGCAGCACCTTTTCCTGCCGCTATCATATGTGGACCTATGGCTCGGACGGGGCGCTGCTCTCGGCCCCCGATTTCGAGAAATTCGGCCTAGAGAAAAAGGATTGCGGCCTGCACCGTGTCGCCTGCGAGGTCCACGGCGGGCTGATCTTCATCAACTTTGATCAGGCGCCCAAACAGAGCCTCGTCGAATTTCTCGGGCCACTGGCCAAGGGTATGAGCCAGGTGCCCTGCGCCCAGGCCACCAATTTTTCCGAATATGTCTATGAGATCGATGCCAACTGGAAGCTGACTTACGATAACTTTCAGGAAAACTACCACTTGCGCTTCATCCATCCGAACACGGGAAAATCCACGTTCAGCCCGAGCAATC
>JANOYZ010000372.1:0-4930 GCA_031429135.1 Novosphingobium sp. | reverse complement strand
CACCTTTCTTTTCGGGCCGTTTGCGTTGAGACAGCCCTCGCAGTTCAACAGGGGCTGCCCGTCGAACTGACGGCGTTAAACGCCATGGTTCAGGGAAGGCAAACATCCGCCGGTAATGAGCAGGATGAGCCGAACATGAGGTTAGAGCGCAGTGACCGTTGGGGGACGTTCACTCTTACCGCGAAAGCGGCGCTTATGGGTTTCGTCACGAAGGCGCCCGGGATTTCGGTCCCGGGCGTTTTTGTTTGAGCACCGGGCCAGCTCATTCAGGTGTGCGGCAGCGCCTCGTCGAGCACCCTGGCGAAACAGGCAATGATCACCTTGTGCGCACCAGCCCGCTTGAGCGCCGAAAGACAGGCTTCACTGGTTGAGCCGCTGGTCAGCACATCATCGACCAGCACGATATTGGCTCCCTTGATGGCGGCGCTGCGCTTGGCATTGATGGTAATGGCACCAGACAAGGCCCGCGCTCGTGCCTTGCGCCCCAGACCGCCCAGCATCGGCGTTGCTTTGCTGCGGACCAGAGCATCGACCAGCAACGGCGCGCGCTTGGCCTTGCTGATCTCACGCGCGAGCAAGGCTGCCTGATTGAATCCGCGTCGCCATAAGCGCCAGCGATGGAGCGGCACCGGGACGATGATCCAGTCACCATCAATCGTGCCCAATCGCGCTGCCATCAGCCGCGCCAGCAAGGGTGCCAGCGCGATGCGGTTGCCGTGCTTGAATGCCAGCACCAGACGCCGCGAGGCATCGTTATAGAGCGTCCCTGCCGCGATCCCGCTGTGCCGGGGTGGCTGTGCCAGACACGGTGCGCAGATCGCGCTCTGGGGCATGCCTTCGGGAAACGGGCGCTGGCATAGTGCGCAGCTGGGCTCACCCGGTATCGCCAGCTCGTTCCAGCACGATGCGCACAGACCCGCATGGTGCGATAGCCCCTCGCCGCACAGCGGACAGCGCGGCGGGAAGACGAAGTCGATGATCGGCGCCAGCACCTCAATTGTGGCCATAGGCCGAGCATAGCCGGGCTGTGCCGCACGGCAAGCGCTTGCGCCGCAGCGTAAGGCACGGCAGGGCAGCGCCATGAGCGTCACCGCACCGCCACAGATATTCTCAGCTCGCCGCCGTGAACTGGCGCGAAGTCGCTCGGCGCAGTTGCAGACGCATGCCGAAGCCGCTCGCTACCTTGCCGAGGATGCTGCCGAGGACATTCTCGACCGGTTGTCCTTTTTGCGCCACAGTCCCGGCCGGGCACTGGTGATCGGCGATCAGTCTGGCCTGCTTGGTGCCGGTCTGGTGCGCCTTGGTGCCGTGGTGACACGCGCCGATTCGCTCGGTTTCGCCGAAGAGCAGCCCTGGCCGCAGACCGGCTTTGATTTCATCGCCAGCCTGTTCAGCCTCGATAGGGCCAACGATCTGCCCGGTGCGCTGATCCATATGCGCGCGGCGCTGGCTCCCGGCGGGCTGGCAATCGCGGTGATACCGGGCGCTGGCAGCCTGCCTGTGCTGCGCCAGATCATGCTGGCCGCTGATGGTGATTGCCCTGCCCCGCGTCTCCATCCCCAGGTTGATGTCCGTGCCGGCGGGCAGCTGCTGCAACGGGCGGGCTATGCCCAGCCGGTGACTGACAGCCGCAGTGTGAAAGTGCGCTTCGGCACGCTGCGCGCACTGGTGACCGATATCAGGGCGCAGGGTCTGGGCAATGTGCTGAGCGACCCCGGACCAGCTTTGGGCAAGGCCGCGCTGTCTCGCGCCAAAGCAGCCTTTGCCGCTGCCGCCGATGACGAAGGCCGCGTTACCGAGACCTTTGAGATACTTACTCTCTCGGGCTGGCGGCTCTAAGCCTCTGCCCGCTCCAGCGCCGCCTGCGCCGCCGCGAGCCGGGCTATCGGTACTCGGTAGGGGGAGGCGCTGACGTAATCGAGGCCCACCTTCTCGCAGAAGGCAATGCTCGCCGGATCGCCGCCATGTTCGCCGCAGATGCCCAGCTTGATGCCGGGGCGGGTTGCTCTGCCCCGCTCCGCCGCCATGCTCACCAATTGGCCGACGCCGTCGATATCAAGCGTGACAAAGGGATCGCGGGCGAAAATGCCCTGCTCGACATAGGCACCCAGGAACCGTCCGGAATCGTCGCGGGACAGCCCCAGCGTTGTTTGCGTGAGATCATTGGTGCCAAACGAGAAAAACTCGCCGACTTCGGCGATTTCGCCCGCCATCAGCGCGGCGCGCGGCAGCTCGATCATCGTGCCGACCTGATATTCGACCTGGCGGCCTTTTTCGGCGAAAACCTGCACCGCCACCCGGTCCACCAGCGCGCGCAGGATTTCCAGTTCGCGGCGCGTGGCGACCAGCGGGATCATCACCTCGGGGATCGGGGCTGCTCCGCCTTGTGCTGCGACATCGCAGGCCGCCTCGAAGATGGCGCGCGCCTGCATCTCGTAAATTTCGGGAAAGGTGATGCCAAGGCGGCAGCCACGGTGGCCGAGCATCGGGTTGAATTCGTGTAGTTCGCTGGCGCGGCGCTTGAGGTGATCGATGCCGATGCCGATGGTTTCGGAAAGTTCGGCAAAATCCTCAGCCGAGTGCGGCAGGAATTCATGCAGCGGCGGATCGAGCAGGCGGATCGTCACCGGCAGCCCGGCCATAACCTCGAATATCTCGTGAAAATCGCGGCGCTGTTCGGGCAGCAGCTTGGCCAGCGCGGTGCGCCTGCCGGCCTCGTCATCGGCGAGGATCATCTGGCGAACGGCGGAAATCCGCGCTGCATCGAAGAACATGTGCTCGGTACGGCACAGGCCGATGCCTTCGGCGCCAAAAGAGCGCGCCATGCGGCAGTCCGCCGGGGTTTCGGCATTGGTGCGCACTTTCATCCGGCGGTGCTGGTCCGCCCAGTCCATCAGCACCCCGAAGTGGCCGACCAGTTCGGGCTCGATGGTGCGAACCTCGCCGGCCATGATCTCGCCGGTGGTGCCGTCCAGCGTGATGACATCGCCTTCCTTGAGATCGCGGGTGCCGATCTTCAGGGTGCGGGTCTTCAGGTTGATCGACAGTCCTGATGCGCCCGAAACGCAAGGCCGCCCCATGCCGCGCGCCACCACCGCTGCATGGCTGGTCATGCCGCCGCGCGCGGTCAGGATGCCGCGCGCGGCGTGCATGCCGTGAATGTCTTCCGGGCTGGTTTCGACGCGCACCAGAATCACCGCAGAGCCGCGCTCGGCGTGGCTTTGCGCCGTATCGGCATCGAGCACGATTGCGCCCGTAGCCGCACCGGGAGAGGCCGGCAGCCCCTTGGCCAGCACATCGCGCGGGGCATCGGGATCAAGCCTGGGGTGGAGCAACTGATCCAGCGCCATCGGATCAATGCGCAGGATCGCGGTCTTCTCGTCGATCAGGCCTTCGCCGACCATATCGACCGCCATCTTGAGCGCCGCCTTGGCGGTGCGCTTGCCCGAACGGGTCTGGAGCATCCACAATTTGCCGCGCTCGACGGTGAATTCGATGTCCTGCATGTCGCGGTAATGCTTTTCCAGCAGATCGAATACCGCCGCCAGTTCGCTGTAAGCCGCAGGCATCGCCTCTTCCATCGACAGCGGCTTGGCCCCGGCCCGTTCCCGCGCAGCCTTGGTCAGATATTGCGGCGTGCGGATCCCGGCGACGACGTCCTCGCCCTGGGCATTGACCAGCCATTCGCCGTAATATGCGCGCTCGCCAGTGGCCGGATCGCGGGTAAAGGCGACGCCGGTGGCACTGGTATCGCCCATATTGCCGAACACCATGGCCTGAATGTTGACCGCCGTGCCCCAGTCTCCGGCAATGTCATTGATCCGGCGATAGATTTTGGCACGGTCTGAATCCCAGCTATCGAACACGGCGGCCACGGCGCCCCACAACTGCTCGTGAACATCCTGCGGGAACGGGTGACCCAGTTCCTGTTCTACCAGATCCTTATATTCCCCCACCAGCGCCTGCCAGTGTTCAGAAAGCATCTCAGTATCGGTGTAGAATCCGTTGTCTTCCTTGATAATTTCAAGGGCGTCTTCGAACAGATGATGGTTCATCCCCAGCACCACGTCCGAATACATCTGGATAAAGCGGCGATAGGAATCCCAGGCGAACCGGGCATCGCCAGATGTTGCGGCCAGCCCCGCAACCGTCGCGTCATTGAGGCCGAGGTTGAGCACGGTGTCCATCATTCCGGGCATCGAAACCCGCGCGCCAGAGCGCACCGAAACCAGCAGCGGGTCCACCGGATCGCCGAATTTCTTGCCGGCGACGGCCTCGATATGGCCCAGCGCGGCGGCGACATCGGCGCGCAAGACCGCGTCGAAATGCGCACCCTTGGCGAGATATTCGACGCAAACCTCGGTGGTGATGGTGAAGCCCGGCGGCACCGGCAGGCCGATTCCGGCCATCTCGGCAAGGTTGGCACCCTTGCCGCCGACGATGGTCTTGTCGCGGGTGCGCGGATCGACGCCCCGCTCACCCTGAGCCTGTCGAAGGGCACCGAAAGTATAGACTTGCTTGGTCATCTGTATTCCATCTTCATGGCCATATTTGCACAGTTCCCGCTCATGCTGAGCCTGTCGAAGCACCCGCGAAAGGCCTGCCCAGTGTGCTGCCTTCGACAAGCTCAGGCTGAGCGGGTGTGGGTTGGAATCCTACCCCTCAATCTTAGAAAAGTCTGCCACTTGATGGACTGCATCGCGGAATTGCGCGAGCAGCCCCAGCCGGGCTTCACGCTTTGCAGCGTCGGCGTCGTTGACCGTAACATTGTCAAAGAACGCATCAATCGGCGCGCGCAGGCTGGCGAGTGCCGCCATGGCCCCGGCAAAATCCTCAGCCTCCACTGCCGCAGCGGCGCGGGGGGCGGATGAGGCCAGTGCATCGATGAGTGTCTGCTCGGCAGGTTCGGCCTGATAGCCCTCCCCCTTGA
>JANOYZ010000371.1:0-6391 GCA_031429135.1 Novosphingobium sp. | reverse complement strand
GGTGGTGCGGGGGTGGGTGTGTAGAGCCTCGCGGTCTACGGTAATCGCCCGGGCTACGACAAGCTCAGCCTGTGGGGGGTTGGGTAAATTATATTCAACATCAACACCCGCACTGGCTTAGCTTGTCGAAGCCGGCGCGATGACCGTCGACCGCGAGGCTCTCCTCACCCACGCCCGCACCTCCATTATCCGCGGCTCCAAAAGCTTTGCCATGGCCAGCCGCCTGTTTGACCGCGAGACGCGCGAACGGGTCTGGCTGCTCTATGCCTGGTGCCGCGCCTGCGATGATCTGGCCGATGCGCAGGACATGGGCGGGGCATTAGGAGATCAGTCGGGCGCGGCCGAGCGCCTCGCGATAATCCGCAGTCTCACCGATCTGGCCCTGGCTGGCGAGCCTACCGGCAATCCCTGCTTCGACGGCTTCGGGCTGGTGGCGCGCGAAACCGGGATCACGCGCGAGATGGCCGATGATGTCATTGCCGGTTTTGCGCTTGATGCGGCGGATTGGCGGCCGCGCAGCGAGGCCGACATGCTGCGCTATTGCTATCATGTGGCTGGGGCAGTCGGGGTGATGATGGCGGTGATCA
Organism: Novosphingobium sp.; assembly: GCA_031429135.1. Lineage (GTDB taxonomy): Bacteria > Pseudomonadota > Alphaproteobacteria > Sphingomonadales > Sphingomonadaceae > Novosphingobium. Next base: position 5,804 of record JANOYZ010000371.1, on the reverse strand, counting down.
TGGGGGTTTCGCCGCAGGACCAGGACACGCTGGACCGCGCCTGTGATCTTGGCCTTGCCTTCCAGCTCGCCAATATCGCCCGCGATCTGGATGAGGATGACGCCGCCGAGCGTTGCTATCTGCCGGTCGAATGGCTGGTCGAGGCCGACATTCCCCCCGGTGAACAGATGAAGCCGCATTACCGCCACGCGCTCACTGGCCTCGCCCACCGGCTGTGCGAGATGGAAAAGGCCTATGAGGCATCGGCGCGCATCGGTGCCGGACGGCTGACCTTTCGCCAGCGCTGGGCCGTGCTCGCCGCCGCTGACATCTATGGCGCGATCGCGCGTGAGGTGGACAAGGCGGGTAGCCATGCCTGGGATCACCGTGTTTCGACATCGCGGTTGGCCAAGTTTGGTCATGTAGCGCACGCGTTGTGGGAAGCCATGATGCCGCCGCCCAAAGATGCCGGGCATCCCGCATTGTCACGGCGCGAACTGATGGCGCTCGCCCGCATGTGACACCTTGCCCGCACGGGCAACCTTCGCCACAACGATGGCAAGACTGAAATATGGCCGGGGAAATTATGACTGTTAGTGCAGCACCTGCGGGCAGGGACCGGCTGGTTGTCCTGGCCTCGTCGCTTGGCACCGTGTTCGAATGGTATGATTTCTACCTCTACGGTCTGCTGGCGACGATCATTTCCGCGCAGTTCTTTTCGGGCGTCAATGAGACTACCGGTTTCATTCTGGCGCTGGCTGCCTTTGCTGCCGGTTTCGCGGTGAGGCCTTTCGGCGCGCTGTTTTTTGGCCGGATCGGCGATCTGGTCGGGCGCAAAAACACCTTCCTTGTCACCATGGGCATCATGGGTGCATCGACTTTTGCCGTAGGCCTGCTGCCGAGCTATGCCGCCATCGGTGTTGCTTCGCCGGTGATCCTCGTCTGCCTGCGACTGCTGCAAGGTCTGGCGCTCGGCGGCGAATACGGCGGCGCGGCGACCTATGTTGCCGAACATGCGCCGATGGGAAAACGCGGGTTTTACACCAGCTGGATCCAGACCACGGCGACACTCGGCCTGTTTACTGCGCTGATCGTGGTGATCGCGCTGCGCAACTGGATGGGTGAGGCGGCCTTCGCCGATTGGGGCTGGCGTATTCCGTTTCTCGTTTCGTCGGTGCTGCTCGGCATTTCGCTGTGGATCCGCATGCAGCTGGAGGAAAGCCCGGTGTTTCAGACGATGAAGGATGAAGGCACCACGTCCAAGGCGCCGCTGCGCGAAGCATTCGGCACCTGGCGGAACCTGCGCTGGGTGCTGGTGGCGCTGCTGGGCGCGGTCGCAGGGCAGGCGGTGGTCTGGTACACCGGGCAATTCTATGCGCTGTTCTACCTTGAAAAAGTGCTCAAGGTCGATGGCGGCACCGCCAATCTGCTGGTTGCCATTGCGCTCGCCATCGGCACTCCGTGCTTCGTGCTGTTCGGCTGGCTGTCTGACAAGATCGGGCGCAAGCCGATCATCATGGCGGGCTGCGCGCTGGCGATGGTGAGCTACTTCCCGCTGTTCCACGCGCTGACTGACGCTGCCAACCCGGCGCTGGCGCAGGCAAGTGCGCGGGCTCCGGTGGTGCTGATTGCCGATCCTGGAACCTGCTCGGTGCAGTTCGATCCGGTTGGCAAGAACACGTTTGACACTTCCGGCTGCGACATTGCCAAGGCGTGGCTGGCCAAGGCCGGTATTCCCTATACCAACGAGATAGCCGGAATTGGTGCGCCCGCCACGGTGGTGATCGGCGCAGCGCGCATCACCTCGTCCGAGCCCGCAAAAGCCGGGGCGGGAAGCTTTCGCGCCGCGCTCAAACAGGAAGTCGCCAAGGCGGGCTATCCGGTCAAGGCCGATCCTGCTGCCATCAACAAGGGCCGGGTGATCGTCATCCTCGTGGCACTCGTACTGCTGGTGACCATGGTCTATGGGCCGATAGCAGCCCTGCTGGTCGAGCTGTTCCCCAGCCGTATCCGTTATACCGCGATGTCATTGCCCTATCACATCGGCAACGGCTGGTTCGGTGGTTTCCTGCCGACCATCGCCTTCGCCATGGTCGCGGCAAGCGGCGATATCTATGCCGGATTATGGTATCCGGTGACCGTCGCCGGGCTGACTCTGGTGGTAGGTCTGCTGTTCCTCCCCGAGACTTTCCGGCGCGAGATCACACACGAGGATTGAGGCGTTGATCAGCTGAGCGGCCTTGGCGTCCCTGCTGGATAGATGCGCCGGAACAACCGTCCGCGCTCGCTGAACAGCACCAGCAGCAGCGCCGCGATTCCGCCGATGACCAGCGCCTTGGCAAAGGGCAGCGCGGTCTGATCATAGGCTTGCCCCACCCACCAGCCGATGATCGAGCCGACCACCAACCGGACGAACGACTGCACGGAACTTGCCGCACCGGCAATTCGTGCGAAGGGTTGGAGCGCGATGGAACCGAAATTGGCGCCGGTGAAGCCCATCGCCATCATGGTCAGGGTCATCACCACCACAAATTGCGTCAATGTTTCATGCCCGCTGCTCGCCAGCCACAGCTGGATCTGGGCAATACCGAGATACATCAGCAGCGCGCTGTGCGAAACGCGTCGCGCGCCAAACCGCTCGACTATGCGCGAGTTGCCGAAATTGGCCACGGCCATGGCCATGGCCATCACCCCGAACAGCACTGGAAAAGACGATCCCGCGCCGAAATGTTCGGCCACCAGCTGCTGGCTGGACTGGATATAGCCCCACAGCACGCCCAGAATACAGGCGCTGGCCAGCACGTAACCGATCGATTCCCGGTTGGTCAGCGTGCTGCCAAAATTGGCGGCGATGTCTCGCGGATGGATGCGTTGGCGGTGCTGCGGGTCAAGCGTTTCGGGCAGGCGCAGGTAGACCCACAGCGCAATGCCCGCACCGAACAGCGCCATGAACCAGAATATCCAGCGCCAGTTGGCTACCAGCAGGATGGCCTGCCCGATTGACGGTGCCAGCATAGGCACGGTGAGGAAGATCACGCCGATCATGGATTGCAGCTTTGCCATCCGGTCGCCATCAAAGCGATCACGGATGATCGCCGATGGCACCACGGAAAGCCCGGCGCAGACCACGCCCTGCAGGATGCGCAGCACCACCATGGTGGTGAAATCGGTCACCAGAGCGCAGGCGGCAGTGAGCAGTACGTTGCCAGCCAGACAGGTCAGCAGCACGGTCCGGCGGCCATAGCGGTCAGCCAGAGTGCCGGGGATCAGCGAGCCCAGCCCGGCTCCCATCAGGAACAGCCCGACCACCAATTGGCGGTCATTGGCATCGCTCGCCGAAAGATCGCGCGCGATATCACCCAGGCCCGGAAGCATGGCATCAATCGCCAGTGCCTGTAGCGCCTGCACCAGCGCCATCATCACCACCAGTTCGCGTTCACCAATGGCGATGAGCGACCTGGTGACTGGGCCGGGGGACTGCTGGGGAGAAGACATTGCTCCGCCCTTGAACCCTCGGGCCAGTTTCGGCCAGCCCCCGCAGCGAATATTTCCGCCCTTCTGCTGAATCCTGTAACCTTCCCACCATGGACGAGTCTGACGAAGACGATCACGGCTATCAGGCGCTGGGCCTGAGGAAGATCATCCATGTCGATATGGATGCTTTCTATGCCAGCGTTGAGCAGCGCGATAATCCGGAACTGCGGGGCAAGCCGGTCGCGGTGGGCGGCGCGGCTGAACGCGGCGTGGTGGCCGCTGCAAGCTATGAGGCGCGAAAATTCGGTGTGTTTTCGGCCATGGCCTCGTCCAAGGCCAGGCGGCTGTGCCCCAACCTCATCTTCACCCGCCCGCGATTCGAGGTATATCGCGAGGTCTCAAATCAGATTCGCGCGATTTTCCGCGAGTTCACGCCCTATGTCGAACCGCTCTCGCTCGATGAGGCCTATCTCGATGTCACCGAGGATTTGAAGGGGATCGGCTCGGCCACCCGCATTGCCGAGATCATTCGCGCGCGGATCAGGGCGGTGACGGGTCTCACTGCCAGTGCCGGGGTTTCCTACAACAAGTTCCTCGCCAAGATCGCCAGCGACCAGAACAAGCCCGATGGGCTGTGCGTCATCCGTCCGGGTGAGGGCGCGGCTTTCGTCGCGGGGCTGCCGGTGCGCAAGTTCCACGGCATCGGCCCGCGAGGGAGCGAGAAGATGGCCTCGCTCGGCATCCACACCGGGGCCGATCTGGCCTTGCTTGATCATGCGTTCCTCAAAGCCCATTTCGGCAGTCAGGCCGATTACCTCTATCGCGCCGCGCGCGGCATCGATCTGCGCCGGGTGAAAGCCAATCAGGCGCGAAAGTCGGTGGGCACCGAACGAACGTTTGATCGCGATATCTCTTCGGGCCCGGTGCTGCGCGAGGCACTCGATAACATCATCGCCATTGCCTGGGGCGATATCGACAAGGCGCAGGCCACGGGGCGCACGGTAACGCTCAAGCTGCGGCTGTCAGACTTCACCGGCATGACCCGCGCGAAATCCTTGCCCTCGGCGGTTCAGGACCAGACAGAATTTGCTGCCCTCGGCCATGCCTTGCTCGATGAAGTGCTGCCGCTGCCCTTGCCCGTGCGGCTGATGGGGCTGACGCTGAGTTCTCTCGAAGCTGACAAGGCGGCAGAGGCTGCGCCTATTCCCCCCGACGGGCAGCTTTTGCTGCTATGACATAGCCCGGCAGCAGATCGGGCAGTCGCCGCGAAATATCAGCAGGCAGGGCATCGAGCGCGAAGAACGCCGTCTCGACGATTTCCCGCCCGTCTGCCACCGGCGTGTCACGCGTCCAGCCAGCGATGACATGCACATCGTTGACCGATCCGTGCAGCGTGTCGGCAATCATGCCGATCTTCGCCGCCCCGGTGATGCGCACGGCAGTTTCTTCGAATAGTTCGCGCGCACCTGCCACAACCGGATCTTCGCCGCGCTTCATGCCGCCGCCGGGGAGCATCCAGTGGCTCACTCCATAGCTATGCCGGATCAGCAGCACGCGGCATCGCGCATCAAGCGCCACCACCCGGCAGCCCGTCACCCGCGTGCCCATCAGCCGCCACCAGCGCAGCCGAAGCGCGTGAACGGTTCGCAGCGCAGCGATGTGGAGGGGCTTGGGGATCAGGCGAAGCATGTGACGGGGCAGTGCGCAACGCCGAGCAAACGGGCAACCGGCAGATCGCTGACATGGACAGCGGCGGCCTCGAATAGCGCGCGCTTGTCCGCTCCCCGGATGACGAACAGCAGTGCATCGGCGTTGGTCAGCGCCGGGATGGTCAGAGTCAGCCGGTCAAATGGCGCTTCGGGCGGCAAGGGATCGGGGGTGATCCGGCGCAAAGGCAGCGGATCGGCGGGATCGGGATCGGTATTGGGGAACAGCGAGGCGACATGCCCGTCCCCCCCCATGCCCAGCCAGACCAGCGCGAAATGCGGAGGCCTCGCTTGTTCGGTGAGCGCAACAACCTTCGCCCCCGCCGGTTCAAGCAAAGCTCGGATGCGCCCGACATTGCTGGCGGGGTGCGCCTCATCGACGATCCGGTCATCGCCGGGCCAGACAGCTATCCGGCTCCAGTCAAGCGCGCTGGCGGAGAGCAGTGTGAGGATCGGGAAAGGCGTGGAGCCACCGGGAACCGATATGGCGATCTCGGCACTTCCGGCTTTTTGCAATGCGATCTGCAACCGCTCCTCGATCCAGCTGGCGATCTGGGTATCGGTGGCGTTGTCGATGATTTCGATGGGCATGAGGGCAGTATAGCACAAGTTCAACAGTCGCGCGCGGGCTTCGACAAGCTCAGC
>JANOYZ010000370.1:0-2551 GCA_031429135.1 Novosphingobium sp. | reverse complement strand
GTCCGCCGCCTGCCGCTCGGCGGCATCGCTGGAGCGATGCGCCACATCAGCCTTGAGGGCGGTCCACAGCACCAACGCGCGGGCCGCCTCGTTGAAGGCGCGGATTGACATCAGGTTGCGACGCACATCGGGGTGGACCATCAGCGTGTCGGCGGGCTTGTCCGGCTCGGCGGCGCCTGTCAGGGAGCGGCCCTGACGGCGATCCTTGGCGTAGGCGACTGCGTTCTGGTAGGCCACTTCAGAGCAGCCAAGGCCCTGGATGCCGACACCGAGCCGCGCAGCATTCATCATGATGAACATCGCGGCAAGGCCCCTGTTCTCCTCGCCAACCAGATAGCCGGTCGCGCCGTCATAATTCATCACGCAGGTCGAATTGCCGTGGATGCCCATCTTGTGCTCGATCGAACCGCACGACACCGCGTTACGCGCACCGAGCGATCCATCGTCATTCACCATCACCTTGGGGACGATGAACAGCGAGATTCCCTTGGTCGAATCGGGCGCATCGGGAGTTTTGGCGAGCACCAGATGGATGATGTTCTCGGTCAGGTCGTGCTCGCCTGCCGAGATGAATATCTTGGTGCCGGTGATTGTATACGTCCCATCCGCGTGAGGCACCGCGCGAGTGCGGATTAGACCGAGATCGGTCCCGCATTGCGGTTCGGTCAGGTTCATCGTCCCGAGCCATTCGTTCGAGATCATCCTGGGCAGGAACTTCGCCTGCTGGTCGGGCGATCCCTTGGCGATAATCGCCGCAATCGCTCCGTTGGTGAGGCCAGGGTACATCGAAAGCGCCTGGTTCGACGCCGACATGAATTCCTCGGCCATGAACGCCAGCACATTTGGCAGGCCCTGCCCGCCGAACTGCTCGGGCGCGCCCAGTGTGCCCCAACCCGATTCGCGGAACTGCACCATCGCCTCCTTGAAGCCCTTGGGCGTGGTCACGCTGCCATCGGCGTGTCGGGTGCAGCCCTGCGCATCGCCCGACTGGTTGAGCGGGGCGAAAACCTCGGCAGTGAACTTGCCGCATTCCTCGATCACCGTGTCGATGAGTTCGGCGCTCGCGTTCTCGAAACCCGGCAAATTGCCGTAGCTTTCGAGCTTCAGCACTTCGTTGATAACAAATCGCGTGTCGCGCACCGGCGCCTTGTAGCTGGGCATTTATAGGTCCTGTGGTGAAGGAAGCTCACCCCTTCGCGGGTGCGGCTTCGAGATTCTCGAGCACGGATATGAAGCCGGTCAGTTCGTTGATCGCCGAATCGATGTCGGCGCGCTGATGGCTCATCTGCGCGACGCGTTCGCGGCAGCGTTCGATGGTGACGCGGCGCTGTTCGACCCGGCCGTCGCCCAGGTCGTAAAGGTCGATCATTTCCTTGATCTCGCCAAGGCTGAAACCGACGTTCTTGGCGCGCATGATCCAGGCGAGCCGGGCCCGATCGCGCTTGCTGTAGATGCGCGACAGGCCAGACCGCGCCGGGGTTATCAGCCCCTCGTCTTCATAGAAGCGCAGCGCGCGGGCGGTGACGTCGAACTCGGCGGTCAGGTCGGAGATCGTGAAAGTCTCGCGCTGCAGCGCATCGGGGCGCTCAAGATGCGCACCGTCGTGGCTCGAAGCTGCACTGCCCGGGTGGTCCATGCCGTACGTTTTAGCTACCCTTTACGTAAGCGTCAATCTGAGACGGGTGCAAGCGTGTCGCCATCGAGCGCACGATAGAAACAGCTCGTCGCGCCGGTGTGGCAGGCTGGTCCGGCCGACCTGGCAACCACCACCAACGCATCCTGATCGCAATCCACCAGAATCCGCTCGACCCGCAGGACGTTGCCGCTCGTCTCGCCCTTGAGCCACAACCGCCCGCGTGAGCGCGAATGGAAGTGCGCCAGTCCGCTCGCACGGGTCTTCGCCAGCGCTTCGGAGTCCATGAACGCCACCATCAAGACGTCACGCGTATCGGCATCCACCACCACCGCCGTCAGCAACCCGGCGGCGTCGAAACGCGGGAGAAAGGCAGCGCCCTGTTCGCGGTCGAGGGGATCTGGATTCTCGGTCATGTTACCTTGTTGCACGATAACCACAGATAACGAGCAAAATCCATCGCCGCTTGGCTTGGTTCTTTTCAATCAGGGCGATTCGGCAGAAAGAGACGTCGCGGTTCGGCCACCTTGGAATCAGCGACGACGTAGATCGTTTGCGGCCAGGGAGCAGGTTCAGGGATCGACGGCGGATCGGGCAATCGAGCGCCGGACTTTGAGGGATCGAACGAGATAGTCAAAAGGGGTGACTATCGAACTGCGCAAGCAGCGTTCATTGAGTTTCGTCACGAGGACGCCCGGAGCCCGCGCTCCGGGCGTTTTCGTTTGTGGGTCAGACATGCGGCAGTGCTTCGTCGAGGACGCGGGCGAAGCAGGCGACGATCACCGTCTGTGCCCCGGCGCGTTTGAGCGCGCTGACGCAGGCGTCGCTGGTTGCGCCGCTCGTCAATACGTCATCGACCAGCACGATCCTCGCACCCTTGATCCGCGCGGCCTGGTTTGCGTTGAGCGCGATCGCGCC
>JANOYZ010000369.1:0-6913 GCA_031429135.1 Novosphingobium sp. | reverse complement strand
GCTCAGCATGAGCGGGGGTAGGGGAATCCACCTAATATAATCACGCTCTGAGGCAAATGGTGTTTGGCCAATGGACTAGCGGATAATCCCTACCGCAAGCTCAGCCCAGATCAGCAGGAGTGTGAGCAGCACCGCACCGATAAGCGCGAGGCGGGTTGACCGGTTCCGCACCATTCTCACCGCAAGTTCGATGCCCAGACCTGCCCCGCCGAGCAGCAGCGCGGCGGCGGCAAAGTCAGGTCCGTCCCAGTTGACCCCAGTGGTCACCTGCATCGCGGCGAGCGGCAACAGCAGCAGGCAGGCAGCGAGTGACCACAGGACGATTCGAAGATTGATCCGGCGATTCGGAAAGTTCGTTTGGGATCGGGTCTGGTTGTTCATGGCGGCATTATAATGCAGTTTGCGCCAACAAAAAACCCCCGCCGAAGCGAGGGTTTTCCGAATTCAGCCGTCGCCGAAAACTGGTGAGAATGGGAAAACTGTTATTCTGTAAAAGCTCAGATAGCGCCGATTGCCTCATCGACCAAGGCTTTATCCGCCTTGGCGTCGTGCTTGTCGGCGATCAGCGCACCGGCGGCGGCGGCGGCGGCTGAGGCCGCCATGGCGCGCAGATCGGCGATGGCGCTGCGTTCGGCAGCACCGATCTTGTCTTCGGCCATGCGCTGGCGGCGGGCGATTACCGCAGTGGTATCGGCCTTGGCCTTGTCGACAATTGCCTTGGCCTCGACATGCGCGTGATCGAGCATTTCGCTGGCGTGCTTTTCAGCGCCGGCGATCTTGGCGGCATATTCATCGCGCAGCGCTTCGGCTTCGGCGCGCAGGCGCGCGGCATCGTCAAGCGATTTGCGCACATCGGCGATCTGCTTGTCGAGCATGCCGGCAACGATTTTGGGCACGCCGACCTTGAGCATCAGCGCGAAGACCGCGAGCATCGCCAGCGCCACCCAGGCACCCGGACCAAAGCCCCAGGCCGTGGGTGTTTCAACGTGTTCGGCAGCACCGTGAGCTGCTTCGGCGAGAATGGAGAGATGATTAAGCATTGGCCAGCACCGTCTTGACTGCGGAGGCGGCCTGAGCCGCGCTTACGCTTGCGCCTGAAACCTTGGCGACGATATCGGCAGCGGCTTCAGCGGCAAGCGCCTCCATGCTGGCAAGCGCCTTGGTCCGTGCCTTGGCAAGGCTTGCCTCGGCAGCGGCGAGTTTCTCGCCAATCTCGGCATCAGCCTTGGCGAGGCGGGCTTCTCCGTCTTTGACACCCTTGGCCTTGGCCGTGGCAGTTGCCGCTTGCGCCGTTGTGCGGGCATCGGCCTCTGCCGCATTGGCCGTGGCCTCTGCCGCTTCAGCATCGGCTTTCGCTCGCTCGGCAGCGACGAGATCAGCCGTGACCTTGGCCTGGCGACCTTCCACCGTGGCTTCGATCTTGGGGACCATGCCCTTGCCGATGGCGAAATAGATCACGCCAAGCACCAGCAGCAGCCAGAACCACTGCGACTGGTAAACGAGCATGAGCTGGTTGATCTGAGGCATTGTCCGCTTCCGTGACCGAGATAGACCGCAAACCGGCAGGCGCCCCCCGACAAGGAGGCGCTGCCCGTTTTACACTACGCTGTGATTAGACGGCGTAGAGGATGATCATGGCAACGGCGAACGCGATCAGGCCGAGCAATTCGGCAGCCGCGAAGCCGATGAACAGGCGGCCCTGCTGGCCATCAGCGGCAGCCGGGTTACGCAGCGCGCCCTGAAGGAACGAGCCGAAAACATTGCCAACGCCAGCAGCCGCAGCGCCAACGCCAATTGCCGCGAGACCGGCACCAATCACCTTTGCAGAAGCGAGATCCATTGTGTGTACTCCTAAACAAACTAGCTGAAACGGGATGAAAACAGGGTCGAAAAAAACTTAGTGCAGATGCCTCAGTGAAGATGCTCTGCATCGTTGATGTACAGCGAGGTCAGCAGCGCGAAAACATAGGCCTGAATGCCGCAGACCAGCAGTTCAAGAGCGTTGACACCAGCGATGAAGACGAAGCTGATAAACGATACGAAATAGCCCAGTGCCGTGCCGGAATTGATGCCGTTGACGATGAAATAGCCAAACACGTCGACCAGGATGTGCCCGGCGATCATTGCCACGAACAGACGCAGCGCGAGGCTGAAGGGACGCACGAGGAACGAGATCAGCTCGATCGGCACGATCAGCGGCAGCAGCGGCAACGGGGTGCCATGCGGCACGAACAGGCCGAAAAAGCGGAAACCGTGCTTCCAGAAGCCGACCACCAGCACGATCGAGAAGCTGGCGATGGCCAGTACGCCGGTGATAGTGAACTGGCTGGTGACGGTGAAGGGATGCGCCGCCTCGAACACGCCGAAAGGCATCATGCCCATGTAGTTCGAAAACAGGATGAAGGTGAAAACGGTAAAGATCCACGGGACATATTTCTTGCCCTCTGGCCCGATATTACCAACCGCAAGCCCAGTGACAAAGCCGGTGAGCATCTCGACCGCAGCCTGCCAGCGACCGGGGATCAGCTCGCGCTTCATCCCGCCCCACATGAACAGCAGGATCGAGCCGAGCACGATCAGCATCCACAGCGCGCTGTTGGTAAAGGCAAAAGGAGTTCCGTCCAGCACACTGTCACCCAGCGCGCTGATCTGGAACTGGTGCATCGGGTCGATCTTGCTTTCGGCCGCCACGCCTAACCCCTTAGTAATCAAAAACGAGAAAAACGCGGCTATTCAGCGCGTTCCTGCGAAATTCTCCACGTCTGGACGAAGCCTGCGATGATGCCGAGAAACAGCAACACCAGCATCGCCCAGGGGCGCGTTCCGGCAAACTGGTCTATCGTGAAACCAACCACCAGTCCTCCAAGCGGAGTACCGACGATGGCCGACAGAACCCGGTTTCCCTGGGATACGCCCTTCCCGGCAAAAGGATTGGCAGGCTGCCGTGCAGCCGCCCGCTTTGCCTCTGCGTGGTGCGCCTGCCGCAGCTGATCATCCAGAGACGTCAGCCGTGGGTCTTCACCACCTTCGGGAACCTCTGCTTGATCATCCGCTGCCATGTCGATTCGTCCCCTTAAAAGGTGGAATAACCGCCATGGAAACGGGGTCTCCCGCCAAGGCGCGCTCCCCATAGGCAGGGGTGCCCTGCAAGTCAACCGGCTGTGCCGCAACTGCGAGACAGCGCGGGATCGATCAGGCGTTTTTAGCCAGCTCGCACCCTATCCCCCATGCAGGAGGGGGCGATCAGTTCAGGGGCACTTCGAATGCATTTGCGGCGGTTCGGCTGTGCGGGTTTTCCAGCTGCCGTCAGGCGCTTCATATTTTTCGCCAATGGCAGTGCGCATGATCTGCTTGCAACCGGTGGTGAAGCCATATTCCTCTGGCGTCACGCGCTGTTCTTGCGCCTTGGTGAAGAAGACGCCCTTGCGCAACAGATTGAGATCGCGAACCATCTTGGTGACTTCAGCACTGACAGAACCGACAACGCCAAGGTAGCCGTCCATCTTTTCACCGACCTGACCATTGGCGCGGGCGGCCGAATAGGCTGGGTCACGCGCCTGCTGGGCATAGGCGACGCCGCCGGCAACCAGGGCAAGGCCCAGCACGGCAGCGGCAGCACTCTTGAGAAACACAGAACGGATAAGCATCAGAAAATCCCCGGGTTTGCGTCTATCGTCTTCTCGGCATCCTGCGCCAGACGATAGACCACCTCTTGCTTGATGTTGATATTCAGCTCGATGACTATCGGCTTGTCCGGCGCATTGACCGAAACACAGCCGAAAGATGCCATCGCGCATCCCACCAGCACCGCCGCCGCATAACCGCGCCGACCCGATGGCCGCACCTTGTTGTGAATCCCCTGCATGGGCAGGGTTCTCGCAGCAGAGACGCAATCGGTCAATTCACGATGGATCATGGCCTTAACTCACTGACTGGGGGCTGAATGGGCTGTTGTGGCGGAGCAGGCTTGCGGATCGGCTGACCCTTGTCATCGAGCAGACCAGCACTTTGCGGGCTGCGGACATATTCGGCGCTGTAAAGCGATTTGAAATTGCTGATCAGCTGATAGAACGGCCCGCGCACGGTGACATTGAAGCGAATCGGCAGCTTGCCGATCTGCTTGGTGATGAAATTGCGCTTGGCGCCCTGGCCCTGGGTTACCCCGTCAAAGCGCAGCGTGGTGACGAGTTCACCGGCCAGATCACCATCCATGCCGATGCGCATCTGCTTGTAATCGATGGAGCGCAGCGCATCGAAGGCGAAATTTCCCATCGCCGACAAATCCTTATAGGTCAGCTCGCCGACATAGGAAACATTGCCGCCAGGCGGCCTTGAGCTAAGCACCCCGCCATCGATCCGCCCGCCGTTTTCATCAAACACCATTGGCAGATTGCCATCAAAGGTGCCCGTAGCCGACAGATTGCCCAGTTCCATCTCCTCGATGAAACGGGCGGCATTGATGCCATCAACCCGCATCTCGAAGCGGCGCGTTTCGGCGGCACCGAGTTTCATTCTGGTCGGCAGCAGCCTGAGCGTGCCATCGAGAAAAGGCCAGACCGCGCCTTTGACCACCAGCAACGATTCGGGCTGGATCTCAAAGGTCAGCACACCGTCATTGGCTTCGATGCCGGGGTTTATCGAGGCGATCTTCACCTTCTGGTCTGGCGCAGTAACCATGCCGATCAGGTCGGTGAAGTGGACCGTCCCCGACAGCCCTTTGACCAGACCGAAACCGGCAGTGAAATCGAGGCCTTCGGTGGAGAAATCGCCATTGCTGGTGACACCGGCAGCATTCCATTCAACCCGGCCCTTGCCGGTGACGATGCCGCGCGCGCTGGCCAGTACGCCGCGCGCCAGCTCGGTAAGCGTGGTCGGCTGAAGATTGCGGTCAAAGGTGATCCCAGGGACCGCCAGATCGGCATGGCCGGTGCCTTTGTTCAGGTCGTGCAGGATCGTCACTTGCGATACCGCGCGATCACTGGCTGGTTCACGCAGCAACGCCTGCGCGGTGATGACATTATTTTTCAGCGTCAGCGTCGCATCGCGGGCGATCAGCGGCGCAAAACGATCCACCTGCATCTGATCGAGGAGGCGCAGATTGCCCCCGATGATTTCCAGTACACCGCCTGCATAGCTCCACATGCCGCTGCCTTCGGTCATATCGAAAGGCACCGCGTGGATCGCCGCTTCTGTCTTTGCAAAGGTGCCGGAAAGCGATTTGCCGCTGACGCCCGAAAGTTCGCCGATGGCAAAGCGCGTTGGTTCGGCATCCACACCGATAGTCACCAGCAGCTTGCTGGCGGTAATTTTGCCGGGGAAGGCAATGCTGACCGGGCCGCCGCTGATGCGGATAGGGGTCTGGTTGATCCGTCCAGCCAGTTCGAGCGCGCTGGTGGTGGCCGCGAAATTCGTTCCAGCCGGGCCGCTGCGCAGAATCGTGCCCGATGGCCCCGGGCACAGGCGGACCGACCGGCGCTCAAGCTGGAGGCTGGCATATTTGAGCATGGTGAAGCTGATGTCGCGGCAACCCTGCCACAGACGCAGCTCGCCCCCCGGTTTCCAGCTACCATCGAGCGGCAGGACCAACCCGTCTGCCCCGCCGCCCGGCAAGGGTCCGCTGGCGAGCGCACGTCCGCTGAAGCTGAATGCGCCGTCAGCGCCCTGAATCAATTTCAGTTCGGGCAAGGCAAGCCGCGAAGTGCCGGCGCTGTATTCAGCCATGTTCATGGTCAGCAAGGTGGTGCCGCCGGCCAACCGTTCCATCCGGCCGCTGATGCGCGGCATTCCCGGTCCGCCGGTGTTGAAATTGCCCGCGATGCGCGGCGCGGCGCGGCCTCCCGAAGTCATCTGCAACCGCGACACGGCAAGCAGCATATCACCGCCACCGCCGATCACGCTGGCCTGCGGCACCACCAGATTGGTGATCGCCCCGGTCTGACGCAGCACAAAATCTCCGGCAAAGCGGCTGCCCGGTGCATTTCGCGCCAAAGCAGAGCGAAATTGAGCGATCAGCGGTTCTGCCAGACTATCCTTTCCCGCAGCTTGCGCCGAGGCAAGCGCAGCATCCAGTCCCGCTCCCGGTCGCAGCCCGGTGCCGGTGATGGTGCCTTCGCTTTCAATCCGCGCCAAGCCGTCCGCCCCGCGCAGGATGCCCTTGGCGCTGAGCGTCGCGGCGCTGGCTTGTGATGTCTTGAGCCCACGCGCGGTCAGATCATAGCGCGTGGTCAGCGCCGCCTTGCGATAGGTAATGTCCATGGTTCCCGACAGGCTATCGGCGCGCGAAGTTCCGTAGCCCATCAGTCCCGAGGCAAGTGTCAATTTGGCCTCAGCGCCATCAAGCGCCGGATCAATCCTGGCATCGATCTGCATCGCCGATTGCTTCAGTGTGAACCCGCCGTCCTTGCAATCCACGGTCCCCAGCCGAACCGGGCCGGTGAACAGCGGGCGGGCATTGACCACTGCCAGCTTGCCATAAAGGCTGGCAGTGGTTGCGGTGCAGCCTTGCATGACCAGTCTGGGCGCGGAGACAGCAGCAATGCCGTCAAACCCGCCGCTAAGGTTACCGCGTCCTTCAAGCTTGGCCCCGATCGGGCCATAATCGCTATCGATAAGCGCGCGGGCATCTTCGAGCACAAGATCGAGGTCTGGCAGGCGGAAGGGAGCCGTGCTGTCACCACCTTGCAGCGCCTTGTCGAGGGTGCCGAGGCTGAATATGCCGCCTGTGTAACTGCCATAAAGCCGCGCGCGGATCAGTTTCACCTCACCGATCCGGGGAAAGCCGAAGCGCGGCAAAATCGTGATTTCGGTGCGCTCGATGGTCAGATCAGGATGGGCCGGATCGCCGATAACGACATTGCTGAGCACCTGCCGGGTAGGCCCGATCGATTCGATCTTGTAAGTGCCCGGCAGGCCC
>JANOYZ010000368.1:0-8356 GCA_031429135.1 Novosphingobium sp. | reverse complement strand
AGGTCGTTGCCGAGGAAGTAGTTCCCCTTGCCGTTGCGCACGTGTGACGGCGTCGAGAGGTCCGCGCTGACGAACGGGTAGATGAGGAGCTGGAACACGGGCACCACGCCGCCATCCTTCACCTGCCGCATCGCATCGCGCAGCGCCAGTGTATCGGTGGTGTCCTTCTGGCGCACCCCGATAAACACGGCGCGCTGGCTGTTGAACCTGGTGATGTGCAGCCGCTCGGCCTCAGCCCATTCAACGCTGGCGACATTGTTAACAGTCAGCAGCTGCCCGTCCCCGCCGCGCAGCGGGATCGCGCGAATATCATCCAGTGTGCGAAAAGCGCCGCCCGCCTGAACGTTAAACCGCCGGTTGCCAGCCGATACGGCACCAGCGGGTACATCGCTGCCGCCTTGCGTGATTGCATTGGCCACTACGGCCGGTGCCAGTTTGCGCTCGGCGAGGCGCGCGGTGTCGAGCGATATTCGCACTTCTGGTGCGGGCAGACCATAGAGCTGGGTGTTACGCACCCCGCGCAGAATCCCCAGTCGGTCGCGCAGGTCCTCCGCGTATTTCTCCATCCGTCGCCACGATGCCGTCTCGCTGACCAGGGCGATTTGCGATATTGCCGCTTCGGTGGTGCGCGGGCGGCGTACATCAAGCCGCGCGATCCCGGCTGGCAGCTGCGGACGCAGGGCATTGACCTCGCGGACAGTGCGATCGAGCGCCTGTTCGGCATCGGTGCCGTAGTCGAAGGATACGCTGATCGTGGCCGCGCCATCGCTGCTGGTGGAAAAGATGTTGCGGACCCTGTCGAGCCCTTGCAGCGCCCTCTCGATTGGCTTGGCGATGGTCTCCTCGATTTCGGCGGCGTCGGCCCCGGGCAAAGTCACAACAACGAAAGTTGCCGGAATCGGGAAATAAGGATCGACTGCGCGCGGTATCTGGCGAAAAGCGTTGTATCCCAACAGCACCAGCAACAAGAAAGCTACCAGTGTCACCTGCCAGCGGCGAACGGCGAGTGTCACGAGCCTCACGGTGCGGCGCGGACCGGATCGACCGCCGCTCCTTCGCGGAGCCGATCAAGACCGGATGTAACGATGGCCTCACCGTTCATGAGGCCGCCGAGAACCTCGATGCCAGCCGATCCGAGTGCGCCCAGTGCGAGCTTGCGCGCTCTAACTTTGTGGTCGCCACCGACAACATAGACAAACCCCTCATCCGCCCGTGCCGCAAAGACGGCGGTAGGCGGGATGACAATTCGGGTCGATCCGCTTGTCGAGGGGGCCAAGATTCGCGCAGTACCAACCAGCCCGGATCGCAGACGAGCATCGGAGGGCACGGCAATTTCGGCAGTGTAGGCTCCGCTGCCGCGATCAGAGCGCCCACCGACCTCGATCACGCGTCCGGAAAACTTGGTTCCCGGTAACGCTTCAAAGTCAACCTCTGCCTCAATTCCCGTTCGCAGCCTCACTGCATCGCGATCCGCCAGCAGCACGCGCAGCACAAAGCCGCTCCCGCTATCTCCTAGCGTCACCACCGGCGATCCCGCATCAATAATCTGTGACGGCTCAGCGGTTCTGGCCAGCACAATGCCGTTAGCCGGGGCAACTATTCGCGCCGTCTCGAGCAGGAAACGTCGGGCGATCAGGTTGGCAGTGGCGCTTCTGGCAGTGGCCTCGGCGCTTTCGAAACGTGCCTTGGTAATCCAGCCTTGGCCATAGAGTTTGCGCAGTCGCTCCAGCTCTGCTCGAGCGCGATCACGTTCAGCAGCAGCAGCTTCGAGCGCCGCACCGGCAGTGGTCGTGTCGAGCACTGCGAGCAATTGCCCGCGCCGCACAAAATCGCCTTCCTGGACAAGTATCCGGGCGATCCGCCCGGGCGAGGTAAACCCGAGCGGGATTTCCTTGCGCAGGGCAGCCGTGCCGGCCGTTTCGATCTGCGCTGCGGTTTCTATCTGGCCCACGTGAACCACGCTAACCCGCAAGGGCGCGCTCTCTCCCCGTGCAGCGGACTTGTCATCGGCGCAGCCAGCAAGCGATGCGAGCAGCACGAAGACCAACATGACCCTATGTCGATACATTGACCGCGTCATGCACCAGCCACTGCAAATACCATCCAAACTCCGGTCTGTTGTCCGACAGGCGACCAGCAGGGTAGCTGGCCCGCTGGATGACCCCGTATCAGCCTGACTTTTGCCGACTCAGAACTTCACTCCGGCCTCGACCCCGATCAGCCTCCGGGCTCCGGGCGAAATAAATGAGCCGCCGAACTCGATTGCGGGAATTGCCTCGGCAATAAACTTTTTGTCGAGCAGGTTCTCGGCAAAAAATGTCAGGCTGTAGCGATCAGCCTGCAACCCGGCGCGCAGGTTCAGCACCCCAAAACTATCGCGCCGCGACACATCGTAACGCGCATCGCCAACCACTGCGGGGAGCGCCAGCGCCGAGATTGGCAGCAATCCCGAGAACAGCGTCGGGCGTGTCTGATCCTGTACCGAATGGAACCAGGTCGGGCCGGTAATACGGTAATCGGCCCGGGCGGTGAGCTTGAGATCATTCTTGAGCGGGATAGCGACTTCACCGCCAAGGTTGATCGTCCAGTCAGCGGTATAGGGCGACTTGTTGCCGACCGTGTAGGGCCGCGAACTGTTCTTCTTGATCTCGCTGTCGGTGACATTGAACGAGCCGAACAACTTGAAACCATCGACCACTTTGGCGGTAAGATTGATCTCGGCACCCTTCACGTCGACCGTGTCGATGTTCGAGACCACGCGTAGCAGGCCAAAACTGCCAACGAAGAATTCGAAGAACTGCATATCGTGGACGCGGGTGTAATAGCCGGCGAGATCGAAGGTGATACGGTCGTCGAGCAAGCTGCCCTTTATCCCGGCCTCAAAAGCACTCGATCGCTCTTTGCGATACTTGTCGTTGATCGTCACCCCGGCATTGATAAAAGCGTTGAAATTGTTGTTGATCAGCGCAGCCGAACCCTGATTGTTAAATCCGCCCGATTTGAAACCGATTCCCCAGTTTGCATAAAGGTTCAGATGGTCGCTGGGCATCCAGCTTAGCGTGATTTTGGGCTGGAACTGCTTGAAGCTGGCGCTTTTGGGGGTCAGCGGGCCGGTGGCCTGGCCGGGGTTGATCGGGCTACCGGTAAACGGATCGGTCGCGGTTGGCACCAGCGAGGATGATTTGCGTTCCTCGATATCATAACGCAGCGCCACACCGGCAGTGAAATTTTCGCTTGGTTTGAATTCGAGCGAGCCGAAGGCTGCAAAGACATCGGTCTTGAACTTGTCCGCAAACAGCAAAGAGGTGGGGTTGGCGCTGGTTGGGGCGTTGTAAAGCTGCTTGATCACGCCCTGGCCGGTATCCGCCCCAAGGCTGACGCCAACGGTGCGGTCGATGTTGAGATAATAAGCCCCGAGTTGCCAGTTAATCGGTCCGCTGCCGTCTGAAACCAGCCGTACTTCGGCGCTGAAATCCTTCTGGTTGCGCAGTTGGTACTGGATACCGTCGCAGGTGGTCGGGCTGTAGGGGCCGAAGGTCGAGCCGGTGGCCGGCGCGAAGATGAACGGAACCGGGATCGCGCCAATGAAGCCGGGCTGATTGACCGGGAAACCGGTGAGTGCCGCCGTGGTGCTGAAACACTTGTTCACGGCGGTTGCGCCCGAGGGCAAAGCCGCGCTGATGTAGCGTGCAAAATCGGCCGAGGTGCCATCGGCCACCAAATCCTGCTTAACGTCTGAATACAGCAACCAGGCGATCAGCTTCATCCCGCCGAAATCGTGATCGATCTTGGCCGAGACGTCGAAGCTGGTCTGGTCGTTGGTCGGGCGCACGTTGCTGTAGAAGCGGAAGACGTGTGCATCGATGTCTTCGTAGAACTTGGGGTTCACGCCAGCGAAATTGGGCAGATGGAACGCCGCGTTGAACGGCAGCGATGCACCCTTGAACTCGCCATAGCGCGCCTTGAGGTCGAATTGCGTGTCGCTGCCCATGCCGAACATCAGCCGGCCGTCGATGCCCCAGCTCTGCTTGTCATCGACCACTTTGGCATTGCCGAGGAAGATGTTACGGTAGAAGCCATCAGTGGAGCTGTAATTGCCCGAAAGGACAAAGCCTGCGCCATCGCCCAGCGGTCCGGCCAGATGGGCAGTAGCGTCCCAGCTGTTCTGATTGGCGTAGGACAGTTTCGCGCCCCCCGAAAGGTTCTCGGTCGGCTTGAGCGTCTGCAAGACAATCGCCCCGGCCGCTGCATTGCGCCCATAGAGCGCGCCTTGCGGCCCTTTCAGCACTTCGACCTGGCGCAGCGTCCCTTGCATCTGGTTGAGCTGTGCAGTGTTGGTTTTTAGAATTCCGTCGACCACCAGCGCCACTGAACTCTCTGCATCGCGCGCGCCATTGATGCCGCGGATATTGATCTGCGTGTCACCGGCCTCGGCAGTGCCGGTAACGATCGTAACCCCCGGTGTAAGGCGGGCAAAATCCTCCGCTCTATCAGCCCCGGTGGATTCGAGAGCAGCTGCTGTCAGCACCGCAACCGAAGCCGGGACATCCTGCAGCCGCTCATTCTGGCGGCGGGCAGTAACGATGATCGAATCACCATCCTCTTCACCGGCACCATCTTGTGTATCCTGTGAGCTCGCTGACTGGGCAATGGCTGGCGCGGTGCCAAGAATAAAGCTGGCAGCCGAAACGGTAAGCAGTAACCGTGTGATACGCATGATGGCCTCCCTGATTGACCTGGTTGTTGGCTTTTGCCCCCAACAAGCATTCGCGACTTGATAGCGAGTGAGCATATTGTATACAAATGCCTGAGGTCAAGCTGACAGAGCACAACTTAGGGAACAACAATGTCACGCGCCTCGGATCATGCCTATGCCGCCATTCGCGGAATGATTCTGTCAGGTACACTGGCCCCCGGTGCTCAGCTCAGTGAAGAAGCTCTGGCAGAGCACTGCGGAGTCTCGCGGACCCCGGTGCGCGATGCGCTGCGGCGGCTCGAATCCGAACTATTCATCCGCCGCAGCGAATCGCAACGCAGCTTTGTCGCTGAATGGTCGCTTGACGATCTCGAAGACGCTTTCGAGCTGCGCGCGATACTTGAAGGGATGGCGGCCCGGCGCGCAGCTGAACGAATATTGCCGCCGCAGCTGGAGCAGTTGAAGACGCACAATCGTCGGATTTTCGAAGCGATTAGTGCAAATGAACCCGATGTCACCCGTTTTCTCGAACACAACCGCCTGTTTCACGCGATCATTCTTGATGCCGCCGGGTCATCACGACTCGCCAGTGTACTGGGCCTGCTGATCGAACAGCCGGTGGTGTGGCGTACCGCACAGAATTACGGTCGCGACAATCTCCAGCGTTCGCATCACGAACACGAGGAACTGCTCGCCGCCTTCGCGCGTGGGGACGGATCCTGGGCCGCTGCGATCATGACCGGGCACATCCGCCGCGCTTTTCACGCCTATGCCGATGCCTATCAGTCCCAGCGCACCGAACCTCAACTATCCGCCGCCTAGTTTGTATACAAATATACCATCGAGACCCGAAATGCCCAGTGCTCCCGAAATTTACCGCACACCCGAAATTCACCGCACAATCGAATTCGTAGAAGTAGGTCCGCGCGATGGGCTTCAAAACGAGAAGACGATGATCTCCACAGCGGACAAGCTGGAACTTGTCCACCGCACGATCGCTGCCGGGGCGCGGCGGATCGAAGTGACCAGCTTCGTCAATCCCAAGAAAGTGCCGCAGATGGCCGATGCCGTGGCGGTTTGCGCAGGACTGCCCGAACTTGCAGGCGTGACATATATTGGCCTTGTGATGAATCAGCGCGGGGCCGAGCGGGCATTGGCGACTGGGCGAATTGATCAACTCGGTGCAGTCTGCGTCGCCACCGACAGCTTCGCGATCGCCAATCAGGGCCAGACCAGCGATGAATCGGTCGATGCCGCCAAGGCCATCATCTCTCTGGCCCGTGGTCACGGCAAGACTGCACAGGCGACAATCTCCGCTTCCTTCGGCTGTCCTTTCGAGGGCGAAGTGGCCGAGGATCGTATTGTAGAAATGGCAGTCAGGCTGGCAGAAGCCGGTCCGGTCGAAATCGCACTGGCCGATACGATCGGCGTCGCCAACCCGGCGCATGTCGCTCGCTTGGTCAAGCGTGTCCGCCACGCGATCAATCCGCTCCCGGTCCGGGTCCATTTCCACAACACGCGCAATACCGGGTTGGCCAATGTCTGGGCCGGGGTCGAGGCCGGAGCAAGCGTGGTCGATGCATCGCTTGGCGGACTCGGCGGCTGTCCCTTTGCGCCAGGCTCGGCGGGCAATGTGCCGAGTGAGGATGTGGTCTATATGCTTGAACGCGCCGGGGTCGCGACGGCAATGGACCTGGTGAAACTGGTTGAGGCGAGCCGCTGGCTGGCTGGGATAATGCAACGCAAACTACCGGGCATGGTGGCGCATTCGCCGCCGTTCCCCAAGGCAACCTAAGGAGAATAAAGGGATGGGTTACCGCCTGGGAGTGGACGTCGGAGGCACCTTCACCGACCTTTTGCTGTTCAATGTCGATACCGGTGCCTTCTGGCGGCACAAGACGCCGTCCACCCCGCACGACAGTTCCGAAGGTATCCTGATCGGCGTGACCGCGATTTGTGATGCAGCCGGGGTTACGCCGAACGATATTGCGTATTTCCTGCACGGCACCACCGTGGCGACCAATGCCGTGCTTGAGGGCAAAGGCGCACGAGTCGGCCTGATCACCACCGAGGGCTATCGCCACGTCATGCAAATCGCGCGCAGCTTTGTCCCCGGCGGACTTGCGGGCTGGATTATCTGGCCCAAGCCGGTCCCACTGGCGCTGCTTGAAGACACCGTCACAATCAAGGGCCGGATGAATTCCGAAGGCAACGAGGTTCGCCCGCTCGACGACAATGATATCCGCACACAGCTCACCGCGCTCAAGGCGAATGGTATCGAGGCCATCACCGTCAGCCTGATCAACGCCTATGCAAACGGCGCGCATGAGACGCGTGTGGGCGTGATCGCGGCAGAAATCTTGCCCGGCGTGCCGATCTCCTTGAGCCACGAAGTCCTTCCCGAAATGCAGGAATACGAGCGCACCCTGACCACTGTCGCCAATGCTGCGGTGCGCCCGGTGGTCGGCAAATATGTCGCCAGTCTGCGCAACAAGCTCGCCAAGGCCGGGATGGCCGGCAAGCTTTCGTTGCTGCGCTCGGACGGCGGATTGATGAGCGCGCAGAAGGCTGAGGAGCACCCGGTCAGTATCCTGATGTCAGGCCCGGCTGGCGGGGTTACCGGGGCACTGTGGGTCGGCAAAAACGCCGGTATAAAGAACATCCTGACGCTCGATGTCGGCGGCACCAGCACTGACGTGGCGCTGATCGAAAACCTTGAACCTCGCCGGGCGCGCACTACCGAAGTCGGCCATCTTTCGGTCCGCGCCTCATCGCTTGACGTCAAGACCGGGGGCGCTGGCGGCGGTTCGATCGCCTATGTGCCGGAACTGACCAAGGCGCTGCGCGTCGGCCCGCAATCGGCCGGTGCAGTGCCGGGACCGGTCGCCTATGGCAAGGGCGGCGAGGCACCTACGGTGACCGATGCCAATGTCGTGCTGGGCTACCTTCCCGAAAACCTGCTGGGCGGCAGTTTCAAGCTTGACCGCGAAGGCGCAAGACGCGCGGTGCAGACCATCGCTGATGGCTTGGGGATTGATCTGATGGCGGCGGCGCGCGGGATCATCGATATCGTCAATGAGAATATGTTCGGGGCGCTCCGCATGATTTCGGTGCAGCAGGGTTATGACCCGCGTCACTTCGCGCTGATGGGCTTCGGCGGCGCCGGACCGCTGCATGTTAATGCAGTTGCGCGGCTGATGGGTTCTTGGCCTGCGATTTCGCCGGTCTCGCCAGGTGTGCTCTGCGCATTGGGCGATGCCACCACCCGGATGCGCACTGAAACCGCGCGCAGTTTCTCGCGCCTTGCCAGCCAGACCAAGGCCGAAGAGCTGATTGCGATCCTTGACGAGATGGCCTTACAGACCCGCGAGGAACTTCGCTCCGACGGGGTGCCAGAGGCCGAAATTACCAGCGCGTTCGAAGTCGACGTTCGCTATGCCGGACAAGCCTTCGAAGTGCCGCTGACGATCACCGCCGAAGTGCTGCGTTCGGACGGAATCAAGGGGATACTCAATCGCTTCGATGAGGAACACCACCGTCTGTTCACCTTCAACATGGATACCCCGCACGAGATTGTGAACCTGCGCGCGGTGGCGCTGGGCCAGGCGCTCGATCTGCCCGCTGCGCAGCTGCCCAAGGGTGATGGCAATCCGGCAGCGG
>JANOYZ010000367.1:0-7938 GCA_031429135.1 Novosphingobium sp. | reverse complement strand
GACCGAAACCACGCTCAAGCGGCTCAGCGACAAATGTAGCGCGGCGCTTGGGGTCGTTCCCCGGCTTGACCTCGAGGTTGTTGGGCTTTTTCAATTCCTGCCAGTTCTTGATATTGACAGACATGGACTTCCCCTATGGGTTTGTTCTGGCGAAACGATCGCGGAAGGTGCGGCACCGCGATCGAGCCTTGAATGCGCAGCGGCTTTCACCACCACGCGGGACTCAATTAGACGCGGCGGCGCTTTGAAGGCCGGACGCCGTTATGCGGGATCGGTGTCACATCACGGATAGAAGTGATGGTGAACCCGACTGCCTGCAAAGCGCGCAGAGCTGACTCACGGCCCGATCCGGGACCTTTGACTTCAACTTCAAGAGTGCGCACGCCATGTTCGGCGGCCTTCTTGCCGGCATCATCAGCAGCAACCTGAGCAGCATAGGGAGTCGACTTGCGGCTGCCCTTGAAGCCCATCGCGCCGGCCGAAGACCAGCTGATGGCATTGCCCTGTGCGTCGGTGATGGTGACCATCGTATTATTGAAGCTGGCGTTCACATGCGCGACGCCGCTCGAGATGTTCTTGCGCTCCCGCTTTTTGATGCGCTGGGGTTCGCGTGCCATTGTCTATATCCTGTCGAAAATCGTGAAGGGAAAGCGGTCAGCCCGAAACGGCGACGCTTACTTCTTCTTGCCCGCGATGGGCTTGGACTTACCCTTGCGGGTGCGGGCATTGGTGTGCGTGCGCTGTCCGCGGACCGGAAGCCCCTTGCGGTGACGCAGGCCGCGATAGCAGGCCAGATCCATCAGTCGCTTGATGTTCATCGCCGTTTCGCGGCGAAGATCGCCCTCAACAGTGTGATCAGCGTCAATCGCCTCACGAACTTGGAGGACTTCCTGATCGGAAAGATCCTGCACCCGGCGGCTGTGATCGATTCCGATCTTGTCAGCGATCTGCTTCGCCTTGTGAGCGCCAATACCGTGAATATAGGTAAGCGCGATGATAACGCGCTTGTTAGTGGGGATATTAACCCCGGCAATACGAGCCACTTAATTCTCCATGCTCCACAGGGATTTAGCCATTGTCCCGAAAGACCGCCGCTCCCTATCTCAACGCTTCACTCGGGCAAGAACGGCAAAAAGCCCGGTTGGCACGCGCATGCGCTGCTGCCCTCCGGACGAACCCGTTATTGTCGAGTGAAGCGCGCGACTAGGCCGATTCGGCCAGCCTGTCAATGTCTTGCGCAGATACAAGCAAACCCACTCGCCAAAGCGGCGTCAGGTCGCTGTCCATGCCCACTTCATAACCGCCAAATGCGGTGCCGTCAAAACGTTACAACGGCTCCCAATCGGTCACGGATTTCTTGGCAGCGGGCTTTTTTATTGTAGTCTTTGGTTTCGCCGCTGCCGGTTTGGGAGCCGGTACTGCCGCCTCGCCCTGTAATTCATCGGCTGTTCCAGGCGCATCACCGGGTGCCTTATCGCTGCCGGGTGCCATATTACCAGCAGGCTCTGGCTCTGGCGCGAGCGGTTCGCCGCCCAATTGCCTGGCAAGCCGCGCCAGTTGTTCGGTGAGAACCTTGTCCACCGCCGGGGCAATATCGCTCACCTTGTAGCGCATGTAACCACCGACCACATATTCCCACAGCACCCGTGTTCCATTGGGCGTTTTCTTGAGGGTGACGGTGAGCACACCGGTCATCGCCTCGCTTTGCAGCGGCCCCAGCCCGCCAACCATGCGCAGCACCTTACCGGGGCTCGAATGAATGATATGCATATGTTCAACGCTGCCACGCCGTGTGCCTTCGGGTGCGCCCGCTGGCACCGGCATCAGTTCGCAGAAGCAACCGCTGGCCTGACTGTCGATATACAGGTTTTCAGCCTTGCCCGACCACGAGTGCTCAGGATTCCACCACTTGGCTGGTGCGGTGAGGGTGGCCCAGACCGTATAGGCATCCACCGGCACATCGGCGCTCTCACGGATGACGAAGCCCGCCTCGGATGACTGTACGATCTCGGCCCCAGCCGGGGTAGCAAGGCTGAGTGCGGTGAGCAGCAACGGCAAGGTAAATCGGCGCATCCGGGAAATCCTCCTGAACGAGGAATGCTAGCAGGGCGCATCGCGATTGCCAGCCCCGCGCGAAGCGAGGCATTCAGGATCAGGAAGCGAGGATATTCTCGATCGAAACGCTCACATGATCGATATCGGCCATACCATCGGCGCGGGCGACTATGCCGCGCGCTTCATAGATCGGCAGGATCGGCGCAGTCTTGGCACGATATTCAGCCAGACGCGTGCGCACGGTTGCTTCGTTATCATCGGGCCGGCGCTTGAACTGGGTGCTACCGCACTTGTCGCAGACTCCGGGCTGCTTGGGCTGCTCGAATTTATCGTGATAGCCTTTGCCGCAATTGGCGCAGGTGAAGCGGCCGGTGATGCGTTCGACCAGAGCGTCCTCATCGACATCCAGTTCGATGACATGATCAAGCCTGGTGTTGCGCGCAGCGAGAATGGCATCAAGCGATTCTGCCTGAGCCGCAGTGCGCGGATAGCCATCAAAGATCGCGCCCTGCCCCGGTGCCAGTGCATCCAGTTCTTCACCGATCAGTGCCGAAACGATCGCGTCAGAGACCAGCTCGCCGCGCTCCATCACGGCCTTGGCTTGCAGGCCGACGGGCGTTCCCGCCTTCACAGCGGCGCGCAGCATGTCTCCGGTGGAAAGCTGGCGCATGCCGTGCTTCTCGACCAGACGCTGAGCCTGAGTGCCTTTGCCCGCTCCCGGCGGTCCAAGCAGGATGATGTTCACGCGGAAACCCCCTTTTTCTGCGTTGCGCCCATTCAGCGCATGCGGCCCTTGAGCTTCGCCTTCTTGATGAGATCACCATACTGGTGCGCCAGCAGGTGCGACTGGATCTGTGTAATCGTATCAACCGTCACATTGACGACAATCAGCAGCGAAGTGCCCCCGGCAAAGAACAGGCCAGCTCCCGTCTGGGCCAGCACCCATTCAGGCAGGACGCAGACTATGGTGAGATAGGCCGCGCCAATCACCGTGATCCGGGTCAGGACATAGTCAAGATAGGTCGCTGTGGTCTTGCCGGGACGGATGCCGGGAATGAAGCCGCCGTTGCGCTTCAGGTTCTCCGCCGTCTCATCGGGGTTGAACACCACCGCCGTATAGAAAAAGCAGAAGAAGATGATGCCGGCCGCATAGAGCAGCATATAGGCAGGCTTGCCGTGGCCAAGGTAGTTATTCAGCCCGACCAGGAAGGAGCCCATGCCGCTGTCGGTCGCAATCGAATTACCGGCAAAGCTGGTGATCGTCAGCGGCAGCAGTAGCAGTGAACTGGCGAAGATCGGCGGGATAACCCCTGAGGTATTAAGCTTGAGCGGCAGGTGGCTGCGATCCGCCTGCATCATGCCGCGCTGGGTCGCGCGCTTGGGATACTGGATAAGCAACCGCCGTGTCGCGCGCTCAACAAAGCAGATCATCAGGATCAACCCGATGAGCAGGGCAATCAAACCGATGATTGCGAAGGCGCCAAGCGTCCCCTGACGTCCGCTTTCGAGCAGATTGATAACGAAAGTTGGCATCTGGGCGACAATACCCGCCATGATGATCAGCGAGGTGCCATTGCCGATCCCGCGTGAGGTTATCTGTTCACCAAGCCACAGCAGGAACATGGTTCCGCCAACCAGCGAGACGACGCCGGCGACGTAGAACATCGTGTCAGCATGCACGGCGAAGCCCTGGACATCGGCATTGCGGACTGCCGCATAGCCCTGAATAATACTGAGCAGCACTGCGCCATAGCGGCTGTACTGGTTGATCTTGCGGCGACCGCTCTCACCTTCCTTCTTGAGAGCGGCAAGCGAGGGATGCAGCGAAGTTGCCAGCTGAACCACGATCGACGCGGTAATGTAAGGCATCACGCCCAGCGAGATCAGGCTGTAATTCGCCATCGCGCCGCCGGAAAACATGTTGAAGAAATCAAGAATGCCGCCAGCATTCTTGTCCATGAACTCCTTTAGCGCCAGCGGGTTGATCCCCGGCAGCGGCACGAAGGCGAGAAAGCGAAACACGATCAACGCACCTAGCGTAAACCAGATGCGCTTCTTGAGCTCGGTCGCTTTGGTGAAATTGGCCAGACTGAGGTTGCTGGCGACATTATCGGCGCGTGATGCCATCTTGACTATGAGCCTTGCTGTGGATCCGCAGCGGATCGCGTACCACCCTTATGCGGGAGAAACCCCATATAGGGACGATTGCGCGATGTCGAACCCCCGAAACAAACGATCCCCGCAAGCTGCCTTGCGGGGATCGTTGTGTCGTTACTTCGCTGCCTTATTCGCCGCCTTGTTGATTTCGCGGCGAGCGGTCTTCTTTTCGTGTTCGCTGGGCTGAACCTCAGGCAGATCGACCGAGCCGCCAGCCTTTTCAACCGCAGCACGGGCACCGGCAGAGACGCCAGCTACGAGGAACTTGACTTTGGCAGTCAGCTCACCCTTGGCAAGCAGGCGAACGCCATCCTTGCCGCCGCGCGCCAGACCGGCGGCCTTAAGAGCTTTGTGATCGATCACCGCCTTGATATCGAGCTTGCCAGCGTCAATCGCCTTCTGGACCAGGCCAAGGTTGACCTCGGTATAGTCCTTGGCGAAGGCCTTGTTGCTGAAACCGCGCTTTGGAATGCGCATGTGCAACGGCATCTGGCCGCCTTCGAAGCCGTTGACCGAAACGCCCGAACGCGCCTTGGCACCCTTCTGGCCGCGCCCGGCAGTCTTGCCCTTGCCCGAACCGATACCGCGGCCGACACGCATCCGGCCCTTGCGGGAACCGGCGTTGTCACGGATGTCATTGAGTTTCATGATAGTGCACTCGCTTTCGCTTTAAGTCGCGCTTGGGACAGCCTGTTCGGTATCCCGGTTGGTTAATCGATGATGGCTACCATATGCGGCAGTTTGGCGAGGGCTCCGCGCAATTCGGCAGTGTCCTGACGAACGACAACCTTGTGCATCTTGCCAAGGCCGAGGCCGATCAGCATCTGCTTCTGCTTTTCCGGACGGCGGATCGGCGAACCGATCTGCTTGATCTTGATGGTTTTCTGTTCAGCTTTGGCCATCAGACTTACTCCGTAATCGCATCAGCGGCAGCTTCGGCTTCCGCGACATTCGCGCCGCCGCGACCAAGCAGGTCAGCAACCTTTTTGCCGCGACGCTGAGCAACCGACTTCGGTGAAGTCTGCTCACCCAGCGCATCAAAAGTGGCGCGGATCATGTTGTAGGGATTGCTGCTGCCGACCGACTTGGTCACCACGTCAGCAACGCCCAGGCTTTCGAAAACAGCGCGCATCGGGCCACCAGCAATGATGCCGGTACCGGCAGGTGCCGAACGGACATTGACCTTGCCTGCACCGAAACGGCCCTTGCCATCATGGTGAAGCGTACGGCCATCCTTGAGCGGAACGCGGATCATCTTCTTCTTGGCAGCAGCGGTTGCCTTGGTGATGGCTTCGGGCACTTCGCGCGCCTTGCCATGACCGAAGCCGACGCGGCCCTTGCCATCGCCAACCACGACGAGTGCTGCAAAACCGAAGCGCTTGCCGCCCTTCACCGTCTTGGAAACGCGGTTGATGTGAACGAGCTTTTCGATCAGCTCTTCGCCACCATCGTCGTCGCCGCCACGGCCACCCCGGCGGTCACGATCATTGCCGCCACGGCCACGGCCGCCACGATCACGATCGTTGCCGCCACGGCCACGACCTTTGCCACGCGCGCCATCAGGTGCTGCGCCGGGTGCAGCGTCAGCCGCTACGACTTCGGTTTCAGCGCCGGTTGCGCCGTTTGCTTCGTCAGCCATCATCAGAACTCCAGCCCGCCTTCACGCGCGGCATCAGCCAGCGCCTTGACGCGGCCATGGAACAGGAAACCGCCGCGATCAAACACAACGGCGGTCACGCCAGCCTTCTTGGCGGCTTCAGCGAGCGACTTGCCGACATCAGCAGCCGCAGAAACCGTTGCGCCGGGGCCTTTGCTGCCCTTGATCAGTGTCGAAGCGGAAGCCAGGGTACGGCCGGCAGCATCGTCGATGATCTGGGCATAGATGTGGCGACCGCTGCGATGCACGGAAAGCCGGGGACGACCATAGGCACGAGCCTTGAGCGCGGTGCGGACACGCCGACGACGGCGGTCGAAGAGTGAGAGCTTGGCCATTACTTCTTCTTCCCTTCCTTGCGGAAGATGTACTCGCCGCGGTACTTGATGCCCTTGCCCTTATAGGGCTCCGGCTTCCTCCAACGGCGGATCTCGGCGGCAACCTGGCCGACCTTCTGCTTGTCGATGCCCGAAATTTCGACCGTGGTGTTATCCGGGGTCTTGATCTCGATACCTTCGGGTATGGCAAAATCGACGTCGTGGCTGAAACCGAGCTGCAGCTTCAGGTTTGCACCCTGAACATTGGCACGATAGCCGACGCCGGTGATTTCCAGAACCTTGGTGTAACCTTGGGTTACACCAGTCACCAGATTATCAACCAAAGTCCGCTGCATGCCCCAGAAGGCACGCGCCTGCTTGCTGACATTGGCGGGCTTCACCAGGATCTTTTCGCCTTCCAGCGTGTAGCTGATTTCTTCACGCATGGTGAGCGTGAGGGTGCCTTTCGGCCCCTTCACGGTCAGGGTACCATCCGCGATTGCGGCAGTAACGCCGCTCGGGATTGCTACCGGAACTTTACCGATACGGCTCATCAGAATACCTCCGCCAGCACTTCGCCACCGACGTTCTGGGCGCGCGCTTCGGCATCCGAAAGCACACCCTTCGGTGTCGAGACGATGGTGATGCCAAGGCCATTGCGGGTCACGGGAAGCTCTTTACTCCCCGAATAGACGCGGCGGCCCGGCTTGGAGACGCGGGCGACATGCTTGATCGCAGGTTCGCCTTCGAAATACTTCAGCTCGATACGCAGCTGCGGGTGAACGCCGGTAGCGTCCTCGCTGTAGCCACGAATATAGCCTTCGCGCTGCAGAACTTCGAGAACGCGGGCGCGCAGCCGTGATGCGGGAGAAAGAACAGAGTCCTTCTTCGCACGCTGGCCGTTGCGGATGCGGGTGAGCATATCACCCAGGGGATCGGTCAGTGCCATCGCAGATTCCTTACCAGCTCGACTTGGTCACACCGGGGATCAGGCCTTTATTAGCCTTGTCCCTCAGTTCGATGCGGCACAGGCCGAACTTGCGATAGTAGGCGCGCGGGCGCCCGGTGGTGGCGCAACGGTTGCGGACCCGGGTAGGGTTCGCATTGCGCGGGATTTCGGCCATCTTGAGCCGGGCAATCAGACGCTCGTTTTCATCGAGTGCCTTATTGTCAGCAACGGCCTTCAGCGCAGCATACTTGGCTGCATACTTGACAACGAGCTTCTTGCGCCGCTCGTTCTTATTGATGGAACTCAGTTTCGCCATGGACTTAAGCTCTCTTCCTCAAACCTGGTCAGTCACGCGGACTTTACGCGGCCTGCTGCTCTTCAGCAGCATCCAGCGGGAACGGGAAACCGAACAGACGCAGCAGCTCGCGCGCTTCGTCGTCGGTCGTTGCGGTGGTGGTGACGATGATATCCATGCCACGCACCTTTTCGATCTGATCGTAGCTGATCTCTGGAAAGATGATCTGCTCCTTCAGGCCCATGGCATAATTGCCGCGTCCATCGAAGCTCTTCGGGTTCAACCCACGAAAATCCCGGATGCGAGGCATTGCCACGGTGATCAGACGGTCGAGGAATTCATACATGCGCTCACGGCGCAAGGTAACCTTGCAACCGATCGGCATGCCTTCGCGCAGCTTGAACTGCGCGATTGATTTCTTCGCCTTGGTGATTACCGGCTTCTGGCCAGCGATCAGTTCCATTTCGGCAGCTGCGATCTGGACCTTCTTCTTGTCCTGGCTCGCTTCGCC
>JANOYZ010000366.1:0-4850 GCA_031429135.1 Novosphingobium sp. | reverse complement strand
ACCACGAGCATCACAGCGGTGAGAGTATCAACGCGCAGACTCCAATCGACGATCATATTGCCCGAGCGGATGAATTCGAGCACGGGCACAACGTTGGCCTCTGCGCCGCCGCCTAGGAAGCTTAAAAACACGGGCCAGCTCAGCGCGCAGGAGATGAACAGTGCACCTGTCGTGATCAGCTTTGAAACAAAATTGCCCAGCACGCGGTTTCCCAGCCCGGCCACAATCGCAGCGAACAGCGGCAGAAAAACGATGAAGAGGATGGGATGCACGAAAATTACCCCTTCATCCGGTTGACATCATCAACCGCAATGGTGCCGCGGTGGCGGAAGTAAATCACCAGAATTGCCAGCCCGACAGCAGCCTCACCGGCGGCCACGGTCAGCACGAACATGGCGAAAATCTGCCCGGTAAGGTCATGCAGAAAGGCGCTGAAGGCGACGAGATTGATGTTCACCGCCAGCAGGATCAGCTCGATCGCCATCAGGATGACGATGACGTTCTTGCGGTTCAGGAAGATGCCGAGCACGCCCAGCACGAACAGGATCGAACTGACGCCAACGTAATGTTCGATACCGATCATGCCCCGGCCCCCAATCCGTTGAAGAACAAACCCCGCTCATGCTGAGCTTGTCGAAGCACACGCGCTGGGCGGGCCTCTCTCGTGGGCTTCGACAAGCTCAGCCTGAGCGGGTTTGGGTGGATAAGCAAAATCACAGCACCACCCCCTTGCCGACTTCGGGCGAGACATTGCGGGTCGCATCTTCGGGACGGCGCTGATTCTGCTGCGATATGTTCTGGCCGCGCACATCCTTGCGGGTCCGGTGAGTCAGCACAATCGCGCCGATCATCGCGACCAGCAGGATGATCCCCGCCGCCTCGAACAGGAACAGATAGCGGCTGTAAAGCAGCGCGCCGATGGCTTCGGTGTTGGAGGCACCCATTGGCGGTGCAGAAGCCCCGTCCGCCGTACCCAGCTGCAAGGCACCGACGCGGTAGACGCCAACGCCGACCACCAGTTCGATCAGCAACACCACCGCCAGCAGCAAGCCCAGCGGGAAGTTCTTGATGAACCCGGCGCGTAGTTCGGCGAAATCGATATCGAGCATCATCACCACGAACAGGAACAACACCGCGACCGCGCCGACATAAACAATGACCAGCAGCATAGCGATGAATTCCGCGCCCAGCAGCACCATCAGTCCAGCGGCGTTGAAGAACGCCACGATCAGCCACAACACCGAATGCACCGGATTGCGCGACAGGATCGTGAAAGTGCCCGAAGCGATCACCAGCGTGGCGAACAGGTAAAAGGCGATGACGTGGATCATGGGGTTTTATCCATTTGGGGCAGCCCCTATCGATATGGCGCATCGGCTTCAAGGTTCGCGGCGATTGCCCGCTCCCACTTGTCCCCGTTCGCCAGCAGCTTGGTCTTGTCGTACAGCAATTCTTCGCGCGTTTCGGTCGCATATTCGAAGTTCGGGCCTTCGACGATCGCATCGACCGGGCAGGCTTCCTGGCAGAAGCCGCAGTAGATGCATTTGGTCATGTCGATGTCATAGCGCGTGGTGCGGCGGCTGCCGTCTTCACGCGGCTCCGCTTCAATTGTAATAGCTTGGGCCGGGCAAACCGCCTCGCACAACTTGCGGGCGATGCAGCGTTCCTCACCGTTCGGATACCGGCGCAGCGCATGTTCACCGCGAAAACGCGGGCTCAGCGGGTTCTTCTCGAACGGATAGTTGATCGTCGCCTTGGGCTTGAAGAAATACTTCAAGGTCAGCCAGTGGGCTTTGACGAACTCCCACAGGGTGAACGATTTGATGAGGTGGGAGAGGGTCATGCGCCATACCTCGTCAGCATAAGATACCCGCTCACCAGCACGACGAACAGCAGGCTCATCGGCAGGAACACCTTCCATCCCAGCCGCATCAGCTGGTCGTAGCGGTAGCGCGGGACGGTCGCCTTCACCCAGGAGAAGATGAAGAAGAAGAACAGGATCTTGCCCAACAGCCAGATCCAGCCCGGTATCAGGTAAAGCACCGGCAGATCGAGCGGTGGCAGGTATCCGCCCCAGAACAGCACGGCGTTGAGCGCGCACATCAGCAGGACATTGGCATATTCGCCGAGCCAGTAGTGTGCGAAGCTCATCGAGCTATATTCGGTCTGGTAGCCGGCGACGAGCTCGCTCTCCGCCTCGGTCAGATCGAATGGCGCGCGGGCGGTTTCGGCCAGGCTGGAGATCAGGAACATCACCCACAGCGGGAACAGCAGCGGGTTGGCGACGAAGCCGTTGATCAGCCAGACATGGCTTTTCTGCGCCTCGACAATCGCCTTGAGGTTGAAGCTATCGGCCCACAGCACCACGCAGATCAGGATGAACCCGATCGACACTTCATAGGAAATCATCTGAGCAGCGGCACGCATCGCGCTGAAAAACGGGTACTTTGAATTGGAAGCCCAGCCCGCAATCACCACACCGTAAACCCCGAGCGACGAGATCGCCAGCACATAGAGCAGCCCGACATTGATATCGGCCAGCATCGCGCCCGAATTAAACGGGATCACTGCCCAGGCCATCAGCGCGACGGTGAAAGTGATGATCGGCGCGATCAGGAACAGGCCCTTGTTGGCCGCGCTGGGGATGATGGTTTCCTGCAGAAACACCTTGAGCCCATCGGCAAACGACTGGAGCAAGCCCCAAGGCCCGACCACATTCGGCCCGCGCCGCAGCGCCATCGCTGCCCAGATCTTGCGGTCAGCATAGATGATCATCGCCACGCCAAGCATCAGCGGCAGCGCGATCAGCAGGATGCCCGCGATGGTGGCCCAAAACCATGCCCATTCGTAAGTAAGGCTGGCATCGATCCATCCGACAAATGGCAGCCAGAGCATGGCATTCTGAAAGAATTCAGTCATCTACCACGCTCCCACACCCGCTCATGCTGAGCTTGTCGAAGCACACGCGCGACAGAAATGCTTGGCGCAGCCCTCAGCGCGTGGCCTTCGACAGGCTCAGGCTGAGCGGCACTTGTGCGATACCCAGCGCTCATTCCGCCGCCTCCGCAAAATCTATCCCATGCAGCAATTCAGCAGAGCAGCGCTGCATCGTCTCGCTCGCCCGGGCAATGGGGTTGGTGAGGTAGAAGTCCTTGATCGGGTAGCCTCCGATCACACCAGCTGCCTTGGCCTTTCCGGCTTTTGGCAGTGCGCCATAATCGGCGAGGCCTTCAACGCCCAGCGCCGGAACCGCCATCAGCATCGCGGCACGCAACGCATCGAAGCTGTCAAACCCGACCGAAACGCCCAGCGTATCGGCGAGCGCCCGCAGGATCGTCCAGTCCTCGCGCGCATCACCGGGAGCGAACACCGCTTTATCGGCGAACTGCACCCGGCCCTCGGTATTGACGTAAGTGCCCGCCTTTTCACTGAAGGCAGCGGCGGGCAGGATGACGTCGGCGGCGTGTGCCCCCTTATCACCGTGATGACCGATGTACACGATGATCGAGTCCGGGAACCTGACGTAATCCACCTCATCCGCGCCGAGCGACAGCAACAGCTTGGGCTTGGCGGCGACCAGATTAGCGATGCCGCCCTTTTGCGCATAGCCGAGCATCAGTCCGCCCATGCGGGCGGCGGCCATGTGGAGGACGTTGAAACCGTTCCAGCCGTCTCTCACCAGCTTGAACTTGTCAGCCAGCGCCAGACAGGCACCCAAAGCGCCCTTGGCCAGCCCTGCCCCACCGAGGATCAGTGCCGGACGCTCCGCCTTTGACAGCGCATCGGTCACATCCTTGGGCAAGTGTCCGAGCACCGCCAGATCAGACCCAAGGAAAGTAGTCGGCACTGTGGTTTCCCAGACCGGCCCGACGACAAAAAGCTTGGCCCCGCGCTTCACCGCCTTGCGCAGGCGGGGCATCACCAGCGGTGCTTCCCAGCGAATGTGGCTGCCGATGATGAGGATCGCATCTGCCGTCTCAATGCCCGAGAAGCCCGAATTGAAGTTCACCGCCGCAAGGTTCGAACAATCGTAATCAAGCCCGGTCTGGCGTCCTTCGAGCAAATCGGAACCCAGCGCGCCGACCAATGCCTTGGCGGCAAACATCGTCTCGCAATCGACCATGTCGCCAGCCACCGCAGCAATGCTCTTGCCCGGTTTCACCTTGGCAATCGCGGCGAATGCCTCGTCCCATGTGGCGGCGACCAGCTTGCCATTTTTGCGCAACCACGGCTTGTCGAGGCGGCGCTTCGTCAGACCATCGACCTGGAAGCGGGCCTTGTCGGAAATCCATTCCTCGTTCACGTCATCGTTGATGCGCGGCAGAATGCGCAGCACTTCACGGCCGCGCGCATCAAGGCGGATGTTCGCGCCGCAAGCATCGGACACATCGATGGACAGCGTCTTCTTCAGCTCCCACGGGCGTGCCTCGAAGGCATAGGGGCGTGAGGTCAGCGCGCCGACCGGGCAGAGGTCGATGACATTGGCCGACATCTCATGACTAGCCGCGCGTTCCAGATAGGTGGTGATCTGCATCGCCTCGCCGCGATAAAGCGCGCCGATCTCGTCGACCCCGGCGATCTCCTCGGAGAAGCGCACGCAGCGGGTGCAGTGGATGCAGCGGGTCATCGCCGTCTTGATCAGCGGGCCCATGTACTTTTCGGTGACCGCGCGCTTGTTCTCGTCATAGCGGCTCGCCCCGCGGCCATAGGCGACCGACTGGTCCTGCAAGTCGCACTCGCCGCCCTGGTCGCAGATCGGGCAATCGAGCGGGTGGTTGATCAGGAGAAATTCCATCACCCCTTCGCGCGCCTTCTTGACCATTTCGCTGTCGGTCTTGATCACCTGACCA
>JANOYZ010000365.1:0-7645 GCA_031429135.1 Novosphingobium sp. | reverse complement strand
GTCTTCAGCTTGTGCTTCTTCAGCCACATGGCGAACACGCTGGTGACGCCGGGATCAAAACCGCTGCCCAACAACGCCATGATGCCGCGCTCCCTGAAGCGGTCATGCAGATCCCACTGCCACTTGTATTCAAACCTGGCGACGTCCTTCGGCTCATAATTCGCCGTGTCGAGATAATGGGTGCCGGTATTGAGGCAGGCCTCCATGATCGTCAGATCCTGATAAGGCAGCGCCAGATTGACCACCAGCTTCGGGCCTATCTGCTTGATCAGTGCCGAGAGCGCAGGCACGTCCTCGGCATCAATCGCATAGGTATCGATCGTCTGGCCGGTGCGCACCTTGACCGATTCGGCAATGGCATCGCATTTGGCAAGCGTCCGGCTGGCGAGGCTGATGTGGCTGAAGATGCCGGGATTTTGGGCCATCTTGTGGACCGCAACCGAGCTGACGCCGCCTGCACCGATAACCAGAACCTTGCTCAATGAACTTCTCCTTTGCCCAAATCACTTTCGCAGGCCTCGCGAGCCATATAGGCTGCTTGCATGACATCTCAACAATTGCGCGCGCCCACTGCCGAAGGCGTAGCCCGCGCCGCCGCCAAGATTGCCGATCTGCTGCCCGAAACGCCTCTATTGGAGGTGCAGATCGGCGGGGTTACGGTGTGGTGCAAGGCCGAGTGCCTCCAGCCGGTCGGCGCGTTCAAGATTCGCGGCGCTTGGCACCGGTTGAGCGACTTGTCGGATGAGGAAAAGGCGCGCGGCGTGGTTGGTGTCTCCAGCGGCAATCACGCGCAGGGCGTGGCATGGGCAGCGCGGCGACTGGGTATCAGAGCGGTGATTGTCATGCCGACCGATGCCCCGGCGGTGAAGCTCGCCAATACCCTCGCGCTCGGTGCAGAGGTCGTGCTTTATGACCGACCCGGCGGCGAGGATCGCGATGCGGTGGCCGAGCGGCTCTGCAATGAGCGCGGCGCAACGCTGGTCCACGCCTTCGCCGATCCATGGGTGATCGAGGGGCAAGGCAGCACCGGGCTCGAGATCACCGCGCAGATGCAGGCGCGCGGACTTGGTGCGCCTACCCGGATAATCACCCCATGCGGCGGCGGCGGGCTGACGGCGGGTCTGGCGCTGGCCTGCCCGGATGCCGAGATCATTCCGGTCGAGCCCGAGGGCTGGGACGATGTCGCGCGCAGTCTTGCCGCTGGTGAAATCGTCAAGGTCAGCGCCGATGCACCGCCCACCGCCTGTGATGCGCTGCAAACCCCGTCAACGCGCCCGATCAACTTCGCCGTGCTCAAGCAACGCTGCAAATTCGGCGTTATGGTCACGTCTTCCGAAGTCCGCGCGGCCCAGCGCTTTGCCTTTTCCGAACTGCGGTTGGTGGTGGAACCGGGCGGTTCTGCGGCATTGGCAGCGGCGCTGGCCGGCAAGGTTGCACTCGATGGCAGAACGGCGATCATCCTGTCGGGCGGCAATACCGATGCCGCCGCTTTCGTCCAGGTGCTGACCTCCACAGATTAGTTGCAATTGACAATTGATCACTTCGCCAGCAGTCTCAGCGCCAGAAAACGAGGGGAATTATCATGCAAGCCAATATGCTCGCGCCCGCTGCGGTGCTCGTGCTGTGGTCACTGGTCGTGCTGTTGTGGATGACTGTGACGCGCTTTGGTGCCTTCAGCAAAGCCGGAATTGACATGGCCAAGGTGCCGCCGGGCGGGCGCGGCAACAGTCTGGAAGGTGTGCTGCCTGACAAGGTAAACTGGAAGGCGCACAATTTCACCCATCTGATGGAACAGCCGACGATTTTCTATCCCACCGTCATTATCCTGGCGATGACAGGCGCGAAGCCAGTCGATGTGGCGATGGCCTGGGCCTATGTGGCGATCCGCGTGGTGCATTCGCTGTGGCAATCGATGGTCAACCGCCTGCCAGTGCGCATCTTGCTGTTTACCGCATCGACGCTATTCTTGGTCGCGCTGGCTGTCCGCGCGGTCATGGTGACACTTTAACACTGCCTGAGGGGGTCTTATGCCACTGGAACATATGGAAATTTTGAAGCCCGTCGCCGTTCTGGCGGCATGGACCATGGTGATGTGGTTCTGGATGTACGCCACCCGCCTGCCGGCGATGACCAAGGCCAAGATCAATCCCGATGAACTGGTCAAAGGGCCGAAGAAATCGCTTGATGATGTGCTACCGCCGCAGGTTCAGTGGAAGGCGCATAATTACAACCACCTGCATGAAGCGCCGACGGTATTCTATGCCGTGGCGCTGCTGCTGGCGATTGTCGATCAGGGTCACGGGCTCAATGCCGATATCGCCTGGGCCTATGTCGGGCTGCGGGTGATCCATTCGCTGGTGCAGGTTCTGGTCAACAAGGTTGCCTTGCGCTTCATGATCTTCGCGCTGTCATCGCTATGCCTGCTGGCACTGGTGGTTCACGCTGTGGCGGCAGTGTTTCATTAACGCACGAACAAACTGGCCAGTTCCACATGGGTTGACCAGCGGAACTGGCCTACCGGCCGCAATTCCGCCAGCCGGTATCCGCCTGCCATCAGAGTAACCGCATCGCGCGCCCAGCTTGATGGATTGCAGCTGATATAGACGATTTTCGCCACCTTGCTGTCCGCCAGCCGCTCGATCTGATCGCGCGCACCGGCGCGCGGTGGATCAAGCAGGACGGCGGAGAACTTGTCCAGCTCGTCAAGCAACAGCGGATTGCGAAACAGATCGCGGTGGAGGCAATGGACCGGCAATTGCGTCCGCGCCGCAGCCGCCTTGCACGCCATATGCGCATCACGCGCGGCCTCTGCGGCGAGCACTTTTGATCCTTGCGCCGCCAGTGCGAAGGAAAAGGTGCCAAGCCCGGAGAACAGATCGGCCACCGTTTCCGACCCGGCCAGCCATTCACATGCTGCGGCAACCAGTGCTGCTTCGCCATCGACCGTCGCTTGCAGGAAAGCACCGGGCGGCAGGGGAACAGAAACACCGGCAAGGCTGACAGTGACCGGAACCGGCTCCCAGACAGCTTCCGCGCCATAGCCCTGATCAATCACCAGCCGGGCAAGGGCATGGGCGCGGGCGAAATCGAGCATGGCTTCGGTTGCGGCGAGGCCTTCGACTGTCAGCCCCTTGATGCCGAGATCGATGCCCTGTTCGGTCATGGCCAGATCGATATCAACGGCCATGCGCGTCTTCGCCGGTTTGGCGTTCTGTTTGCCCTTGCCCTTGGGTTTTGGCCCGGATTGACCCAGCGTGATCAGCAGTTTGCGCAAGTGCGGCAGCAGCGCGACGAATTCGGAGATCAGCACCGGGCACTCGCTCAGCTCGACCAGCCGGTGCGACATGGCCTCGCGATAGCCGATCACCACCCGGCCGCTTGAGCTTTCAGCCCGGAGCGAGGCACGGCGGCGGCTGTGCGGCGGCGATAGATGCGGGCGCGCGATCAGCTCTGCCCCCAGCTCCTGACTGGCCGAAGCATTGGCCACCCGCGCTTCGACAAAGCCAGCGAGAGTTTCCTCGTCAAGCTGCTGCAACTGGCAGCCACCGCATTGGCCGAAGTGACGGCAAACCGGTGCAACATGATGAGGTCCGGGCTGCAAAGTGCCATCGGGCAGCAGCAAGTCACCCGGCGCAGCGCCCCAGGCAAAACGGCCTGACGCGGTGATGCCATCACCCTTGGCGGCGATCCGCAGGATGACTTCGGGCTCGGATATGGTTTCTGCCTGGCTCACAGGCAGGCCGCGTAGGCGCTGCGCATGGCTGCGGCAAGTGCGCTGGCGGTCAAGGCCGGTCCAGCAAGCCTTGCCGCTTCCCCGTGGAGCCACACAGCCTGACAAGCCGCATCGAACGGATCGGCCCCGGTCGCCAACCTGCTGGCCAGCGCGCCAGCCAGCACATCGCCAGTCCCCGCCACCGAAAGCCAGCTCGAAGCGCGCGGGGCGAATGCGGTGCGACCATCGGGCGCGGCAATCACGCTGTCCGGCCCTTTGGCGACGATGATCATGCCGCTCGACGCTGCCAGAGCGCGGGCACGATCAGCTTTGCTGCCGCTGCTGGTGAGACCGAATGCTTTCTCGAGCGCAGCCAGCTCGCCCTCATGCGGCGTGGCAACCAGCGGCGATTTGCGGGCGGAAATATCGGATGGAGTGAGCAGGATCAACGCATCGGCATCAATCACTGTCAGCACTTGCGCCGCCAGCACCGCCAGCAACCGATCACGCGCGTCAGCATCGCGGCCCAGGCCGGGGCCGATCAGCAAAGCGTTGAGGCGGGGGTCGGACAGAGCGTCAACCAAGGCAGAACAGTCGGTGACAAGGTCTGGGGGCACTATCAGTACGCGGGCTTCGACAGGCTCAGCCTGAGCGGGGTTGGGTGTGGATTGAAGTGTGAGAAAAGGATTTGCATCTTTCCCAAGTTCCGCTCGTGCTGAGCTAGTCGAAGCACACGCGCCACCTTCACCCAGCAGCTTCACATAGCCAGCCCCGCCCCCCTGTGCCGAAGCACAAGCCAGCAAGGCCGCCCCCGGCATTTCACCGCCGATCACCCCCAACAGCCCGCGCCGATACTTGTGCGCATCGGCGGCAGGCTCGGCAAAGCGCGGTTGGCGTACAACCTCACCAGCTCCCGGCACCGCAGCAACACCAATCCCCACTAATCGCAGCGCGCCCATTTTCGCCGCAGCGGGCATCAGGAAATGGGCGTATTTCCAAGCTCCGAGCGCGATTGTCAGGTGATATTCGGGCAGACACTCATTGAGCAACGCGCCGCTGTCACTCTCAACCCCGCTCGGCAGATCAATGGCGATGCGGGTGCGGTGTGATGCCGCCAGACGTGTGAGCAGGGCCGCATGATCGTCCCCAAGTGCGCGCGTCAATCCGCTGCCGAACAGGCAATCGACCAGCAGATCGCCCTGAGGCAAAGCAGCCACGCCCAGCACCTCACCACCAAACAGAGCGGCGGCATTGCGCGCAGCGTCCGTTTTCGGCTGGCTTGCTGCAATCACGCAAACCTTGCCGCCCCGTTGGCGGATGGACTCGGCAATGACATAGCCATCGCCGCCATTGTTGCCGGGTCCGCACAGCACGGTGACGCCGCGATGCGCGGCCAGCCGCCAGACCCAGTCCGCCGCGCCTCGTCCGGCAATCTGCATGAGTTCATCGACGCTGGTGCCAGCCGCGATCAGCGCTTCTTCAGCCGCGCGCATCTCGGCGACGGTGAGAACCTGATCAACCGGCGGGCGCACTGGTGCTGACTGAGGCAGGTTCGGGCGTGGCGGCGAACAGATAACGGTCATCGCCAACCTTCACTTCAAGGTTCGGCCCGACGCGCCGGTTCTGCACTTCGAAAGCCCCGTCGGCGGCCCCTATGTGTGCGCCATCCTTTTGCTCGACGATGACAAAACGCCGGAAACCGCCGTCAGGGTGGCGAACGATCCACAGCTCCTTGCCATCGGCCTGCGCCTTGTCGATCTTGCACAGCGGGCGAAAATCCTTGGCCTTGGCAAGGGCGCAAGGCAGGATATCGTCTTCGGCAACCGCTTCTGGATCACCGCCACTGGCAACCACCTGCTGCGCTTCGTCGCCCTTCGAACAGGCGGCAAGCAGCAGCAACGACAGGAGGGCCGGGCTAGATATCCGCATAGACATGGGTTTCCGCAGTGGCACCGGGATGCGTCACCGCGCCCTGATAGGCCGGCCCGACATTCTGGGCAAAGCGCCACAGCGCGCCGGAATTGTAATCATTCCCGCGCGGCTGCCATGCCTTGCGGCGCTCGGCCAGAGTGGCTTCATCGACTTCGAGATCAATGGTGCCATTTTCCGCATCAATCGCGATCACATCGCCATCCATGACCAGCGCGATCGGGCCGCAATCGGCCGCTTCTGGCCCGACATGACCGATGCAGAATCCGCGTGTCGCGCCTGAAAAACGGCCATCGGTGATCAGCGCCACCTTCTCGCCCATGCCCTGCCCGTAAAGTGCCGCCGTGGTCGAGAGCATCTCGCGCATTCCGGGGCCACCCTTGGGTCCTTCGTTGCGGATGACCACCACCGCGCCCTCCTTGATGCCGCGTGCTTCGACAGCGGCGAAGGCATCTTCCTCGCATTCGAAAACCTGCGCCGGGCCGGTGAATTTCAGCCGCGCCATGCCCGCAACCTTCACGATCGCGCCATCGGGTGCCAGCGAGCCGCGCAGGCCGACAACGCCGCCCGTGGGCGAGAGCGGCGCTTTCACATCGTAAATCACCTTCTGGTCAGGGTTCCAGACGATTTCCTCGATGTTTTCGCCCAGCGTCTTGCCGGTGACGGTGATCGGGTTGGGATCAAGAAAACCGCCATCAAGCAGTGTCTTCATCACCATGTAAACGCCGCCGGCATCGTACATGTCCTTGGCGACATATTGCCCGCCGGGCTTGAGGTCGGCGATATAGGGCGTTGACTTGAAAATCTCGGCAACATCGAACAGGTCAAAGGAAATGCCGCATTCGTTGGCCATGGCGGGCAGATGCAGCGCGGCATTGGTCGAACCGCCAGTGGCCGCAACCACGCGCGCAGCGTTTTCGAATGCCGCCCTTGTGCAGATGTCGCGCGGGCGTAGATTGAGCTCGAGCAGCTTCATCACCTGTGCGCCAGCTGCCACCGCTATATCCTCACGCGACTTGTAAGGAGCCGGGGTCATATTACTGTTTGGCAGTGATAAACCTATTGCTTCAGCAACGCAGGCC
Organism: Novosphingobium sp.; assembly: GCA_031429135.1. Lineage (GTDB taxonomy): Bacteria > Pseudomonadota > Alphaproteobacteria > Sphingomonadales > Sphingomonadaceae > Novosphingobium. Next base: position 922 of record JANOYZ010000365.1, on the reverse strand, counting down.
ATGGTGTTGGCGGTATATTGTCCGCCGCAAGCACCATGCCCGGGACAGGCGACCTTTTCGAGCGCGATCAGTTCGCTTAAGGGGCAATTTCCGGCAGAATAGCGACCGACGAATTCGAAGACATCGACCACCGTCACGTCGCGGTCGTGAAACCGGCCCGGCAGGATCGATCCGCCATAGACGAAAATCGACGGCACGTTGAGACGCAGCATCGCCATCATCATGCCTGGCAGGCTCTTGTCGCAACCAGCGAAGGTCACAAGTGCATCATAACAATGGCCGCGCACCGACAATTCGACCGAATCTGCGATTACTTCACGGCTGACCAGCGAGCTTTTCATGCCCTGATGCCCCATGGCGATGCCATCGGTCACGGTAATCGTGTTGAACCGGCGCGAGGTGCCACCGTTTTCGTCAATACCCTTGCGGCACCAGTCGGCCTGCATATCAAGCGTGGTGTTGCAGGGGGCGGAATCATTGCCCGCCGAGGCAACCGCGACGAAAGGCTGTGCGATCTGTTCCTCGGTCATGCCCATCGCATAGTAATAGGAGCGATGCGGCGCGCGCTCTGGCCCGACTGAAACATGGCGGCTGGGCAGGCGCGACTTGTCAAACTTGCCCGACTTGTCAAACGTGGTAGTCATCAAATTCCCTCTTCTGACCTTGCCTTTCGCGGCAAGCCATGCCCCGGTCAAGCCAAACTGAGCGCAATTTCATGGCAAATGCGCGCCAGTCGTGTCGCCCAGAGCGCCTGACCATCGGCACTGGATATCTCATCCTGTCGCACCTCAATGCCGAGATAGGGCCGTCCATCAGACTCGGCGTGGCGGTTCATCGTGTAATTGAGCAAGTGGCCCGAATAGGGTTTCTGATCACCGACGATCAGCCCATCAGCCTCCAGCATGGGAATGGCGAGCCGCGC
>JANOYZ010000364.1:0-2587 GCA_031429135.1 Novosphingobium sp. | reverse complement strand
TGGCGATGACGCGCGCGGTTTCTGCCCTGATGGAGCAACATGACGGGGCGAGCTGTGAAGTGCTGATCGACGGCAACATGACACCCGCCGGGCGCAATGAAGGCTGGCGCTGGCCGGCGCGGGCCATAGTGGGAGGTGATGCGCTGGAGCCCTGCATCTCTGCCGCCTCGATCCTCGCCAAGGAACATCGCGACCGGATCATGCGTACGGCGGCAGAGCAGCACCCGCACTATGGCTGGGAGCGCAACGCCGGTTATGGCACTGCCGAGCATATGGCCGCGCTGCGGTTGCATGGTGCAACCCCGCTCCACCGGAGGAGTTTTGCGCCAGTGGCGCGATTGGGTCTTGTGTGAGATGACCCTTCGACAAGCTCAGGGTGAACGGGTTTAGTGAATTGGTTCAATAACAACATCCGCTCAGCCTGAACTTGTCGAAGCCCACAGCGCTACAGGAGTCCCAGACAATGCCCTTCACCGCAACCGATGTCCCCTCGCAGGAGGGCAAGACGATTATCGTTACCGGGGCCAACACCGGCATCGGCTTCGAGGCGGCCAGAGTTCTGGCGGCGTGCGGGGGCCGGGTGGTGCTGGCTTGCCGCAGCAGGGCCAAGGCCGAAGAGGCGATGGCGCGGATCGGGGCGGAGGTATCTGGCGCTGATCTGGCCTTCCTGCCGCTCGATCAGGCCGATCTCATATCGGTGCGCGCGGCGGCGGAATTGGCGGGCAAGGAGCCGCGCATTGATGTGCTGATCAACAATGCCGGGGTGATGATCCCGCCGCTTATCCGCACGGCGCAAGGCTTTGAGCTGCAATTCGGCGTCAATCACCTCGGCACCTTCGCGCTGACCGGCCTGCTGCTGCCCAAGCTGGCCGAGACGCCGGGTTCCCGCGTGGTGGTGACTTCGAGCATTGCGCACAAAGACGGACAGATCAATTTCGCCAATCTGGATGCCGCACAGAGCTATAACAGGGGCAAGTTCTATATGCAGAGCAAGCTCGCCAACCTGCTCTACGTGCTCGAACTGGACAAGCGGCTGCGCGCAGCAGGATCGTCGGTGATCGTCGCCGGTTGCCACCCTGGTGTCGCGGCGAGCGAGCTGATGCGCCATGTTCCCGGCGGCAGCGTGATTGCACCGCTGATGGGCTTGTTCCTCAACAGTGCCGCGCAGGGTGCCTGGCCCGCGCTTCAGGCGGCAACCGATCCGGCGGTGGTTAGTGGTGATTACTACGGTTCGCAGGGCATGGGCGAGATGCGCGGACCATCGGGAAAGGCCAAGCGCGAGCCGCAGGCGCTCGATGCCGATGTTGCTCGACGGCTGTGGGAGGTTTCGGTCGAACTCACAGGAATTGATCCGGGATTACCGCCCGCCTGAAAATAAATTTCGTCCCAGAGTCCCCTTAGCCACACCACAACATATGGAGTCCTGCCGGAATCGCGGGACTCCATATCGTGTGTGGGACTCGTTTCGTTCCGCCTCTCTTGACCGCCCGTTAACCTTGATTCGCTAGGATTCCCGGCGAGTCGCAGCTTGACCTTGGGCTGTGGATAACTCACTGATGCAGGCTGTTTCGGGGGGAAGTTGACGGATCATGGCTCAAGTAATGCTCAAGGAACGGACGCGCGCGCCTGCGGTTTTGCGGGATTTGCGCAGAGAATTGCCGCTGAACACGATCATTCCCGGTGATTGCATCGAGGCGATGCGTTCGCTCCCCAGTGCCTCGGTCGATCTGGTGTTCGCCGATCCGCCTTATAACCTCCAGCTCGGAGGTGACCTCAGCCGCCCCGATGGCAGCCATGTCGATGCGGTGACGGATGACTGGGACAAGTTCGCCAGCTTCGCCACTTATGACAAGTTCACTCGCGAATGGTTGACAGAGGCGCGGCGGGTACTGAAGCCCAATGGCGCGCTGTGGGTGATCGGTTCGTACCACAACATCTTCCGCGTTGGTTCGATCCTGCAGGACATGGGCTTCTGGATCCTCAACGATGTGGTCTGGCGCAAAGCCAACCCGATGCCCAATTTCAAGGGTACCCGCTTCACCAATGCGCATGAGACGCTGATCTGGGCGTCGATGGGCGAGAAAAACCGCTACACTTTTAACTATCGCTCGATGAAGACACTGAATGACGAACTGCAGATGCGCTCTGACTGGGTGCTGCCAATCTGCTCCGGGCAAGAACGGCTTAAAAAGGGCGGCACCAAAGTTCACCCGACGCAGAAACCCGAATCACTGCTCTACCGGGTGATGCTGGCGACCACCAACAAGGGTGATGTCGTGCTCGATCCCTTCTTCGGCACCGGCACCACCGGCGCAGTTGCCAAGCGGCTGGGGCGCGAATGGATCGGTTGCGAGCGTGACGCGGGCTACCGTGAGGCGGCGCTCGAACGCATTCAGCTGGCGCTGCCGCTCGATGAAAGCACCATCACCACGATGCAGAGCCCCAAGTCTGCCCCCAAGGTGGCGTTCGGCACACTGGTCGAAACCGGCTGGATCGCTCCAGGCACACTGCTGCGTGACAAGAAGGGCAAGCTGATCGCGCAGGTGCGGATCGATGGCTCGCTGGAAAGCGGCGCAGACAAGGGATC
>JANOYZ010000363.1:0-18143 GCA_031429135.1 Novosphingobium sp. | reverse complement strand
CCGATCCAGAAACGGCCCTGACGGTCACAGTGGCATTCATGCAGTTTGACATGAGGGGGAAGCGGCGAGCGGACCCTCAGCTTGAGTTCGCCAGTTCCGGGCGCAAAATCATAGAGACCATCGGCCAGGGCGACCAACAATCCGCCGCTGGCCTTCGGAACAAATCCGCCGATGCGCTGCGGCATCGGCCATTTGCGATGCTCACCACTGTCCGGAGACCAGCAATGCAATTCGGGCAATTTTTCGCAATTCACCCACCACAGCGCCTGATCCGAAACTGACCAGATCGGGGTTTCACCAAGGTAGTTGTCAGCATCAAAGACCAGATAGACGTCAGTCATCGATTTCGCTCCAAAATTGACAGTGCGGCATTTTCAGCACCTCAGAACCCCGGCAGGCCCGATTTCTCAAGCAGTTCTCCCAAGGTGGCTGCGGCTCGGCGCAGCCCTTGTTCGGCACCTTCTTCCTGAAGCCGCGGGCCAATGATCTCGAGGTCAAAATACCCCTGAAATCCAGCCTGCACGATGGCGGGAACCAGCCGGTCCAGCGGAATCGCGCCGTCGCCCGGCACGGCGCGGCATGGCAGGCCGCGATCACCGTAAATATAGTCGCTGACCTGGACGAGCGCGGTAAGCGGCCCGGCTGCGGCAATTGCCTCTTCGATATCGGCATCGAACCAGCAGGCAAACAGGTCAATGATCACGAATATGCCTGCCTCGCGGACAATGCGCAGGCTATCGGAGAGTCGGTGGGCGATGGAGGCATCCGCATAGAGGTGGGATGTCTGCTCGATCCCCAGCCTGATCCCAGCGCTGCGAGCCAGCTCCGCGCAAGGTGCTACGGCTTCGGCAAAGCGCGCGGCTGCTTCTGACCACGACAATGCCCCACGCGGGCCGGTTGTCATGATGATCGATTGCGCCCCAAGCTCACCTGCAAGCTGAATGGTTTGCTTCAGTCGCTCGCGCCCGGCCTGAGCCTGTGCGGCAGTGGCAAAGGCAAAGGCGCGGTGGGTGAGCGCGGCCACTTCCAGCCCGGCATCGCGGATCAGGCGCGCAGCCTGGACCGCGCCACTCTCGCCAAGCTGACCGACATCGGGGCTGATCCCGCGCGCGCCGATCCGCGCCACCGCATCCACATGGAGAGCCAGTGGTGCGGGCGCAAAGCACAATGTGTTGATCGAAATGTTGCGGTGCATGCTGTCACCTTCCGTGGTGAGGTTAGCCTGAGGGGCAGCCCAAAAGCGATCAGGCTGCCAGCGGTGTCGATTGGAATGCCACCAGCTGCCAGTTGCCGTCGTTCCTGCTCCAGGCGGTGATAACCCGGTTGTTGAGGCACTTGCCGACCCCGTCAACGCGCACATCGGTGGTCATCCGGCCCGTCAGCAGCGCGGCGTTATCCGCCAGCCTGATGATGTGCTCTTCCGGCCAGGTGATCCCGACATAGAGGATGCGCCCCGCCGCCATCTTGGCGAGATAGGCCGCCTTGTCATCGACCGCACCCGTGGCATGATGGAACTGCAAGCGCGGGTCGAGCAGCTGGCTCAGCGCGGCATTATCATTTGCCAGCATGGCGGCGCAGCGCAGCTGTTCGGCGGCCCGGAGTCCTGTTTCGAGATTTTCGTTCATGTCAGATTCTCCGTCACCACGCAGTCCATTAGTCAACTCTGCGCACCCTGCCACCAGTGATTCGATTGAACGCATAGCCTGCTTTCGCATAGCGTTTCCACCAAGGCAGTAAAAGAAATGCAACTCGGGCATTGACTAAATGCAGTGTTTCGCCAAGCGGTGCGATCAACCCCTGGAATCGGGGCAGTGGCAGGAGTTCATCATGGCGCGGTTTGACGGGAAGGTTGCGATCGTCACCGGCGGTTCCAACGGAATCGGCGCGGCAGTTGTTGTGCGGTTGGTGGCGGACGGGGCGAGGGTCATGATCGCCGATATCAGTCCGCCGGCCCAGACTGGTGACAGCATCGACTTTATCAAGACAGATGCGGCATCGGCGCAAGCCGTCGCCGATCTGGTCGATGCGACACACCGGAAGTGGGGGCGGCTCGATATTCTGGTGAACAATGCCGGCATCGGTGCCTTGGCGGAAACCCCGGATATGGCCGAGGAGCTGTGGGACGCTGTCTTCGCCATCAACACCAAGGCGATTTACCTGTTCTGCAAATATGCCATCCCCTTGCTGCGTCAGAATGGCGGGGCGATCGTCAACATCGCATCGATTTCCGGCCTCGCCGGTGATTACGGCATGGGCGTTTATAATGCGACCAAAGGGGCGGTGATCAATTACACCCGCTCGCTGGCGCTGGACTGCGCGCGCGACGGTATCCGGGTGAACGCGCTATGCCCCGGACTGATTGAAACCGCGATGACCGAACTGACAGTTGCGCGCCCCGCAGACCGTGACGCATGGCTCACCCCGATCCCTCTGGGCCGTATGGGCAGGCCAGAAGAAATGGCAAATGTTGTCGCGTTCCTCGCATCTGATGAAGCATCCTACATGACCGGATCGATTGTCACCGCCGATGGTGGGATTACCGCCCATACCGGCCAGCCCAATGTGCCGCACCGGCGCACACTGCGCGAACAGCAGGCCTGATGGCGCTATGACTATGCTGCTAACGCGGAACGGCGGGTGCGGGGCACGGCCAGCATTGATGGAAAAGAGACGATAATGACCAACCCAATATATCAGGCGACTCTCGGCATGGAACTGGTCGCCACGGCGCTGAACCGGGATCTGGATCGCACAGTCATGGTGCTGGATGATGGCACCAGGCAAAGCGCAGGGCAGTTGCGCGACGCGATCAGCCGCGCGCATCAGGCGTTCGAGGCGCTTTCGCCCAAGCCGCTTCGCGCTGCGGTGCTCGCCAGGAACCGGGCCGAAGTTCCCGCCGTGATGAATGCGCTGTCCTTTGCCGGAATTGTTGCGACTGCGCTGCATCCAATGGGGGCGATCGAGGATTACCTCTATGTCATCGAAGACGCTGAAATCGATCTTCTGGTCTATGATGGGGATCACTTCGAAGCCATCGCAGCCCAGCTGCAACAACGCGCCCCCCGGCTGAAGCATCTCGTGGCCATCGGCGCTGACGGTGCCGGACAGTCGCTTGAGCGCCTCGCCTCGGCCTATCAGCCCCGGGCGCTGGTGGCGCCGTCCGCTGATCCTGAAGCCATGGCCCGCATTGCCTATTCCGGAGGAACCACCGGCAAGCCCAAGGGCATCATGGTCACCCATCGCGGCATGGCGACCTCGACGATGATCCAGCTGACCGAATGGGAATGGCCAAGCGAAATTCGCCACCTGATCTGTGCTCCGCTCAGCCATGCCGGGGCGTCGGTGCTGACCGCCATCCTGCTCAAGGGCGGCTCGATGGTGGTATTGCCGGGATTTGATCCGGTGTCGTTCATGCAGGCAGTACAAATGCACCGTATCACCTCGGTGCTGATGGTGCCGACCATGGTGCTGGCCTTGATTGATCACCCCCGTTTCGGGGAATTCGATTTATCGAGCCTGGAAGTGGTATTCTATGGTGCTTCGGCCTTCCCCGCCGCGCGGCTCAGGGATGCCATCGACAAATTAGGGCCGGTTTTCTTTCAGTTTTACGGTCAGTCCGAAGCGCCGATGTCCGTCACCGTCATGCGCCGCGCCGATCATCTGAGTGACGATCCGCTGCGGCTGGCCTCTTGCGGGCGGCCTACGCCGTGGATGAGGGTCGCGCTGATGGATGATCAGATGCGTCAGGTGCCCGAAGGCGAACCGGGCGAAATCTGCGTCCAGGGCCCGCTGCTGATGGGCGGCTATCTGAACAAGCCGGAAGAAACCGGGCAGGCCTTTGCAGGCGGGTGGCTGCACACCGGGGATGTCGCCATCCGCAGCCCCGATGGCTTCCTGCGCATTGTTGATCGCAAGAAGGATATGATTGTCACCGGCGGCTTCAACGTTTTTGCGCGCGAAGTGGAAGATGTACTGGTGACGCATCCGGCCATTCGCCAAGCCGCCGTCATCGGTGTGCCCGATCCCAGATGGGGCGAGACGGTGAAAGCAGTGGTGGTCATGGCACCGGGACAATCGGTTACGGCGGAAGAACTGATCGCACTGGTCCGCGATCGCAAGGGGCCGATCCAGGCACCCAAATCCGTCGATTTCGTTGACAGCATCCCCCTCTCGCCACTCGGCAAGCCGGACAAGAAGGCGCTCAGAGCGATCTACAAGGTTTAGGGCACAGAAAATGTACTTGAACTCTGCATGCCAAGTGTAACCATCACGCCGAACGCAAGCTGTGTTTGCGACGGACAAAACCCCCAATTCGCGCCCGGTCTGGAATAATCGTGAAATCAAGCACCAAGCGCGAAGAATGGTCGCGATCATGGCCACTGCCGATGATCGCCATGCTGGGGATTACCGGTCCTGCCGCCTATGCCTATTCCAGCGGCATATTCATGGAAGCGATGACCGATGATTTCAGCTGGACCAAGACGCAATTTTCCTCGGCTCTGACTGTCATGATGCTGATGGGCCTGATTGTGGGACCCATCGCCGGACGTGTGCTGGACCGGGTGGGATCAAGGCGGATGCTGCTCGCAGGTATTGTTCCCTTTGCCTTGGGACTTTCAATACTCGGCTTGGCCAGTGGAGCCATGTGGCAGTGGTGGCTGCTTGCGGGAATCTTCTCGCTCACCACTTTCGGTGTCATTCCTGCGGCCTGGGCCAGTGGCGTTGTGCGCAGTTTTGATGCCTCGCGAGGGCTGGCGCTGGCAGTCTGTCTGGCAGGCATTGGCGTTGCCACAGCCGGGTGGCCGATTTTAGCGGCAAAGCTCGTCGGAACGATTGGCTGGCGGCTGACATTCCCGGCCATGGCTATGGGGTGGGCGGTCGTGATTCTGCCGCTGACCTATTTCTGTTATCACCCCACAGTGAGCAGCAAGGGGTATGAAGGCGCATTGCCCTTGCCGCCGCTCAAGCCGGTGCTGCGGACGCGGACTTTCTGGTGCCTGCTGGGGGCAGGCGGCCTGTTTGCCTCTGTGCAACTGGCATTGATCATTCATCTGGTGCCCATTCTGCGGTTGCAGGGGTTGAGCCTGACAACGGCCGCCAGCTTTGCCGCGATCACCGGGCTGTTCTCTATCCTTGGCCGCATCGGGACCGGGGTGTTGCTCGACTGGGTTCCGACAAAACCCATCGCACTGTTTGCCTTTACCCTGCCATTATTTGTCATGGCAATTCTGGTGCAGGCAGACGGATCGCTGCCGCTGCTGATGCTGGCCGCCGCGCTGCTGGGCTTTGCGGCGGGATCTGAAACCGATGTTGTCGCCTATCTGTGTTCACGCAAGTTCGATCAGCGTATCTTCGGGTCAGTCTATTCGCTGTTTCAGGTCGGATTTGCCATATGCGCCAGCCTGGGTCCGCTGCTGGCTGGCTGGCTGTTCGATCGCAACGGCAGCTATCTTTCCTATTATCTTGCCGCCGCCCCGGTGGTGGTGATCGCAACCTTGCTGATCATGCTGGTTCCAGGAGGGGCTCATGTTGACGAGGGCCGGGTTGATCACGCATAGCTGCAAGCGGTAAGACGCAGATCACTCGATACCGGTTATCGAACAGGGAGGTGTACCTGATAGGGTATTACACTTGCCAGCAGAAACCCTGACTCACGCAGTTGGCTGCGGAACCAGTTTGGCCACTTTTGTCTTAGCTGTGCGCGCAACCGTCGATCCGAAGCGCCCCAGAATGAACATTTCCACGCGCTCATCCAGGTCTTCGCTGGTGGGCGCGGTGGCATCCCAATTGGTGTAGGTCATGATCGGATGGCTGCCGAGCATGAGGTCGGAAAACAATTCTGCCGAACGGGCGTGATTGCCTTCAGGAATGAGATTCGCCGCCGCAAGCGATTCGAACACTTTTTCAAAATTACGCCGGAAGCGCGAGAAAATAGATACTGCGACAGACCGCATGAACTCAGGAAAGCGCGTACTTTCAGCAATCATCAGCCGCATCAGGCCAATCGACTGATCGCGGTAGGTTACAGCATAGGCATAGTCGCCGATGCTGCGTAAGGCTGTAAACAGTGTGTCGCCAGCTTCGACAGTCGGTCTTTGCAATGCTGTCCCAGCATCGCGCGCGAAGATGACTTCGCGGAAAATAGCCTCTTTGTCGCCGAAATGCTGGTAAAGGGTCCGCGTGGCCACACCGGCACCGCGCGCAATATCAACCAGTGACGTGGCCGCGAAACCGCGCTCAACGAACAATGCGGTCGCGACATCCATAACCAGCGATTTGCGTCGCTCCAGTTCAACCGCAGTTGGCCTGCCGGCCTGGTTAGCCCGCTTGTTCTTTGGCTTGCCCTTTTTCCCCAGGCGCCATTTCGCCCCGTCCGGCTTCGACATTAGGTTCACTTCTGATCGCATCACTGCTTGCCCTCGGCATGGTTGATCTGGACGTAGGAGAAAATGCGCTTAGGCGGAAGCAAAATCCCGCCACCCTGATCCCACTTAACGGATAACGCCTTAGCCAGCATATAGTTCATCCCGTCTGATCCGTTCAAGCCCGACATTGCAGTAACATGGCTCCAGCAAGACGGCTCCAGTGACACGGCTCCAGTCATTTGTGGTTCACAGCATTCCAAGCCTTCACAACTTCCCCGCCTTGAGGAATTCGACCGCAAAATGCGCCGCTCGCGCCGACAGCGCCATATAGGTCAGTGACGGGTTCTGGGTTGCGGTTGAGGCCATGGCCGCGCCGTCGGTGATGAACAGGTTCGGTATGTCATGCGCCTGATTGTATTGGTTGAGCACCGACGTTTTGGGATCGAGGCCCATATGCGCGGTGCCCATTTCATGGATGGTCTGGCCCGGCGCGCTTGGCCCCTTGCCCTTGCCAAGGATCACAGCACCTGCCGCCTTCATCATCGCTTCGGCATCGGCCTGAGCGGCGGCGACCAGCTTGCGGTCATTATCGCCGTATGAGCAATTGATATGCGGGATCGCCATGCCCCATTTGTCCTTGCGGGTGGGGTGCAAGGTTATGCGGTTGTCGGGGTTAGGCAACATTTCCGCGCCGCCGCCAACGAACATGAACCACGGGCCTGGTTTGCGCATCCGCGCTTTTGCGGCGGCACCAATGCCGATGGGGGCCGCCGAAGTCATCTGCCAGTTGGACCGGAAGGCCATAGTGCCCAGGCCAAATCCGCGCAGATAGTCTTCCTGGCTATCGACGTTGCGATAGCGCGGGATGATATTGGCCTGCGGCCGGCGGCCGCGATAATAGCGGTCTTCAAATCCCGGATACATGCCAAAGGCAAAAGCCCCGCCGACATGGTCCATCAGGTTGCGGCCAACCATGCCCGAGCTGTTGGCGAGGCCGTTGGGGAAAGCGGCGCTTTTCGAATTGAGCAGGATCTGCGCGGTCGGGATGGTCGATGCGTTGAGGAAGACCATTTTGGCGTTGTAGGTGCGCCCCTTCTTCGTCTTGCCGTCGATCACCCGTACGCCGGTGACGCGGTTGGTCTTGGGATCATGGATCACGCTATGGACGATCGCATCGGTAATGACGGTAAGGTTGCCCGTCTTCACCGCTGCCGGCAGCGTGGCGCTGAGGCTGGAGAAATAAGCACCGTACGAGCAGCCATTGTGGCACTGCGCGCGGAACTGGCAGGGGCTGCGGCCCAGCGCACTGTGCTGATCGCGAACCTCGGTAAGGTTGGCGAGGCGCGGCGGAATCACGGTGCGGCCGGGAAACCTGGCCTCGATCTTCTTCTTGAAATCAGCCTCGACATCATTGAGCCCCATCGGTTTGAGGAAGTCGCCATCGGGCAGCTGTGACAAGCCCTCGCGCGATCCCGAAACGCCGGCAAAGGCTTCGACATGATCATACCACGGGGCAAGATCAGCATAGCGGATCGGCCAATCGGACCCGTGGCCGTCTTTCTTGTTGGCCCCGAAATCAAGATCACTCAAGCGGAGCGACATGCGCCCCCACATCAGTGAGCGACCGCCCAGGTGGAAGCCACGAATCCAGGTGAACGGCTTGCCATCAGCCGTCGAATAGGGGTGATCGCTGTCTTTCACCCAGAAAGTCTTGTTGGCGCTGGAGAAGGGGTAAACCGTGGACTGGATGGCATAGTCACGGGCGGCTTCATCCTCGTTTACACGTCCTTCGTTCTCATGCTCCCAGGGCATCAGCCCGTCCTTGTAGTCTGCGATATGTTCGATATTGGGGCCGCGTTCGAGCACCAGAACCTTCAGACCCTTTTCAGTGAGTTCCTTGGCGACCCAGCCACCGCTGATCCCGGAACCGACGACGATGGCATCAAACATGTTCAATTCCCACCAAAGCTGACGTCGACGGCATAACCACGGGTATCGCTGGTCACGGCAATCGAAGGCTCCCATGCGCCGGGGACGTGCTCGTAGCGCAGTTCCTGTGTCGCCCCAGCCTCGGACAGGTAATAGAGTGCGAAGACCAGCTTCTTGAATCTGGTATAGGCGGGGTCAGTCAAATTCGCCTTGTCAAAGACTGAGAGGGCTTCCAGCTGCTTTACGGGCGTCAGAGCAACAATACCCTTTGCCGCCAGATTGATATCATCGAGCACCTTGGTGAAATCGGCCTGGGTCTTTGCCGAGGCCCAGCCCTTCATCAACAAGTCGATACGCCCCGGAACGCCCACGTCGTGCGCACCGGGTGTGTCGGTGCGCGGCATGATGGTTTCCGCCACCACATCCAGAATCGCGAAACGGCGGGCATCAAAGAAGCGCGCCTTGCCGCGTGATGCGGCTTCCACGGCGGTCCAGCCTGGGAAAGCTGTTCCGGCGGCACCGATGGCCAGCAGGGCGCTCGCAATGAACTGGCGGCGACCAAGACCGGGCAGAGCGGCATTGCTGACCGAACTGTCCGGCAACAGCTGTGATGCCTGTGTCATACCTGTTGTTTTCCTCTCATTGCTGCCAGCGCATCACCAGACAAAGCCCTTACATCATCCGTTGCGCGCCAGTCGTGGCGGTCCGCATAAAGCCGCCCGGTGACAGTATATTTGCAATCTTTAATGTTATCATGGCTTGGCAAACCTGCGGGATTTTGGAATATTTCGCATACCAAATTCAGTCAAACACTGACAAATCGATGGCATCGCCCATGATCCGGTAGCCCGCTTCACCGGGATGCAGATGATCGCCGGAATCGACGTCCTTGCGCAGCTTGATCGGCGCGGCAGGGTCTCTGGTGATCTGGTCAAAGTCGATCACGCGATCCGGCTCACCAGAGGTTTTTATCCAGCTGTTGACCGTCTGACGCACCGCTTCTTTTGCCGGGCTGTGATGGGACATCGCGCCGCCGGTGGGCAGAATGGTTCCCATGACGACCTTAATCTTGCGGGCATGGGCGCGGGCGATGATCTGGCGATAGCCGGCGATCAGCTGCTCTGCCGTAACAGCCGGATTGTCGCCAAAGAACGATTTTCCCGACATACCGATATCATTGGTGCCTTCCAGCAAGATGATATGGCTCACGCCTTCGATACGCAGAGCATCGCGATCCAGCCGCGCCAGGGCGGCCTCGCCCCAGCTGCGGGTCAGCACCCGGTTGCCGCCGATTCCGGCATTGATCACCGCATAGGCAGGGCCGCGTTTGCGCTGCGCCAGCCGCCGGTTGAGCTGTTCAGGCCAGCTGCGCAGCGCGCCCGGTTTGTCGCGGTTGCCGTCGGTGATGGAATCGCCGAGCGCGACAATCAGGCGCGGCGGTTTGCCGGTCAGCACTGCGGCTCCGGTGACGAACGGACGGCCGCGGATCGCTGACTGCCCTTCGAGGTTCGGGCTCATGGTCTGATCGCCAGCGGCCATTGCCATGACCGAGCCGCCTCTGGCGTCAAACGTCAATCCGGCGGGAAACTGTGCGCTGACCACCAGTTCGGCCAAAGCTGGCACGGACAAGTCCACCGGATCGCTCAGGATCGGTGCGCCAGCAGCAATGCTGACACTGCGCGCACCGCCGAAGGTCAGTGTCTTGAGCGATTGGGGAACGGCGTTGTGCCCGTCAGATGCCAGACCGACGCTTGCCGCTGCCAGAACCAGCGGCGCTGTTCCATTTTCATTGCTGATGCGGATGCGCAGCTGCGTTCCGCCTGCGGCCACGGCAAAGCGAAACCGAATTGTTCCATTGACGGGGGGCTTGACCCGCATGGATTCGATCATGGCGGGGGGAACCTTGTATTCCTCGATGATCATTTTGATGAATTCGTCGGAAAACGGCTCGGACAGCGAGGGGCTCGACTGGAAAACTTCCCGCCATGTCGCTGCGGGCTTGGCTGCGGCTGTTGTGGCTGATCCCAGCGCCGGGATAGCGGCAAGAAACAGCATTATCCGGCCAGTCAGACGCATAAATCCAATCCTTTGCAATCAAAGTCAGCGTAGCTTTTTGAGCAGCCCGTTCATCCGCAGCCAGTCGATAAAGCCGGACGCCCAGCCGAGCGTAGTCGTTCCGGGCGCGCCCATGCCGAAACCATGGCCGCCTTTCTGGTAGGCATGCATTTCAACAGGGCGTCCGGCCCTTGTCCAGCTGTCCGCCAGGCCATAGCCTCGCCCTCCGAACAAGGGATCGTCAACCGCGATGACGACAAAGGCAGGCGGCGCGTTCTTTGGCACATCGACAGCCACCATCGGCGGGTAGATAAGCCCGACAAAATCGGGTTTTTCCGCAGCGTTCGACAAGACTGTCGACAGGCTGAGTATCGAACCGGCGGAAAAGCCGACCATGCCCACCCGCTTGGGATCTATGCGCCATTTTGCGGCGCTGGCGCGAACCAGCCGCAAGGCGGCCTGCGCGTCATCGAACGATTGCGGCGGTGTCGGGAATTCGAACACACCTGATTTTGCGGCTGCCGTCACTCTTTTGGTCAAGAAGGCCAGCACGTCCTCGGGCTTTGCCGGGCTCGGGTTGAGCCGGTATTTCAGGACGAAAGCAGCAATGCCCCGGTCCGCGAGATACTGCGCCACAACCGAGCCTTCAGCCACGATGGACAAGCCATAAAAGCCGCCGCCCGGCGTAACGATGACAGCGGCACCGGTTGCTTTTGATTTCTTCGGCAGGAACGGGGTCAGGGTCGCGCGCGAGACGTTGCGCACGTTCACATTGCCGAGGAAATGCTCCCAGATTTCGGGCGGCATGCCCGGCACAGTGCCGGTGCCGAGCGCAATGGCATGAGGCTCTGGCGGAATGGGCAGGGCGATACGCTGCATATTCGCCGGCATGGTGATAGCCGGTGGGGCGGTGGGTTCAGCATGTGCAGGGAAGGCCATTATGGCCAGTGACAGGAGAAGATGTCTTGCGCTCATGACCAATCCATCATTCTGGATGACACGGTGCCGGCACGGACCCAGCCATCCTTTGTCCTGTGCCTGCGATCACTCAGTTGTTTGTCCCGAAGGGCACTTGGTGGAGAGCCTGTTCACAGACCCTCCACCAATAGCATTGTGTTGTTTTAGCGCGAACCGAACGCGTAACGCAGGGTCACGCCGATTTCACGCGGGAGCGAAGCCGTCACCGTATTATAGCCACTCGGGGCAACTGCGTAGGGACTGTAAACATTATTCAACCTGTTGGTGCGGGCGAGTTCCACCTGCTTGTCAAAAACGTTCTTTGCGAAGAAGCCGAGATCCCAGACACCCTTTTCTCCTGCCACGCCGACAAAGAGATCGAGAATGGCATAGGACTGCGTGCTCCTGGAAACGCCAGCCGTGGCGAAGTTGCCAAAGTTGGGGTTCCTGCCCTTGTAGCTTAGGTTGAAGCGGAAATAGCCGTCAAACGAGCCAAGAGGCACCGTGTAGCTGCCATTTACCACCGCCGACCATGGTGCATCCTGGTTCAGCACTTGGCCCTTCGGCGAATTGCAGAAGTTGATCGGATTGGCTGCCGAGATCGCCGGCTGGGCTGGATCGTTACAAGGTACCAGCCCGCCCTTAGACTTGATCGACGAGTAGCTGAGGTTGGCACCCAGCGACAGGTTATCGGTTGGCCGGGCTGCGATTTCCAGTTCAAACCCGCGAATCTGCGAGTTGATATTACGATAGAAAGCCAGGCTGGTCGTGGCGACCCTGCTCGATACGGTATTCCAGTACTGCACGCCTTCGAAGGTCGTCAGCTGGTTGCCATAGTCGATCTGGAACACCGCCGCGTTGATATTCAGCGCGCGTCCCATGCTGGTCTTGATGCCGAGTTCGTATGACTTGGCTTTTTCCGGCAGCGGCGTGGTCAGGGCCCTGGGGAGGCCAGGGTTATTGATCGCGGGCAAACCGGTACGGAACGAGCTGCCCGTGGTGGCATAGACCATCACGTCATCGGTGAACTTGTGCGACAGCGAGAAGTTGTAAAGCGCGGCGGTGTACTTGTCGTTATTGCTCTGAGTCGAATTGGCAATTCCCGCAGGGATCGGAGAATCGCATACGCCCGCGTAGGTTGGACTTGTAATCAGTGACGGGCTGATAGACTGACACGTGGGAAAGAAAGGTCGGAATGCCGCCGGAACGCTCAATATGATAACGGCGTAAGGGGCGACACTTGTCCGCGCGGCAAAGGTTTTGATGTCCAGATCCACCGGTACGCGATCACGTATGATCGACAGACCGCCGCTCAATTCGGTCTTGTCATCGATGTGGAACTTCACATTGCCGTAAAACGAATCGAACACCTGGCCAATGCCAATATTGGTGGAACTGTTCAGGACATAGGCGGGGTTTGGTGTGGTAACTGACCCGGGAAGCGCGTTTGGCGGACCGAAGGCTCCGGCGAGATAGGTTGGCGCATCGAAATTGATCGTGCCGCCCGAATGCTTTGAGAACCAGCCGATGTCATAGTCGAAGGGACGGCTATCACTGGGCATTGACGACAAACGGATTTCGTGAGTCCGCCACGAGGGAATTCCCACATTGCTAGGAGACGTATAGGATTCGAAACCCGGAAGCATGTTGAGCGGGTCCGAGGTGGTGAAACTGGCTGGGCCGCGATTGAACTGCCGTCCGAAGTTGTAGCTCAGCTTCTGGCCGAAAACTTCCCAGCTGGCATTGACCGTTAACAGGTCAATTTTTTCTTTGAACCTGCTTGGCGCGTCCTGAACCGAAGCGCGTTGTGCCAGGGTCAATGCCGGTCCGTTGAAGTTGGCCGGAATGGCTCCCAAAGTGCCAAAGAAGGCTGTCGCCGATGCCGGAGCACCCGGGCTGCCGGTGCCAACAACCTGAGTATAGAACAGCTTATCCGTCGTGCGGCGCTGATACATGGCTTCGAGCGTTACCGTGTCGGTCGGCTTGAACAGCATCGAAGCGCGGAAGGAACGGTCCTTGATGCTCGGCTTGACCGTGCTGTGAACGCTGTAGACCCGGTTGGCTTCACTGTCCTCGATATTGGTGGCGAGACGAATGGCCAGCACATCCTTGATGATCGGCGCGTTGATCGCGGCCTGCACATCCCAGTGATTGGCCGAGCCATAGAGCCCCTGAACGTAACCGCCAAATTCGGTAAGGTCAGGCTTTTTCGTGGTGAGGGTGATCGCACCCGAAATCGAAGGCGCACCGCGCGATGTGCCCTGCGGGCCGCGCAGAACTTCGATCTGGCCGATGTCAAAAATCGAGACAACCGTATTGCCGGGATCGAACGGGACTTCGTTGAAATAGATCGGCGTGGCAGGGGTGCCCGAACCCGGCTTCCAGGTAACGCCGCGCAGCGAAACCTGAGTGCTGGCGTTGTTATTGACCAGAGTCAGGCCCGGGGCGAGCTTGGAGAGTTCGTCGGCAGAAGTGATCGCCAGCTTCTGCAGCTTGTCACCGGTGACAACCTGAACACTCACCGGAACGTCTTGCAGGCGTTCATCGGCACGGCGGGCATTGACGATGATTTCGCCGGTATCCTCAGCTTCCGCCGAATCAGCTGGCGCGTCCTGCGCGAGAGCGGCTGTGGGCAGCGCCAGAGCGAGTGCCGTGGTGGCGAAAAGCGATTGCAGAATACGTTTGGACATGGACTTATCCCTCCCAGAAAGGCTCATTGGCCTGTTGAATTCATCGTTTGCGATCCAACCGATCTGACGACATTATGCGATCACCGTGCATCGGCATTAACGCGAGAATAGCTACAATGCTTCACAGGCATTGCGTTATTGGGTGAGCGCTACCGATTGTCGCGCCAGAATGCAAGGCGAATTGAGCATTATGATTGTTGCCTGTGCACTTGACGCAACAGTCTCAGCAGCCGCTATACTGATACCTTGACGCCAATGGCTTTGGTTTCGAGGTATTCCTCAAAGCCTTCAAGCCCCCATTCCTTGCCAAGTCCGCTTTGTTTGTAGCCGCCGAAAGGCAGATCAACATCCATGGCTACACCGCCGTTGACTCCGACATTGCCAGTGCGGATGCGTTTGGCCACCCGGATAGCGCGGGCTTCATCGCCTGAATGAACGCCGCCGGACAGGCCGAATTCGCTGTCATTGGCGATGCGGATGGCGTCTTCTTCGTCCTTGAACGGAATGACGACCAACACCGGACCGAAGATTTCTTCCTGCGCAATTATCATGTCATTGGTAACATCGACAAAGCAGGTCGGCTCGACAAAGAAGCCATTGCCCTTGCCCGTCGCCATCTTGCCGCCAGCCAGCAGGCGCGCGCCTTCCTTGATGCCGGTTTCGATATAGCCCATCACCCGGTCACGCTGCCGGGCGGAGATCAGCGGCCCCATGAAATTGCCCGGATCTTCGGCATTGCCCCACATCTGCGCATAGGCAGCATAGGTATGTTCCAGCACCAACACGGCTTCGGCGTAGCGGCCTTCCGGCACCAGCAGGCGGGTGATCGTCGCGCAGCCCTGTCCGGCATGGTAGCAGACGATTGACTGGCCGATAACCTCGGCAAAGTTGGGCGTATCCTCGAAAATGATCGCCGCCGACTTGCCGCCGAGTTCGAGGAACAGGCGCTTCAATGTTGGCGCTCCCATTTCCATGATGCGGCGGCCGACCCCGGTTGATCCGGTGAAGCTGATCACGTCGACGCGCTTGTCGGTCACCAGCATTTCACCGAGCAGGGCGGGGTCTTTGCCGCTCACCACATTGATGACGCCCGCCGGGAAGCCAGCTTCTGCCGCCAGTTCGCCGATGATCGCGCTCATCAAGGGGGTGTCAGGCGCGGGTTTGAGGATCACCGTGCAGCCGGTCATTAGCGCCGGGATCACTTTGCCCACGGTGATATAGAGCGGGACGTTCCACGGGATAATGGCCCCCACCACGCCAGCGGCTTCCTTGACCAGTATGCGGCGGTGAGTCGATCCCCAGACCTCTTTGTCGGGCATCGCCTGTTCCCATTCGATTGTCTCATAGATATCGAACAGATTGTCCAGATAGCTGAGCGGGCCATCGACATTGGCCATCTGGACCGCGCCCATCGCCGCGCCGGTTTCCTGAATGGCAATATTGACAAAGCGTTGGCGATTGGCCTGCATCAGATCAGCCAGCTTGCGCACCAGTTCGAGCCGTTTCGCGTGGTTGCTTGACCAGTCGCTATGGTCAAAAGCGCGCCGGGCAGCGGCAATTGCCTCTTCCATGTCCTGGGCAGAGCCATCGGCAGCATAGCCGATCACTTCGCCGGTCCACGGGTTGATATCTTCATAGTTCGCGCCGCCAGTCGCATCGCGGAGCCTGCCATCGATATAGAGTTTGCCTTCGGGAAGAAGCGTCATGGGGGGTTCCTGCATGAATGGGGCTGCACAGTGCGCTCGGCACGGATAATCAGTCAGGCTTGCGCGCCTGAATGGTGGCGATGTCGAGATGCATGTCGGCAGGCAGATCGATCAGATAGCGGAACAGACCCGTCGTGGACTCGTATTGCGATATGCCGCGTTCCATCGGGTTGAAGCCGCGTTTGATGCAGGCTTCGAAGAAACGCATGCCAGCTTCCGGGTCCATCACGGCAGACTGTCCGGGGCCAGACATCTGGCCTGCGCGCACTGTGGTGACACGAATGCCCTGTTCCTCAAGCTCCAGATGCAAACCTTTGGAGAAACGCTCCAGGCCAGCTTTGGTGGACTGATAGATCAGCAGGTGAGGGAACGGCATTTCGACCGATTCCGAACTGATATTGATGATCAGCCCGCCGCGATTCAGCATCGGGATGGCAGAACGCGCGCAAAATACCGGTCCGGCGAGATTGGTCAGGATGCCGCTCAGAATCTGATCGTCGGATGCTTCTGCGATCACGAAGGGGGCGAAGACGGCGGCATTGTTGATCAGCACATCGATCCTGGGATGCACCGTCGCGATCTTGGCAAAGGCGGCTTTGATCGCTGTTGGCGAGGTAACGTCACAGGCGACCGCCATGGCATTCGCACCGATTTCGCTCGCCACCTCTTGCACTTTGGCGAGCGAACGGCCCAGCAGGATCACCTGCTCACCCTCGCCGGCAAACCTCTGCGCCAGTGCCCGGCCCAAACCGCCGTTGGCACCGGTGATCACGATAACTTTGCCTGCCATTCAATCCACTCCAACCCAGTTCAGCTATTCCGCTCCGCAGCCAATCAGGCGGCTTCGGCGTGCTTCATGAACATCTGCACGATATCGCCCGAGGTGATGGCGCGCGGCTCTTCGCCAGTGGCGAGAGGGGCAGCACCGCCGCTTGAGCGCACCGAAGTATCGACCCCCTGTTCAGCAGCCTTGCGGCGCAGCGCGCCCACGGTGAGGTCCTCGCGGGCATGGTGCTGGAACGGATCGAAGGTGAAATCGCGCATGGCATTGCCGTGGGTGATCTTGGCGATCTGCGCCTCGCTCAAGTGCTGGATCGTTTCCCACAGTCGCTCTGGCACATGCGGCCATAGTGTGTCGGAATGCGGGTAATCGCATTCATAGGCGACATTATCCTCACCGATCGCATCAAGATTGTTGAGGCCATAGACATCGTCGATGAAGCAGCTGGTGAAGTGCTGCTTGAACACTTCGCTGGGTTTGCGATCCCCGAAGATGGTGTTTGAATTGGTCCATGCCTTGTGCTGCATATGCGAGAAATCTGCGCGCTCCATCAGGTAGGGAATCCAGCCGATGCCCGATTCAGACAGCGCAATGCGAAGGGTCGGATTGCGTTGCAGCGCTTTCAGGTTGAGCCAGTCCGCAGCGCCCACCGCAACCGCCATCGGCATGGTGGTGATCCAGGCCTCGATCGGCGTTTCCATCGAAGCATGCGGGCTGGCATTGCCGCCGCCGATGTGCAGGCACAGCGTTGTGCCAAGCCCGGCCGCGGTGCTGTAAAGCCGATCCCAGTAGGCGTTGTGGATGGAGGGCAGTCCCCGCGCGGTCGGGTTTTCGTTGATCGAAACGGCGTGGCAACCCTTGGCGGACAGGCGCCTCAGCTCGGCCACAGTGGCATCCATGTCCCATACCGGCAGCAGGGCGCAGGGGATGAAGCGGCCAGGGTAGGCACCGCACCATTCATCGACATGCCAGTCATTGTAGGCGCGCAGATGGGTCAGCGCCTGCGCCTTGTCATCCGCTTGCACAAACAGGCCGCCGTCAATCATCGGGAAGCTGGCGAAATTGAGCGATGCGGCGATGCCATTAACGTTCATGTCGGCAATGCGGGCATGGACATCATAGCAACCGGCACGCAGCTGCTCGAACGAGGTTGGCTCCATGCCATATTCCTCACGCGGGCGGCCAACCACGGCATTGAGCCCGACCGAGGGGATTTTCTTGCCCTGATATTCCCATAAATTGGTGCCGTCGGCGAGGGTTCTCAGCTTGGGCGCTGTCGCATAGGCTTCGCCGGAAAGGTGCTGGTCAAACATATTGCCCGGCTCGGTGATGTGATCATCGACGCTGATGAGCACCAGATCGTTCATGTTCATGATATTCTCCCTGTGCTCCGGCAGAAGCCGACGGTGAATTGAATGCGTGTAGCGGGCGCGCTGCGGGTTTAATCCCAGCGCATCGGCAATGAATCCATGGCAATGATGTTCCCGCCGTGGAATTTTGCCGGTTTGGCCGGATCAAGCCTGAATTCGGGCAGACGGGCCAGCATCTGTTCGTAGATCACCTGAAGCTCGATGCGGGCAAGGTGCGGCTGCTGGCCACGCTGTCGGACAAGCGCCTGGACGGACTGGATAGCCTGCCCACCGCCAAGGAGCAGGGCTTC
>JANOYZ010000362.1:0-32334 GCA_031429135.1 Novosphingobium sp. | reverse complement strand
ATTGTTGGTCGCCCTGGCCGATGGTCTCTATGATTTTGCGCCCGGAACTGGCGAACTCAAGCTGAGGGTCCGCTCGCCGCTTCCCCCTCATGTCAAACTGCATGAATGCCACTGTGACCGTCAGGGCCGTTTCTGGATCGGTGCCTACGACCATGATTTTCCGGCCAACCGCGCCGCCAAGGGCGCAAGCCTGTTCCGGCTTGATGGCGACAGGCTGACCCCCGTTGTCGAAGGCATCGCTATCGCCAATGGCCTGGCCTTCAGCCCCGATGGCCGGACGATGTACCTCTCCGATTCTCCAACCCGGAAGGTCGAGGCTTTCGATCTTGAGCCGCAGACCGGTGCCATTTCAAAGCGCCGGCCTTTTCTTGCGCTACACGAGGGCGAAGGGTTTGTTGATGGCGCTACTGTTGATACGCAAGGTGGCTATTGGCTGGCCAATGTCGGTGCCGGGGCTTTGCGCCGATACCAGCCGGACGGGACGCTTGACCGGATCGTGCCCCTGCCCTTCTCCAACCCGACCAAACCGGCCTTTGGCGGGGCCGACCTCAAAACGCTTTTCGTCACCTCGACCAAAATGGCCATGCCCTGCACCATGGAACCGAGCGTTCCCAATGGCGGAATCTACGCGTTCCGACCCGGTGAGACCGGTGTTGCAGAAGTCCCTTTTGCGGGCTGATATCAGCAAAGAGCGACGTATTTCCACGCTGACAAAGTGAAATAGACTTAGGCTGTTGCAATTATTTTGTGCTCGCGTATCTACATGCTCGAGCAATAATGCGCTTGCAATGGAACATTTTTCGGTGACAGCTTCAGGTCGGTTTGAAATAGGGACGAAGAATGTATCTCGCGCCTGAAGGGGATGAAATCGAGATCGCGAATGCCGCCGCTGGCTTTTTGTCGGGCGCGATGCCGATTGAACGATTGCACAGCCCTGGCTCGGCCGATCTGAATGGCGCACTGCTAGGGCTTCTCGGCGAAATGGGCTGGTTTGCCCTTGCTGTACCCCAGGCAGCGGGCGGCAGTGGCCTGTCGCCGGTTGAACACGCCCTGTTTTTCCGCGAGTGCGGCCGCCAATGCGCCCCGGTTGACCTGCTGGCACAATGCCTTGCGGCCAACATGATCACCGATGCCGATCTGCGTCAGTCCGTGATCTCGGGCAATACCGGCGTTGCCCTGATGGTCACAGATGGTGACGCTTTTCGTATTTTTGGCGCCAGTGATGCCAGCCATGCGCTGCTTGTCACCCCTGATGAGGCGCGGTTGTATGACCTCGGTCAAATCGAGACCGTGGCCCGCCCGGCCCTCGATCCAGCCAACAGCATCAGGCTGGCCATGCAATTGCCCAGTTCTGTCGAGACATTTTCGGGTAGTTCGCTCTGGCAACTCGGACAGCTTGGCACCGCCGCCATGTTGGTGGGGATTGCCGAGGCTTCACTCGATCTTATTGTCGAATATGCCAAAGTGCGTGAGACTTTTGGGCGCAAGATCGGCTCATGGCAGGCGGTACGGCACCCCTGCGCTGACATGGCGGTGCGTGTCGAGGCCGCCAAGGCTGAGCTGTGGTATGCCGCAACCGCCATGAAAGAGCGCCGGTCGGATGCTGCTGTCCACCTCGATGCGGCCAAACATCTGGCCAATCAGGCGGCCCAGGCGAATACGGACACAAATATCCAGCTCCACGGCGGCATCGGCGTGACCGATGAGCACAATGCCCACCTGCTGCTGAAGCACGCCATGGTGCTCTCGCGCCTGTTCGGATCAAAGCGCAGCCTGCTCGCGCGCCTGCTTGTCGCGCGTCTGGAAGCTTGAGATGGACCTGCATTATTCACAAGCAGATCATGAATTCCGCGGGAGCGCACGCGCGTGGCTGACGGCGAATGTTCCGGCCAGGACGCGCCCGCCACATGGTCCGCAAGCCGCACAGTTTGATCGCGATTGGCAGCGCAGGATGTACGATCATGGCTGGGCGGGTGTCGCCTGGCCGAAGGAGTTTGGCGGGCTTGGTCTTTCCGGGCTGCAACAGGTGATCTGGTACGAGGAACTCGCGCGCGTACGCGCACCGCATTACATCAACACCACGTATATCTCGCTGATGCATGCCGGCCCGACGCTGATCGCGCGCGGCACGGAGGAGCAAAAGGCGTTCCACCTCTCGCGCATCCTCAGCGGCGAATCCTTATGGTGTCAGGGCTTTTCCGAGCCCAACGCCGGTTCTGATCTGGCGGCGCTCAAAACGCGTGGCGTGATCGATGGTGATCATATCGTCGTCACCGGTTCAAAGATGTGGACCACCGATGCACAACATGCCGATTATCAGGAACTGCTGATCCGCACAAAAGGCAATTCCCAGCGGCACAAAGGCCTGACCTGGGTCATCTGTGACATGAAAGCGCCGGGCATCGATATCAAGCCGATCCGCACCATGCTGCAAGACGAGCACGTCAACATGGTGTTCTATGATGACGTGCGCATCCCGATGAGCAATGTCGTCGGCGAGGTCAATAACGGCTGGTCAACAGCTTTGGCGACGCTTTCCTTTGAACGCGGTCTGGGTTTCATCGGCGATCAGCTGGAACTCTACGAGCGCGTCTGCCGGGCCACCGAACTTGCCGAAACCGTGCGGCTGGAAGACGGTCGCTGGGCGATCGAGGATGATTGCATTGCCCAGCGGCTGGCCTCGATCAAGGCTGACGCCATCGCCATCCGCTCGATGACCCTGGCCGACATTGCCGAGACTGATCGCACCGGTGAACCGGGCCCCAAAGGTTCGATGATGAAACTGATGGTCACTTCCACCCACAAGGCATTGAGCGAAGTGGTCGGCGAAATTCTTGGCTGGAGCTTCCTTGAATTCAACGGCGATCGCAACGATCATCCCTGGACCTATGACTATCTGTGGAGCTGGATCTTCAGCATTTCGGGCGGGACCAACGAAATTCAGCGCGAAATCACCGCTGACCGGGTTCTGGGCCTGCCGAGAGCCCGTTGACCATGGCCCCGCTCAAACTGGCGATTGCGGGGGCTAACGCTGAACGCGGCTGGGCCAGGGATACGCATATTCCAGCACTTCAGGCGCTTCCGGGTATTGAGCTCTATGCGGTTTCTGCCCGCGATCAGGTTATTGCCGATATGGCCGCCAGCACCTTTGGTGCGGCGAAAGCCTATGGTGATACGCTGGCGATGGTGCGCGATCCCGCTGTGGATATTGTCGCCGTTCTGGTCAAGGTATCCGAGCACCGGGCCATCGTGCTGGCGGCACTGGAAGCAGGCAAGCACGTCTATTGTGAATGGCCACTGGCGCGTGATCTGGCCGAGGCGCAGGCACTGGCAGAAGCCGCCCGGCGCGCTGGTGTGCATGTTGCCATCGGTCTGCAAGGCACCAATTCGCTTGCCGTTCGCCATGCTGCCAGGCTGGTCAGCGAGGGTGCGATCGGCCAGCCGCTCAATCTGCGCGTGGTATCGTCAACCGCCGGCTGGGGCACCTCTGCGCCGCCGCATTATGCTTATCTGCAGGACCGCCGCAATGGGGCGACACTGGCGACCATTGCTGGCGGCCACACACTGGCGGCTGTCGAGGCTGTGGTCGGCGCTTATACCAGTGTGTCGGCGCGCAATTCCATTCTTCAGGACAAGGTTGAAATCCTCGGAACCGGCGAGCTGGTTGAGCGGACCTGTGCCGATCACATGCTGATCAGCGGACGCCATAGCAGCGGCTGCGTTTCCAGCGTCGAAATTCTGGGCGGCGCGCCCGTCCCGCTGCGCTTTGAGCTGCGGGGAACCAAGGGCACGCTTGAAATCACCGGCGAACATCCCGGCGGCTACCAATGCGCGGCACTGACCGTGCAGTGTTTGCCCGAGGCGGAGTTGCAGCCGTCGCCTGCCGTGGCTGGTCTGCAAGGCGCAGCCATCAATGTCGCGCAGATGTGGTCTCAGTTCGAGAGCGACATCCGCAATGGAAAACGCAGTGTGCCTGACTTCGATCTTGCCGTCCGCCTGACCCGCCTGCTCGATGCCATCGAGGTCGCGTCGGATGAAGGACGCAGCTTGGCCATAGCCACCTAAGGCTTGGCCATGGCCGCCCGTCTATGCAAGACTGCTCGCCAACCACAATATTTCGGGAACCCGGCATGAAATGGACAATGCGGACCGATCCCAGCAGCTTTGAAACGCGCTGGTCAGATGATCTGGCGGGGCGCTACCTGTCTGAAGGCCATTGGACCGAAACGACTCTGGTCGATGCCGCGCGTGATGCGCTGGCCACTGATCCCGATCACTTGTTGCTGATCGAAGGACAGGGCAGCCTGACCCGCCGCCAATGCTGGGATCAGTCATTGCGGCTGGCCGCCTTCTTCGTGTCGCGCGGGCTCAAACCCGGCGATGTCATCGCGTTCCAACTGCCCAACTGGATGGAAACGGCGGTTATTGCTCTTGCCGCACGGATGACCGGGCTGGTGATCAATCCGATCCCGCCGATCTACCGCGAATCCGAACTCGGCTATATCCTTGCTGATTGCCGCGCGAAGCTGATTTTCGTGCCCGGCCTGTTCCGCAAACATGATTATGCTGCAATGCTGTCCGGGCTGCGTTCAGCCTTGCCCGATCTGCGCGATGTGGTGATCGTGCGGGCTTCCGGTGCGCTCACCTGGGATGCCGCACTGGAACATGATCCGGCAGATGAAACCGCCTTACCGGCAGTTGATCCCTCAGCGGTGATGATGGTGATGTACACCTCTGGCACCACAGGCAAACCCAAAGGCGTCCTCCACACCCATTACAGCTACGATCACCGCGCCCGTGCCATGGGTGAAGCATGGCAGATCGGGCCAGACGACATCGTCTTCATGCCTTCGCCGGTAACGCACATCACCGGCGCGCTATGGGCCTTCGACATGACCTGGATTCACGGATCAGCCAGCGTGCTGATGGACGTCTGGACCGCCGAGGAAGGCATCCAGGTGATCGAGCGCAACCGCTGTACGGTAAACGGCGGGGCCACGCCGTTTCTGCAACAGCTTCTCGATATCGCCGGCAGCAAGCCTGAAGCAATCGCATCGCTGCGGCTGTTCTTTTGCGGTGGCACCACGGTTTCACCCGATCTGATCCGCAAGGCGAGCGGGACCTTTCCGGGCTGCCTGTTCTTTCGCTGTTATGGCTCCACCGAAATGGTCACCGCCACGCTGGGCATTCGTGATGCGAAATACGCCGATCTGGGTGCCGACACCGATGGCGAGATTGTCTATCCGGCAGAGCTCAAGATTATCGATGCAGGAGACGACCATCCTCTGCCCGCTGGCGAGGAAGGCGAGATCATCGCCCGCGGCCCCGGCCTGTTCTTTGGCTATGTCCACCCGTCTGACAATGAAGGAAATTTCGACGAAGACGGTTTCTTCCGCATGGGCGATCTTGGCTGCATCGTTCACGAGAACTATATCGTCATCACCGGGCGCAAGAAGGATATCATCATCCGCTCGGGCGAGAATATCAGCCCCAAGGAAGTCGAAGACCTGCTGTTCAACCATCCGGCGGTGGCCGAGGTGGCGATTGTCGCCATGCCCAGCGCCGCCACCGGGGAAAAGGGCTGCGCCTTTATCATCCCGCGCCAGGGGCAGACCATCGACCTGCCCGAAATAGGCCGTTTCCTCGATGAAGCTGGCCTGGCCCGGCAAAAATTCCCCGAATACATCGTGCTGGCCGATGATCTGCCGCGTGTGCCATCAGGCAAGGTCAAAAAGGATGTCCTGCGCATCCGCGCGCGGGAAATCGCCGAGGCAGCGACCAGTTGACACGGCTGCATTCAAAGCTCTCCCGCCTTACATCGATGCCATTGCCTGCTTGACACCGGCCGTGCCGCCGCCATCGACCAGCAGGTCGGTGCCGGAAATGAAGCTCGCCGCATCGCTGGCGAGGAACTGGGCGGCGAGCGCGATGTCCATCGCCGTACCGCCGCGTCCGGCGGGCGTCGCGGCAAGCAGTTGCGATGCACCATTGGTATTGGCGATTTCCGATTTACCCATCGGCGTCAGGATCATGCCCGGAGATATGCTGACGATGCGGCTTCCACGCGGTCCCCATGCGATACTGCGGCGTTGACACAGAGTATGGACGGCCCGCTTGCTGAGCGAATAGCTGATCCCGCCCATCCCGCCGGGTGAACTGGCACCGCCCATACTGGTGATAATCGCTTCGGCCATGTCAAGAAAACCGGGCTGGAGCGGATCGGCCAGAACGGCATCAACTTCGGCTATGGCTGGCATCATGTGGCCCGCCGAAGAAGCGATCAGCACTGCGACAGATCCCGGTGCCAGGCCCGGCTCGAGGGCGCGCAGCAATAATTCTGTAGCGACCAGATTGATCTGCATGATCGCCCTCCAATCGCCCAGACTTGGCGAAAGTCCGGCGGTGTGGATCAGCGTAAACGGCTGCCCGTCCGCAACCTCCTCCGCCAGGGTTGCCAGCAAGGCAGTGCCCGAAAGGTCGCCAGAATGAGCGGAAACAGCATAGCCATCGTTTTGCAATGCTGCGGCGAATTCACCGAGCGTTGCTGCCGAAACATCGGTCAGCACCAGATCATGCGTGGCACCGAACAGCCGGGAGCAGGCGCGCCCCATGCCGCCAGCAGCGCCGGTGATCAGAACCTTGCGGCGTGGGAATGCTGACATGGTGTAACTCCTGTTGAACAGCTTGAACTAGTGGGGAAGGCGAAGGCATCAGCGCCAGGAAAAACCGCCATCAACCGGCAGTTCGGTGCCGGTGGTGAATCCGGAATCCTCGGTCGAGAAAAACAGCGCAGCGCGCGCGACATCGCTCACCTCACCCAGCCGCTTCAGCGCCACGCGATCAGCCGCGCGAGCGGTATGTTCAGGGCTTTCCCAGAGATATCTGGTCATTTCGGTCTTGATGACACCCGGGCAGATGGTGTTGGCACGGATTTTCGGGCCTAGATCCATGGCGATGCACTTGGTGAACATGGCCAGCCCAGCTTTGCTGGCCGAATAACCCGCCGTCCCCGGCATCGGCATCAGCGCACTGACCGAGGCGATATTGACGATGGTCGCTGCGCAGGCCTGCTGCAGAAATGGCAGCGCCGCCTTCACCACGTTGAACGGCCCGGTCATATTCACCGCCAGCATATGGTCCCAGCTGGCCGGATCGAGACCGGCAAAGGGGGTAATATCAAGAATGCCCGCAGCGTTGATGATGCCGTCAATACCGCCCAACCGCTGCCCCGCTTCCGGCACGGCACGGTTGACCCCAGCCCTGTCCGCAACATCACAGCCATAGCCAGCCGCTCCGATTTGAGCGGAAAGTTCCAGCACGCCGGCTTCGTTCATATCGAGCAGAGCCAGAGCGGCCCCTTCCTGCGCAAACAGGCGGGCAATCTCGCGGCCCATGCCGCTGGCGGCTCCGGTAATCAGTACCCTGCGTGTTGCCAGTCTCCCGGCCATATTCATACCCTCACTCATGCCGCGCGTGCCGTTGGATTATCCCGGCCATGCTGGCAACGAGTGAATAGTCCTGACCATATATGCACATGAGTCAATGCAATTTGCTCTGGTCTGATCCATGGTTTATGCTGAATAGGCTTGCAAAGGCGGATGAGCACAGTTGGTCGCAGCACATGACTGGCAATGCAGTGGTTTCCATGCGCCCGTTAATCGCTATTATGCGCAGAGCCTGATGCGCCAACATTGCTGATGAAGGTTACCGGATGAAGCGTCGTGAATTTCTCGGAATGGCAAGTGTCGGCGTCGTCGCGGCTGGTCTGATCGGCTACCGGGTGCTGAACAGTGGAGGGGCTGAGGCAAGCGATGCATCCTTGCGCGTTCGCCATACCGACGCGGAGTGGCGCGCCAGGCTGAGCCCGGCAGCTTACCATGTTCTGCGAGAAGGCGGAACCGAACAGCCATTTACCAGCCCGCTGCTCAAAGAACACCGCAATGGCACCTTTACTTGCGCGGGCTGCGACCAGTCGCTGTTCGCTTCGAGCACCAAATACGATAGCAAAACAGGCTGGCCCAGTTTCTGGGAGGCGCTGCCGGCGTCGATTACGAAGCGCCCTGATTTCACCATTGCCAGCCCCCGCACCGAGGTGCGCTGCGCATCATGCGGCGGCCATCTCGGCCATGTTTTCGATGACGGCCCCGAACCGACCGGTCTGCGCTACTGCATGAACGGCGCGGCACTGGCATTTCACCCGGCAGCAGCCTAGGCTTGCTGCTCCTCCTTGATTTTTGTGATGTGGAGTTAAAATCATGAGCGAAGTTTTCAACGGCGTCATGCGGGCGATCAGCAGTCTTGTCGGCCTGACAATGGTAATGATGGGCGGCGTATGGATTCTGCAAGGCTTCAACATCGCCTTTCTCAACAGCTTCATGGCGAACGACAAGCAATGGGCGCTGTGGGGGGCAATCCTGGCCGCTGTTGGCCTCGCCCAGATCTATTGGAGCAACTCGCGCGAGACATATTACAAGCGCAAGTGATTTTCTGGCCTGTGGGTAGAGGGTTAAAGGCGACTGGCGCTTCGTAAAGCCGTTTCGCCTGCTTAGCCGGCAAAGTCATAAAATCGCTGATACTGCCGCCGGTAGGCCAATATCGGGCCGTCGCCTTTGACCAGCAGTGGTTCGCTGCGGAAGATCTTGGCGTTCCAGATCGGGATATCCTGCTGCACCTGTTTCACCAGATCGCGAATCCGCGCGTTGGTAACCCGCAGGCGACCCTCGCTCAGATCAGGCGCGTGATACATTTGCCAGCGCAGATGCGTGGTTTCGGCATCGATCGGCGTTGTCTGCTGGGAATGTACGATATGGGTGACGTCCTTGAACTCGGTGATCGACTGGCCGGGGCCGGTAGCCGTGACATCGATTATGCCGGTCATGGGCCCGCGCGGTGTGGGCATTTCGGCGACGACCTTGTTGGACCGCACCCAGCCATCGATCTTGAATTCGCCCTCTGCGGGTCCGGTAACACCGTGGACCGCGTTGAAATGGGCGTGATCCTGACCATTCTCGGTGATTTCCTGAACGTGGATATTGATCACCCAATCATAGGTTGAATGCAGCACCCATTCCCCATCCGGGCAGGATGGCATCATCGCGACCGGCCATTTTGGCTCAGCCTTGTCCGGATGATTCCAGACGTAGACCACGCCTTCCGATTCCACCACCGGCCAGACTGGCAGGCAGTGCCGTTTGAGCCGGGGCGGGATTGTCTTGCTGTAGGGAATATCGGTAACCCCGCCGACGCCGCTGAAGCTCCAGTGATGGAAAGCACAGCGCAGATCGTTGCCATTGACCGTGCTGTTCACACCCAGATGCGCGCCAAGATGCGGGCAGAAAGGATCAACCGCGCGGACTCCACCATCTTGCCCGCGCCACATGACAAATTCAGTACCGAAATAGTGCAGCGTCTTGATCTCGCCTGATGCGATTTCGCTGGACATCGCCACCGCAAACCAGCCGAACGGGATGGGCAGGCTGGCATAGCCGCGGTCGCTAGAGGGGGTGGTCGCCATTGTCATCTCCATCAGCGTCCGCGCGGAATTTCGCGGAAAGGCACATTCTTGTCGACACGGACATCGCCGGGCAGGCCCAGCACCCGCTCGGCGATGATGTTCTTCATGATCTCGTCGGTGCCGCCGCCCAGCCGCAGTCCCGGAGCCCACAGGAAGCGATGCTGGAATGCGCCGTTCATCAGCGCCAGCTCCGGATCGTCGATAATCCCGCCATGATCGAGAATATCGAGCGCCTGGCTCGACAGATTCTGCGCCAGGCCCGACCACAGCAACTTGCCGGCAGAGCCTTCCGGCCCCGGTGCCGCACCCTTTGACAGTGAGGTCAAGGTGCGGAAACTGAGCAGGCGGATCGCCTCGGCATCGACATAAAGATCGGCCAGCCATTCGCGGAAAGCGGGATCATCCAAAGCTGTCCCCTCCCAAGAAGCCACCTGTTTCGCCAGCTTCATGATATCACGCCATGACAGCCCGCTGCCCGAACCCAGCGCGGCACGCTCGTTCATCAATGTCGAAATGACGACTTTCCAGCCGCCGCCAACTTCGCCGACGCGCTGGCTGTCGGGAATGCGGACATCGGTGAGGAATACCTCGTTGAGCTCATTATCACCCGACATCATCTTGATCGGGCGGACTTCGACACCCGGCGTCTTCATATCGAGCCAGAAAGCAGTCAGCCCCTTGTGCTTGGGAATATCGGGATCGGTGCGGGCGATCAGCATGCCATAGTCGGCAATCTGGGCGCCGCTGTTCCACACCTTCTGGCCGTTGATCACCCAGTCATCGCCTTGCCTGACGGCGGCGCTGCGGATGCCGGCTGAATCCGAACCGCTCGATGGCTCGGAAAACAGCTGGCACCAGATCTTGTCGCCGCGCACCGCTGGCGGGATCAGGCTGAGCGAGAGCGCATCCTTGTTGTGTTCCAGCAATGCGGGCAACAGCATGTGCAGTCCGGTCATGAAATAGGTGAATTGCAGGCCGGCGCGCGCC
Source organism: Novosphingobium sp. (assembly GCA_031429135.1). Lineage (GTDB taxonomy): Bacteria > Pseudomonadota > Alphaproteobacteria > Sphingomonadales > Sphingomonadaceae > Novosphingobium. The sequence continues at coordinate 21,833 of JANOYZ010000362.1, read as the reverse complement.
TCTTCCTGGTTGAAGATCGCCTCTTCGATAGCAGTGCCGCCTGCGCCGCCCCAGGCTTTCGGCCACGAGATGCAGCCATACCCGGCGTCAGCCTTGGTGGCTTGCCAGATACCAGCCACTGCCTTGTGCTTGTCATGCCAGTTGCGGCGCTCATCGGGAGCGAGGTGGCTCATATCCGGGGCATTGGCGGCGATCCAGACGCGGACATCACCGCGATAGGCGGCTTCTTCAGCACTGTCTTCGAAGTTCATGCCGCCTGCTCCTGTTCAAGCCGGAGTTCCAGCTGATCAGCCAGCCGCCGTTTCCAGACCCGTGGCGCACCCAGCACCAGCGCGAGATGGCGCGCCCGGCGATAGAAGAAATGGCAATCCGCCTCCCAGGTGAAACCGATGCCGCCGTGAGTCTGGATGTTTTCCTTGGACGCCAGCCAATAGGCAGCCGAAGCCGCAACGCGCGCAGCAGCAGCGGCCAGCGGCAGTTCCGGCGCATCGCTGGAAAGCGCCCAGGCCGCATAATAGGCATTGGCACGGGCAACTTCGTTCCTCACGAAGACATCGGCGAGCTTGTGCTTGATCGCCTGGTAACTGCCAATCTGCCGCCCGAAGGCATAGCGTTCGAGCGCATAGTCGCGCGCCATTTCCAGCGCCCGGCCAGCACCGCCAAGCTGTTCGAAAGCAATCAGGATAGCTGCGCGGTCGTGGATGCGTAACAGCTGCTCCAGCCCGTTGCCCTCATTGCCGAGCCGTTCGGCTGGCGCGCCGTCAAAACTGAGCCGGGCAGCACCGCGCGTCGGATCAATCGTTGAGACCATTTCGCGCGTCACACCGGGGCCGGTCAGATCGACAAGGAATAAACCCGGCCCTGTATCACCAATTGCCAGCACCACGGCGCGGTGTGCCTCCAGTCCGTCGGTCACCGGCAGCTTGACCCCGCTGAGCTTGCCATCAACGACACGTGCGGAAACAGCGGCTTCAGTCAGTACGCCTGCACCTTCCCACGCTGCTACAGTGCCAATCAGTTCTCCGCTGGCGACAAGCGGCAACAGGGCTGATTTCTGTTCCTCACTCCCGGTCAGCAGCAGGGCTTCGGCAAACAGGTAGATGCTCGAAGCAAACGGCACCGGCGAAACCGCGCGTCCTAGCTCCTCGGCCAGCGCGCACAGTTCGACATAGCCGAGCCCCAGCCCGCCATAAATTTCCGGAATCGCGGCTCCGCACCAGCCCTGCTCGCCAATCCGCGCCCACAGTGACGGGTCATGGCCTTCACCGGGATTTTCCAGCACGCTGCGCACGACAGTCAGCGGCGAACAGGCCGAAAGGAACTTTCTGGCCTCGTCCTTCAGTGCTTTCTGGTCGTCGGTGTAATCGAAGTTCAACCTGTACCTCTCATCACATTTCTGCGCTTTGCCAAGGGGTTTGATTTGTGAGTATTGTCCGAAATCTCGCAAGGGAAAATGGAGCTGCACCCACCCTTTACAATACTTCACGCCTGTTGCAATACCGCTTCAAATGCCCGTAAACGCGCCGTGTCAGGCAATTTCCGAAAGGCCTCGCAATGCCCCGCCCTCGCGATATCGCAGCGATCGACACACTTATCGGATTTCGTGACTACACCCATGCCCCGCCGGTATCCAGCGAACGCGTGAAATGGGACCGCCACCCGGCAGAATATATGTTCAAGGATCTGCCCGGTGAACTGGGCGCCGAGCGTGACCGGAATTCGTCGATCGAGGAAACGCTCGCAAAAATGGATGAGTTCAACATCCGGATTGGCGTGATCCACACCAATGATGATCGGGCCTTGGACGCGATCCGCCGCTATCCTGATCGCTTTGTCGGCATCATGCCGGTCAATCCGCATCTGGGGATGGATTCGGTTCGCGCGATCCAGCAAGCCTATGATGATTTTGGTCTGAAGGGCGTTTCAATGTTCCCATCGGGACAGAACCCGCCTTGCCCGATCAATGACAAGCACTGGTATCCGATCTATTCCAAGTGCTGCGAGCTGAACATTCCGGCTTTCTGCACCACCGGCGTGCCGGGGCCGCGCATTCCGATGATGCCGCAGTATGTCGGCCATCTTGATGAGGTCTGCTATGATTTCCCCGAGCTCAAGATCGTCATGCGCCACGGTGCTGAGCCATGGGTTGATCTGGCGGTCAAGCTGTTGCTCAAATGGCCGAACCTCTATTACTCGACCAGCGCCTTCGCGCCCAAATACTGGCCGGAAGAAATCATCAAGTTCGCCAACACCCGCGGGTCAGGCAAGATCATCTACGGCGGCTATTTCCCCATGGGCCTAGACCTTGCCCGCATCTTCCGCGAAATGGACGACGTGCCGTTCAAAGACGAGGTCTGGCAAAAATTTTTGCATGACAATGCCGCAAAGGTGCTCTGTCTCACGGAGTGACGGCTGCCGCAACTTCCTTGCCACCCTCACAACTCGGGCCTTCCAGCCCCGCTGCCCATGAGATTGCGCCGGCAATCAGTTCAAGGTGCTTGGGCTCGGAGTAAGCCACCGCTTCATGACCCAGCGCGGAATAGAGCGCGCGGCCATTGCCGACGCAGTGGGTCCAGACCATCGGATGATCCTTGCCCATTCTGAGGTCCTTGTTCACCAGCAGCGGAATTTTCTCGACCGGCAGATAGGATGCCTCATCAATCGAGACGAGGATGCGATAGCCTTTATCGCGCGGGCTTTTGGCAAAGGAATACCATTCGTCATTGCGGATCCATTCCGCATCAAGTCCTTTGGTGGCGGGATGATTGCGGTCTTCCACCAGCAAGCGCCCGCGCTGGATATGCGGGTTGAGCGTGTGGCCGATGAACGCAGTGCCGATCAATTCCTCGGCATACCATGTCCATTTGTATGAGGGATCGCCGCCCGCCCCGTGCAGACCGACAAAGCCGCCGCCTTGTTCGAGCCAGGTCTTGAAGGCGGCGCGCTGCTCAGGGGTCAGGACATCGCCGCTGGTGCTGTTCCACACCACGGCCTTGAACTTGCCGAGTTGATCGGCATTGAACACGGCGGCGTTTTCGGTTGTGTAGCTTGCCCAGCCCTTTTCGCGCGCCAGCTTTTCAAGCGCAACATTGGCCGCCTTGATCTGATCGTCCGAGCGGAAGCCGTTGGTCTTGGAAAAGATCAGCACGGCCGGGCCGGTCATCGCGGGCAGCTTGGGAGCTTGCTTATCGTAAGTAATACCCATGCCGAAGAACATCCGCCCGGCATTGCCCGGTCCAACCAGCCACAATCCGGCGATGAGCAGCAGCACAACCAGTGTCAGGACAATTTTTCCGCCCCTTTTCAACACCCGATCCATATATTCCTCCTGAACAGATTGATTCTGCGACCTGTTTTCATATCCGGCGCGCGAGATAGGCGGCTTCGTGTATGGCATTGCCGTATGAGCGCGGTTTGCGGGCATCGCCGACCACCTGCACGTGAATGCCGGCCTTGTTGAACTTGTCCGAGAGCGGATCATAAGCCGCACGGCCAGGCGTGACGATCAGCGCCGCGCAGGCAATGTCCTCGAACCGGCCATCGGCATGGCTGACGCGGATTGTGCCCGAACCAACGCTTTCCAGCGCCACCCCGGTTTCCGGTGCCAGGCCCACTTCACCGGCCCACATCATGACATAGCGTGTGCGCGAACCGATATAAGAGGTCGGCACAAAGCTCGCGTGTGGTTCAAGCAGGCGGACATTGCGGCCTGCCCGCGCCAGATCAAGCGCCAGTTCCACGCCTTCTGCCGCGCCCCAGACCACGATTGGGCCTTCAGGCAAAGACTCTGGCCCTTCGCCGAGCGCCCGGTCAATCGTGCGGGCAAAGCCACTTGCCAAAGCCGCATCCAGCCCGGCAACATCGGGGAGCGCGGCAACCGCGCCAGTGGCGATCACCAGGATATCGGGCTTTTCAGCCAGCACTGTCTCGGCCGTCAGTTCGGTGTTCAGCTGGACCTTGACCTTCGATTTGCCGATCATCAGCCGGTGCCATTCGGGCTGATAGGCGATCTGTTCCATATTGCGCAGCGTCCGGTAATTGCCCGCCCAGTTCATCACACCGCCCAGCGTTCCGGACTTTTCAAACAGCGTGACATCATGGCCGATCTCATCAGCAGTAATCGCATATTCCATGCCGCCCGAACCGCCACCGGCGATGAATACCCGCTTGGGGTGCTGCGTCGGGATCAGGCGGTAATCCCTGTCACGGCTGAAGGCGGCATTCTGCGCCGATCCGGCCACGCCCTTGTTGAAGATATTGCCCGCGAGCAGCGAAGCGCCGGTGCGCGTTGACTTGCGGATTTCCTCCTCGCGGCCCTCGGCGATCTTGCGCGGAAAATCGGGGTCGTCGAGCGACTGGCGGCAGGTGGTGAAAAAGTCCGCAGCGCCATCGCCAATCATTGTGCGCATCTGGTCCGGCGTGTTGATATTGCACGATCCCATCAGCGGCATATCGATGCCGCGCGCCTGAAGCCCCTCGCGCATGCGCTTGATATAGGGCAGCGCCACCAGATTGGGCACATAGAAGCCGCCGCCGATCACCTCGCCAGACATCACTTCCTGGCTACGGCTCCTGGCGGGCAGCATCGATCCGAATGTGCAATCCATCGCATCGATACCCAGCGCGTGAAGGCGGGTGGCATAATGCTCGATGAAATAATCGAGATCATAACCGCCTTCAAAATTCTCGTCGCAGACCATGCGCGGAATCTGAGGGTAATCCTTGCCGCACAGTTCCTGCGCGCGCTGGATGATGCGTTCGCAAAACAGAAAACGGTCCGCATAGGCATCATTGCGGCCCTGGTTCTCCAGCAGTGACAGCGTCACATGCGGCAGCGAACCGTGGCAGAAGTGGTAGGAAACATAGTCATAGCCCGCTTCCTTCGCCCGGCGCGCGGCCTGGGCAAAGTCCTCGACCAGCTGATCATATTCCTCGGTGGTCACAACCCCCGGCTGCTGATTGCCGATAGGATATTTGCCCGATGGGCCATGTGAAACAGTGCCCGGAATCCAGCCCTTGCCAGGCTCCATCGGAACCGAAGCGCCCGCCCCCACGATCAGTCCGCCATAAAACAGCTGGAGACCCGCCAGCGCGCCATTATAATGGATAACCTCCACCAGTTCACGGTGGCTGATGATGTAGGTATCATCATAGATTCCGAACATGCGTTCGTTGATGAGACCTTCCCAGCGCACGCAAGTTGCCCCGACGCAGACCGCGCCAAAGCCGCCCGCCGCCAGCGTCTCATAGGCACCAACGGCCTTTTGGGTAATATAGCCCTTGTCGTCCGACATGTTCATCGTCGTTGGCGCATGGACCATGCGGTTCTTGAAGGTCAGGCCTTTGGTCTTGAACGGCTCAAGTAGTGGGTCGGTCACAAATAGCTCCATTGGTAAGTCATGCGCTCGCGGCGCGGTCTATGACGATGGACGCACCGGAAATGAAACTGGCGCGATCAGAAGCGAGAAAGAGGATAAGGTCGGCCACTTCTTCGGGCCGACCGGCGCGCCCCGTGGTGATCATGGAACGAACCACTTCAGGCGGACCCAGCTTTTCAAAGATGCCGTAAAAATCGCCCGCCATCGCGGTTTCGATCAGGCCGGGATGCACAGCATTGATCCGGATATCATGCCCGGCGCGGACATTTTCGAGCGCGGCGCTGCGGGTAAAGTGCGCCACAGCAGCCTTGCTCGCGCCATAGGATGCCATGATCGGATTACCCTTGAGCGCCGCAGTCGAGGACAGGTTGATAATCGCTCCCTTGCCCTGTCGGCGCATGAACCGCAGCGCCAGTTGCATGCCCTGCAAAGTACCTTCGACGTTGATCGCGAAGGTCTTGTAATAGTTGTCGAGCGTAGGATCACCGACACTGTCCTTCAAGGAAACGCCCGCAGAGTTGACCAGAATGTCGAGCCGCCCGCATTCGGCTTCGATCCACTCGCCGATGGCTTGCCACCCGGCGTCATCGGCAACATCAAGCGCGCGCGCGCTGCCGCCAACCAGCGCCGCAGTGTCCTGCGCTCCGGCAAGATCAATATCCACCGCCAGCACATGGGCGCCGGCTCCTGCCAGCGCCTGGGCCGCCGCGCGCCCGATACCAGAGGCCGCCCCCGTAATCAGGGCAACCTGTCCCGACAGATCAATCCAGGGTTTTGCCATGCTATGCCATTTCAAGGATATGGACGGCCGAAGCCGAAACATTGGCGAAACCGAGCACGTGAGCGAGCCCGATTTTGGCACCGGCAACCTGCCGCGCTCCGGCTTCACCGCGCAAGTGCATGACGATCTCGACGATATTGGCGACGCCAGTGGCCCCGATCGGATGGCCTTTCGCCAGCAATCCGCCTGAGACATTGACCGGAATCCGCCCGCCCAGCGCCGTATCGCCGCTATCAATCAGGCGACCCGCCTCGCCCTCGGCACACAGGCCGAGGTTTTCGTAATGCAGCAATTCCGCCGTTGCGAAGCAATCGTGCAATTCGACCAGATCGAGGTCTTCAGGACCGACTCCCGCCATGTCATAGGCGCGTGACACGGCAAGACGAGTGACCGAATTGGGATCGAACATTTCCGGGCTGCGCGCCTCGTAAGGGTCAGAGACAAGTGCCGACCCCCTGATGCGAACCGCACGGCCCAGCCCCAGTTCGCGCGCTTTCTTTTCCGAAACCACGATCACCGCTGCTGCGCCGTCGACATTGGGTGAACACATCAGCTTGGTCAGCGGCCAGGCGATCATCTCGCTTGCCAGCACTTCTGCCAGCGGCGTTTCGGTGCGATAGGCGGCCTTGGGATTGAGCGTTGCGTGATGGTGGTTTTTCACTGCCACCTGCGCAAATTGCTCGATGGTCGTGCCATATCGGCTGGCATGGACCATGCCGGCCTCGGCAAAGATCGACGGCGGGGCCACCGATCCGAACAGGCCTTCCGGCGGCGGTCCTTCGGTCAACGGACCACCCATCAGGCCGCGCGGGTTCTTCTCCGCGCCCACGGCCAGGACAATGTCGTACTCACCGCTCTTGACCGCCATGATGGCCTGCCGGACTGCGGTTGCCCCGGCAGCGCAGGCGTTCGACACATTGACGCATTCCGCGCCGGTCTGGCCGATCAGCTGCAACACCTTTTGCGCGACCATCGATGCCGAATTAAATGTCGACCCGGCATAGACCGCCTGCACATCACCTATCGTCAGGCCAGCGTCATCAAGCGCCAGCAAGGCTGCTTCGGCTGCCAGCTGAAAGGGGGTCCGGTCAGGGTAGCGACCGAACCTGATCATATCGGCCCCGGCGATATAGGCATTGCTCATGCGCGGGCTCCTTCAGGCAGGAAGTGGAAGCCGGCATAGGGGGCCCCCTGACTGTCGCAAGCGCCGCCCGCATCATCGAACACCAGCTTCACCGGCATCCCTGACTGCACCGCGCCGGGATCGACATCGCGCAATGTTCCCTTCAGCGCCAGCCCATCATCAAGATCAACGATCGCTGAGACAAATGGCACCGCAATGCCGGGATAACTGCGATGAACCACGGTCCAGCTGAAGATTTTACCCGTCTGTGCAGCGCGGAACGGCGCGAGCGAATCGCGTCCGCCACACTTGCGGCAGGCCATGGTCAATTCAGCCAGCACGGCAGCGCAGATGCGGCAACGAAAGCCTTCGATCCACTGGCTGCCATCGGCACCGACCCGGATCGCCTTATGACCTGGCCTCGGTTCAAGGATGCCGCTGGAATCTGAGCTTGTTTTGCCATCTGTCACCAAGCAAAATCCCTTTTCTCACCCCAGCTTGCGAACCGGGCTGCCTGCTCGCAATATCCCGCAAGACCCGCGAGACACAGCAGACTGGCGATTCGCCGGATATGCGCCTCGCAGCCTTACTGCAAATGCCCCTTAGCGTAATCAATGAACCGCGCCTATTGCAATATTTCAGCTATTGATTAGTGCGGGCCTTATAGCCGGGCAGCAATCAGAATCCGGACCCGCTCATCGTGCTGCGGCGAGCCAGATTAGCTGAGAAGCGGCAGCTGCCGAAGTTGCGCGGACAAGACTAGGGTGAAAGCTGGAGCGAATGACAATCCATAACAATCTGGATGGACTTAAGGCGCTGGCTGGCAACCGTGCAGCACTGCTCAAGAACCTCGAATCAGCGGACACCGCCCCGCTGTTGATGGTGCTTGTCCATCTGGGTGGCGATCCCGCCTGGCTTGATCGCATCGCACCGCACATCAAGGGTCCATGGAGCTTTCACGACGAAACCCCGGAGGACCTGAAGGCTGAACTGCGTGAGGCCGTGGCAGACGTGCTGGCTGGTTATGCGACAAGTGGAAAACCGCTGCCGGTAACGCCGCCAATGGAACTTCTGCCTGCGATGCTCGATGCCTGCACCGGCCAGCATATACCGGAAGAATACTATCCGATGGTGCTGGAGGAAATGGACCTCGAGGGCATTGATCCCAAGACCGTGAACTGGCGCGCTGCTCCCGATGCGCAGCGGCTGGCCGATTTCAAGGTGCTAATCGTCGGTGCCGGCTTTTCCGGCGTCGGCATGGGGATCAAGCTGAAAGAGGCCGGAATTCCCTTTACGATCATCGAGAAGAATGCGGACGTCGGCGGCACCTGGTATGAAAATACCTATCCCGGCATCGGCGTCGATACCGCCAACCATTTCTATTCCTACTCTTTCGACAACAACAACGACTGGGACCATTTCTTCGCCAAGGGCGACCAGATCGAAGCCTATATCAAGAGCAATGTCGCGCGCACCAGCCTGCGCGAAAACATCCGCTTCGGGGAAGAAGTGCTCTCGCTCACCTGGGACGAGACCGCGCTCATTTGGCGGGCGGAAATCCGCGGGGGCAACGGCAAGACCTATCAGATGGCCGCCAATGCCGTGGTCAGTGCGGTCGGCATGCTCAACCGCCCCAAGGTGCCGCCGATCAAAGGGCTGGAGAGCTTCGCCGGGCCGAAATTCCACACCGCCCGCTGGGATCACTCGGTGGACTACAAAGGCAAGCGTGTCGGCATGGTCGGCACCGGGGCGAGCGGAATGCAGGTTGGTCCGGCCATCCAGCCGGTGGTCGATAACCTGACGATATTCCAGCGTTCGCCGCACTGGGCAATGCTCAACCCGCTCTATTTCGAGACGGTATCCAACGCCAAGAAATGGGTGCTCAACAACATCCCGTTCTATACCAAGTGGTTCCGATTCCAGCTGTTCTGGTCGTCGTCCGATACGTTTCACCACAACCTGCGGGTGGACCCGAACTGGCCCGATCAGCAGCGTTCGCTCAATGCCGAGAATTCCAAGGTGCGCGACCTGCTGGAAGCGCACATCGCCAGCGAGGTCGGCCACGATCCCGAACTGATCCGCAAGGCGACGCCAGGCTATCCGCCCTATGGCAAGCGCATGCTGCGCGACAATCACTGGTACCGGATGCTGACCGAGCCCAATGTCGATCTGGTCGATGATCAGATCGATCATGTTGTGCCCGAAGGCATTGTTACCGCTGATGGAACCCTGCACCCTTGCGACATACTGGTGCTCGCCACCGGGTTCGAGACGCGCCGGATGCTGTGGCCGATGCAGATTGAAGGGCGTCGCGGCGCGACCATTCTTGACCGCTGGGGTGACGAAGACCCGCGTGCCCATCTGGGCATTACCGTGCCGGAATTCCCCAATTTCTTCCTGATCTATGGCCCCAACACCAACCTTTCGCACGGCGGCAGCGCGGTGTTCCATTCCGAATGCCAGGTGCGTTACATCATGCAGGGCCTGCGTGAACTGGTCGAAACCGGCAATGCAGCGCTCGAGGTGAAGCCTGAGCCATTCTGGGATTACCAGGAAAAGGTCGACAAGGCACACAGCGCGCTCGTCTGGGCCCATCCCGGCGTCACCAGCTGGTACAAGAACAGCGCCGGCCGCGTTCACGCTGCCTCACCCTGGCGACTGGTGGATTACCGCAACCTGACCGTGACCTTCAAACCGGAAGAGTATCAGTTCACGCCGAAGGGCAACGCCACAGAGAGCCCCGCTGCATGAGCATGGAAGCCCTGCTCAAGCCGCGCTCGATCGCGATCATCGGTGCCTCTGACAACAAGGCGCGGATCGGCGGCGTACCGATGGACCTGCTGCTGCGCGCAGGCTTTGACCGTGTCTATCCGGTCAACCCGAAGAACGCGACGGTTCAGGGCAAACCGGCCTTCAAGGATATCGAATCGGTTCCCGAACTGGTCGATCTTGCCATTCTGGCGGTGTCCGCCGAGGCGACCCTGCCCCAGCTCGAACGCTGCCATGCGCTGGGGATCAAGGCGGCGCTGGTCTATGCATCAGGCTATGCCGAGACCAACGAAGCCGATGGTCAGGCCAGGCAGGATGAACTTGTCGCCTTCGCCAAGCGGACGGGCATGAACATCGCCGGGCCCAACTGCATGGGCAATGCCAATTTCACCGATGCGGTTTTCACCACCTTCGGCCAATCATTCCAACCCGGAGAGCCTGCTGGCAATACCGCCTTGCTCACCCAGAGCGGAAACATGTGCGCCACCATCTTCCGCATGGCCAGACGCGCCGGGGTGACTTTCAGTCACGTGATCAACACCGGCAATGAGGCCTCGGTCGATTTCAGCGACTACCTCGATTACCTTGCTGGCGATGCCGCGACCACGGCAGCGGTCTGCTATATCGAGGAACTGCGCGACGGCCCCAAGTTCCTGTCCGCTGCGGCCAAATTCCGCGCGGCGGGCAAATTGCTCGCGGTTTACAAGGTCGGTGCCAGCGAAAAAGGCGCAGAGGCGACACGCTCGCACACCGCCGCGCTTGCCGGTGACAGCGCCGCCTATGATGCCGCCTTCGCGCGTGCCGGTGTCGTCCGGGCTGGCGAGCTTTCGGGGCTGGCCGATCTGGCCTATCTCCACACGATTGGCGACAGGATCGGCGGCAGCAATTGCGCGGTGCTGAGCATTTCGGGCGCAGCCGGCGCGATCCTTGCCGATGCGCTGGCACTGGCGGGCGGTGATACGCCAACATTCCCGCAAAAGGTTCAGGCCAGATTGAGCGCCCAGATTCCGGGGCATTCGATGGTATCAAACCCCGTCGATCTCACCGGCAATATCGTCAATTCGAATGACTTTCTGTCGGAATGCATCACGCTGGCAGCCGCGCCTGACGATATCGATGTGGTGCTGCTTTACCTGCCGGGAAACTTCCTCACCCAGGCGCTCGATCAGGTGGAAAAAGCAGCGGCATCCAGCAGCAAGGCCTTCATCGTCATCGACACTTTTGCGATGGCCGACCAGGCACGGCTGGCCGCCCATGGCATCGGCTATTTCGACGATTTCGATCGCGCCGCCCGCGCTGTCTGCGCCTATGGCAAGTGGAAGAAATCGGGTGGCAATGCGCCGCAATCCAAGCCGGCTACGGCCACTTGGCCCGCATTCCCTGCCGATCGGGCTGCCCTCTCGGAAACCGAGAGCAAGGATGCGCTGGCAGCTTTCGGTGTGCCGGTGGTCCATGACGCGCTGGTCCAGACTGCTGCTGAAGCCCGCGCCGCTGCCGAACAGGCCGGCTTCCCGCTGGTTGCCAAGCTGGTCAGCCCCGATGTCGCGCACAAGACCGAGCATGGCCTGATCCGTCTGGGCATCATGGACGCCGATGCGGCAGTCACTGCTTTCGAAGAGATGATGGCCAAGGCGCGCGCGATGAATGTGCATATCGAAGGCGTCACGCTGGAACCGATGTTGCAGGGCGGGATCGAAATCCTGGCTGGCGTCACCCGCGATCCGGTGTTCGGCTGGATGCTGACGGTCGGTCTGGGGGGGGTCTGGACCGAACTGATGAAAGATGCCTGCCACGCCCTACTGCCGGTTGATGCCGCTGGCGCCGAAGCCATGCTGCGCAGTCTCAAGGGTTTTCGCCTGCTCGATGGCTATCGTGGTGCGCCCAAGGCCGATGTGGCAGCCGCAGCTCAGGCTATCGCCGCTTTGGGTGAGGCAGTTCTTGCTGGTGGAGAACGCTTGCGCGAGGTTGAAATCAATCCATTACTGGTTCTACCCGAAGGACGCGGTGCCGTGGCTGTCGATGCGCTGGTATTGCTTACTGCCGATGAGAAACCGGAGAACTAGTCATGTCAGACCTCGTCGAACCCCAGAATGTCGAGATCGTCTATGAAACCGACGAGCCTGTGCTCTATGAGGTGATTGATAATGTCGCCTGGCTGACGATGAACCGCCCCGGCTTCAACAATGCCCAGAACGGCCAGATGACCTATGCGCTGGACGCGGCATTCCAGCGCGCGGTCAATGATGATGCGGTGCGGTGCATCGTGCTGGCTGGTTCGGGCAAGCATTTCTCCGCCGGTCACGATATCGGCACGCCGGGCCGCGATCTGCACAAGGATTTTGACAACCGCCTGCTGATTCCGGGCCATGTCAACAAACCGGCCGCCGAATTGCTCTATACCCGTGAGCAGGAGCAATATCTTGGCATGTGCCGCCGCTGGCGCGCTGCCCCCAAGCCGACCGTGGCCATGGTTCAGGGTGCCTGTATTGCGGGCGGGCTGATGCTCGCCTGGGTCTGTGATCTCATCGTCGCCTCCGAAGATGCCTTCTTCCAGGATCCCGTGGTCCGCATGGGCATTCCGGGCGTCGAATACTTTGCCCATGCTTTTGAACTGCCGCCGCGTGTCGCCAAGGAATTCCTTTTGCTGGGTGAGCGGATGAGCGCGCAGCGCGCCTATTCGTTCGGCATGGTCAACAAGATCGTACCGCGTGAAACGCTGCGCGACGAGACCACCGCAGTCGCCGCCAAGCTCGCCGCCCAGCCGCGCCTTGGCGCTTGGCTGACCAAGCAGGCGGTCAACCACGTCGAGGAATTGCGCGGCAAGAACACGGCGATGGATGCGGTGTTTCACATGCACCATTTTGCCCATGCGCAGAATGATCTGACTATGGGCAGTTCTATCGCCGGTCTTGATGCCAAGGCGATGGCGGCAGAAAACAAAAAGCAGGCCGCCGCCGCTGGCACCAAGAAAGCAGGCGCGTGAAGCTTGAATATACTGACGAACAGCGCGCTTTCCGTCAGGAAGTACGCAGCTGGATGGAAGCCAATGTGCCCGCCGGCCCGCTCCCATCGTTCGACCTGACCCGCGAAGGGTTTGAGGCGCACCGCGATTGGGAGCGCAAGCTCAATGAGGGCCGCTGGGGTATGGTCACCTGGCCAGAAGAACTGGGCGGTCGCGGCCTCGACCTCATCCGCTGGCTGATCTTCGAGGAAGAATACTACCGCGCTGGCGCACCGACGCGGGTGAACCAGAACGGCATCTTTCTGCTCGGGCCCACCATGATGGAATTTGGCACCGACGATCAGAAAGCACGCTTCCTGCCGCGCATGGCCGCTGGTGATGATGTGTGGGCGCAGGCCTGGTCAGAACCGGGAGCGGGCAGCGATCTTGCCGGGGTGCGATCCACCTGCACGCTTGATGGCGATCATTATGTGCTCAACGGCCAGAAGATCTGGTCGAGCCGGGCCACTTTTGCCGACTGGGCCTTCGGTCTGTTCCGTGAACCCGGCAGCGAGCGCCACAAGGGCATGAGCCTGGTGCTGTTCCCGCTCGATGCCCCCGGCGTCACCCGCCGTCCGATCGCGCGGATGGACGGAGAACTGGTCTTCGCCGAGATATTCCTCGACAATGTCCGGGTGCCGGTTGCTGACCGGCTGGGTGATGAGGGTCAGGGCTGGCACGTCTGCATGGCCACTGCCGGTTTCGAACGCGGGCTGTTGCTGCGCTCGCCCGCGCGCTATCAGGTGGCGGCCAGCAAGCTGATTGCGCTTTATGAAAAGCACAAGCACCGGCTGCCCGCCTCGGTTGGTGAGCGGGTGGCGAAAAGCTGGATGGCTGCCGAGGCCTATGCGCTGACGATCTATGCGATGGCGTCGCGGCTCGCTGCTGGTGGCACCATCGGGCCGGAAGCCTCGACCAACAAGATATTCTGGTCTGAACTCGACATTGCGCTCCACCAGACCGCGCTCGACATTCTGGGTGACCGCGCCGAACTGCTGAGCACCGCGCCGGATGCCGGTGATGTCGATGGCTGGCTCGATGGCCATGTCTTTGCCCTGGCAGGGCCGATCTATGCCGGATCGAACGAAATCCAGCGCAACATCATCGCCGAGCGGATGCTTGGCCTGCCCCGTGCTTGAACAGGTTAGTTGAGACGATGCACTTTGCTTTCACCGAAGATCAGCTGACGATCACCGATGCTGCCCGCACCATGCTGCTGGAAACCTGCACGCCTGCCGATCTGCGCAAGCTGCTTGAAAGCGGCGCGGCGCGCGATGATGCGCGCTGGGCCACGATCTGCGAGATGGGGCTGCTGGGCATGATGGCCCCTGAAGAGCGCGGCGGGCTGGGTATGGGCCTGACTGACCTTATCGGCATTGCCGAAGCGGCGGGTTATGTCGCCCTGCCCGAACCGCTGGTGGAACTGGCCGGTATCACCATTCCGCTGCTCGCCGCGCTGGATGACAATCGCGGCTGGCTGGACCGTGCCATGGCCGGGGAATTCGTCGCCATCGGCCATGCGGCCAACAGCTTTGTTGCCGACGCCGATCAGGCCAGGGCGCTGTTGCTGGCCCATGGCGATGAAATCCACCTAGTGGCGCGCAACGAGGTGACGCTGGTGCGGCAGGAAAGTTTCGATGCCTTCCGCCGGTTGTTCAGCGTGGAATGGGCTCCCTCACCCGCCACGCTCGTCGGAAGTTACTGGGGACAAGCGGCCGAGCGCGGCGCTGTGCTCGCCGCCGCGCAGATGATTGGCCTTGGCCAGCGGTGCATCGATCTTGCGGTCAGCTATGCCAAGGATCGCAGCCAGTTCGGCAAGCCGATCGGCAGCTATCAGGCGGTGAAGCACCTCGTCGCCAATGCTCAGGTGCAGGTCGAATTTGCCCGCCCCGTGGTCCATTGCGCCGCCGCCGAACTGCCGCTTGGCACAACGGCCTCACAGGCGCGCGGTGCTCATGCCAAGATAGTTGCCGGTGAAGCAGCCGATCTTGCCGCGCGCACCGCCGTGCAGGTGTTTGGTGCGATGGGTATGACATGGGAAGCCGATGTCCATTTTTTCCTCAAACGCGCCTTCGCCCTGAAAACCGCATGGGGAACTGCGGCTGAACATATGGGTACGGTGCTTGAGCGGATCACCAGTCAGCGCACTGGCCCCGACACGACCTTCGCCAGCGAGCTGGCCTTGGAGACAGCACGATGAGCGGTTCGGGAACGGCACGTCTGGGACGGATCGGCATCTGGTCGATGGAACTGCGCCACAGCGATTCCGCTGAAATATGCGATGCGGCCAGCGAACTTGATGAACTGGGCTATGGCACCTTGTGGATACCCGGTGCGATGGGCGGCGATCTGCTCGAAGATGTCAGCCGGTTGCTCGGTGCGACCAAGACCATGACCATTGCCAGTGGCATCCTCAACATCTGGAAGCATGATGCCCATGATGTCGCCCGCTGGTGGCACGCACTGCCGGGTGAGCAGCGCGCGCGTTTCGTGCTTGGCCTGGGGGTCAGCCATGGTGTCATGATTGGTGAGGCCTATCAAAAGCCACTCAGCGCCATGAGGCATTATCTGGACCTGCTCTCGGGCGAAGGCGTACCTGCGGATGCGATCTGTCTCGCTGCGCTAGGCCCAAAAATGCTCGAACTCGCGCGTGACCGGACAGCCGGAGCTCACCCCTATCTGGTGACGCCCGAACATACTGCTATCGCCCGCAAGGCTTTGGGAGCTGGGCCGTTTCTCGCCCCCGAACAAGGCGTCGTGCTGGAAACCGATCCGGCGCGCGCCCGCGATATCGCGCGGCCCTATGTCAAAGGCTATGGCCAGCTTGCCAACTATGCCAACAGCTGGCAGCGGCTGGGCTTTTCCGAGGACGATATCGCCAATACCAGCGACCGCCTGGTCGATGCCCTGTTCGCTTGCGGCGATGTTGATACGGTTGCCGAGCGGGTGAACGCCCATTTTGCCGCCGGTGCCGATCACGTCTGCCTGCAAGTCGTCGGGGCGAACCCGGGGGTGCCGGATGTCGCCGATCTACGCGCTGCCTGGCAGACTTTGGCAGCGGCGCTTATCTGAGCCTGCTTTTGGCCAAGCGACAGCCCGGTCCACTATCCCCTGACTATCAATCACAGCGGCATCGTGATCAGGAATATTCCGGATCACTCCACCACGGATAGAAATCAGGCATGTCGGTGGAAACGCGATCCGGAAAATCGGGCGGGCGCTTTTCGAGAAACGATCTGACCCCTTCACCCGCGTCCGCAGCGCGCGCGCGCGTGTAAATCCCCCGGCTTTCGATCCGGTGCGCCTCCATCGGGTGTGCCATGCCCAGCCCGCGCCACAGCATCTGCCGCACCAGCGCGACGGAGACCGGCGCGGCATTGTCGGCGATTTCGCGGGCAAGGCGATTGGCCTCGGCGAGCAATTCGCCTTGCGGTACCACGGCGCTGACCAACCCGTGCTGCAATGCCTCGGCGGCACCGACCATCCGGCCCGACATGCACCATTCGAGCGACTTCGCAATTCCGGCGATGCGCGGCAGGAACCACGAGGCCGCCGTTTCCAGCACCATGCCGCGCCGGGTGAACACAAAGCCAAAGCGCGCTTCTTCGGCAGCGATGCGGATATCCATGGGCAGGATCAAAGTCGCCCCCAGCCCCGCTGCGGCACCGTTGATCGCGGCGATCACCGGCTTGCGCAGATTGTAGATTACCAGCGCCAGACGCCCGCCCACCTCACGAATCGCCTCGTTACTGTAATCGACCCGGCCATCTGATCCGGTGAACGCATCACTTCCCGGCGCGACAAAGCTTTCCGACCCGCGTGACAGGTCTGCCCCGGCGCAGAAGGCGCGGCCCTCGCCGGTGACAATTACCGCACGAACAGCGTCATCCGCATCGGCAGCCTCGAACGCGGCGATCAATTCCCTGACCATTGCACCATTGACGGCATTGAGTTTTTCCGGTCGCGCCAGCGTTATCGTGGCAATGCGGCCAGCCAGTTCATAGCGGATGAATTCGAAAGTCATGGCCGATCACCCCTTCTCACGCAGATTGCGAAGGAACTTGCCGCGATCGGTCTTGCCTGAAGCGGTGCGTGGCAGCGGCTCGCATGTCAGCACGACACTGCGTGGAACCTTGTAGATTGCCAGATGTTCGCGGCAGTAAGCCTTGATATCAGCCTCGCTCACCTGTGACCCAGCCGGCACCACAACCGTCGCCACCAGCCGCTCGCCCAGCCGCTCATCAGGCTGGCCATAGGCAATACAATCGCGCACTTCTGCATGGTTTGACAGCACACGTTCAACCTCGGCGCAGTAGATATTCTCGCCGCCGGAAATGACCATGTTCTTCTTGCGATCAACAATGGTGAAAATGCCGTTTTCATCGATGGTCGCCACATCGCCCGATGCCAGCCAGCCGTCTTGCAAGGCTTCCGCCGTGGCCGTGGCATCACCCAGATATTCGCTCATCAGCCCGGCAGAGCTGACCCACAATTCGCCCGGCTCGCCGATGTCCGCCTCGCTGCCATCATCGCGGCGAATGCACACCTGAATGCTCGGGGCAGCCCAGCCGCAGGATGCCGGATTATCGAGATAGGCCTGACCGCTGATCGAACAGGTCCAGGCGGTCGTCTCGGTCTGGCCATAGGTGTTGGACAGCAGGCAATTGGGCATACGACCGCGAATTTCTGCCAGCAGCGCCGGATTGAGCGCGGCGGCGCCATTGGCCATATAGGCCACCTTGCCCAGCATCTCGGGTGTGGCGCGAGGGGAGCGCAGCATGTCCCACAGCATGGCGGGAACGAACGACAACCGGCTCATCCCGACATTTTCGATCGTATCGAAGGCGATATCGACATTCCACTTGCTCATGATGTGGATGGTAGTGCCCAGACTGATCGCCCGGAAGATCGGCATGATGCCTGACAAGTGGAACATCGGCCCGAGGATGACCGCAGGGGTTGCCATGGATCGGCGTTCCGGCGGCAGAACTTCACCGGTTTCCGCTTCATAACGGGCGTCCTGCACCAGACCCATGAAGCAGGCGATGGCTACCGAATGCGCCAGCGCGCCCTGGCTTATCAGCGCCGCCTTGGGAAAGCCGGTGGTTCCCGAAGTGAACAGAACAATGCCGCCCTTGCCTGGAGCCAGCACATCAGGCGCGAAGACGAGACCTGGTCGGGGCGCCGACAGTTTTGTATAATCGGCATCCTTACCCACCCGAAGTGACGCCATTGCGGCACCGATCAGGATTCTTGGCCAGACCGGATCCGGCACTTCGGCAGCAATGATATCGGCGCGATCGGCATCCATGATTACCAGTTCGCAATCTGCCGTGGCAATAGCGCGCAGCATTTCCTCGGCCACGCCGCGGCTGTTGACCAGTGCGGCAACCGCACCAACTGCCGTGATCGCCAGCACGCTGACGATCCATTCTATGCGATTGCTGGTGACCACCGCCACTTTGCTGCCTTGCTTGATCCCGTAACGATTACGCAAAGCGTCGGCGAGGGCGGCGGCCTGTGAGAATGCCTCATCATAGGTCAGATGCTGATCGTCCTGCACGATCATAAGGCGATCACCGAAACCCATCGCCTGCTGGTAAAGTCCGGCAAGATTGCGCGGTGCGCCTTTGAACACCTGCTGCGGATAGCCAGCAACTTCAACGGTTTCGAGTTGCTGCGAACCACCCGGCCCCAACATAGCTTCAGCCAGCGGGTCTCTCATCACCGCTCGCCATGGCGAAGTCTGCAATTCATCACTCCTGCTTATCCACCCTAAATTACTAACTGACGTCTTCATGCGCTGCCAGCACTCCAATTTGTCAAGACAAGCGCGTTCTCTGCCATTATGCAATTCCCAACGCGCATTCAATCAAATGCGTATATTGATAGGGAAGAGGCCGATGTCGACGAGAATCGATGGCAATGCCGCTGCCGAGTGGCGGGCACATTGGACCGTGGTTCTGGCAGCTTGCGCCGGCATGGCTGTGGCGACGATCATTTCCTATTCCAGCGGCTTGTTCATCGCACCGCTTGAGCAGGAATTCGGCTGGAGCCGGGCGCAGATCATGTCGGGCCACTCGATCACGGCGACTATCGCGGCGATATGCGCGCCGTTCACCGGGCTTTTCGTTGATCGCTATGGCCCCCGCCGGATCGGTCTGGCCGCCGTGATCATCGTCTGTGCCGCAATCGCAATGTTCAGTCTGACCGGTCCCAGCATCTGGCAATGGCGAGCATTGTGGCTGCCGCTGACCGTGGGAATCGTGCTGGTGCAGCCATCAGTATGGACGGCAGCGGTTACCAGCCTGTTTTCTGCCGGACGCGGCCTCGCGCTCGCCGTGACGCTTTGCGGCAGCAGCATCGCATCTTTCATCATCCCCAAGCTTACCGAAAGGCTGATCGAGAACTTCGGCTGGAGGATGGCTTGGGTGGGGCTTGGCGCATTCTGGCTGGTGATTGCCCTGCCGATCATCTGGCTGTTTTTCACCAGCGCCAGAGACAAGGAACGAACTGTCAAACAGACACAGGTTTCGCCGATTGCCGCTAACCGTGCTTCGATCTGGCACAGCGGCATTCTGACAAAGCGGTTTTTTCTGCTGCTGATTGCCGGTGTCTGTATTGCTCTGGTGGTGGTGACCATGGCGGTCAGCGTCGTCCCGGTGCTGTCAGCCGGGGGGATCAGCCGCAGCCTGGCGGCGTGGATAGCGGGACTCATCGGCACGACGGCAATTATCGGCAGGCTGACCATCGGCACGCTGCTCGACAGGATGGATGGGCGGATCATCGCCGCCGCCTGCGTCTCGCTGCCGATCATCGGCTTGCTGATCCTGATCCAGATGCCCGGTTCTGCCATTGCGGCGTCGATCGCCGTGCTGATCTTCGGCTTCTCGCTCGGCGCGGAACTGGATATCGTTGCCTATCTCACCTCGCGCTATTTCGGGCGCGAGAATTTCGGCTTCCTGTTTGGCACGATTGCCGGATTTATCGGACTGGCCGCCGGCAATGGTCCTGTGGCACTCAATGCCATCTATGACGCCACCCGATCCTATGAGCCGGCTTTGTGGGCAGCGATGCCGCTGTGCCTGCTTTCGGCGCTGCTGTTTCTGGTGATGGGACCCTATCCCGATAACAAGCCGTGAAGCATGGCCCGGAGTAATGCACATCTATCATTGCAATTAACTGCCGTTTGCGCGATTCCGCTATCCAGGCTCAGGTGTTGAACCAGATGGAAACACCGCGCTGCCAGTGACTGATATAAGGGCATGGGAATGCAGGACGGACAGGGCGCAGGCTTGCGCACGATCATTATCGGTGCCGGTATGGCGGGTCTGCTCGCCGCGATCCGTCTGAAGGAGCGCGGCGAAACCAATTTCGTCATTTACGAAAAGGGCGGCTCGGCAGGCGGCACCTGGCGGGAGAATACCTACCCCGGCCTGGCCTGCGACACTCCGGCGCATTCCTACTCCTATTCGTTTGCGCTCAACCCCGAATGGAGCGCGTTTTTCGCCCCCGGCACCGAGATCAAGGCCTATTTCGAAGGCATCGCCGAGCATTATGGCTTACTCGAATATATCCGCTTCAACACCGAGATCGAGCGGTGTGACTGGCAGGATGGGCAGTGGCACATCCGCACCAAATCAGGGAATGCCGATCAAGGCCATATATTGGTGGCGGCAACCGGCGTGCTGCACCACCCCAGCATTCCCGACATTCCGGGGTTGAAGGATTTCCAGCGCCCGTGGTTTCACAGCGCCCGCTGGGATCATTCGGTACCGCTGGACGGCAAACGCATCGGTGTGATCGGCAATGGCTCGACCGGGGTGCAGATCGTCTCGGCTCTGGCCCGGCGCGCCAGCAAGCTCGTCCAATTCCAGCGTTCGCCGCAGTGGATCATGCCTTGCCCTGACAATCAGTATTCCGAGGCGGAAAAACAGGTGTTCCGCGATGATCCCGCCACTATCGAAACCGTGCGCAATGGCCCGGAAGCCGCCGCGCGCAAGGCCCGTTTTACCACTGCGATCATCGATATGGATTCGCCAGAGCTCGCCGAAATTCAGCAGATCGTCGAGCAAAATCTTGAGGACAGCATCCGCGATCCACAGCTGAAGGAAAAGCTGCGCCCCAATTACCGCGCGGCGTGCAAGCGGATGATCTTTTCCGCCCATTATTACAACGCGGTGCAGGAACCGGCGGTCTATCTGGAAAACCAGGCCATCCAGCGCATCGAAGCCACCGGTGTGCGCATGAAAGATGGCACCTTCCACGAGCTTGACGTGCTGGCGCTCGCCACCGGCTTCAAGGTCGATCAATTTGTCCGGCCGATGAAATTCCATGGTGAAGGCGGCATTGATCTTGAGGGGCTTTGGGCCAAGGGACCGCGTGCCTACTATGCCGTGACCATCCCGCATTTCCCCAACCTGTGCCTGCTCAATGGCCCGACCGGCCCGGTCGGCAATTTCTCGCTGATCGATATTGCCGAAAAGCAGTGGGACTATTTCGATCAGCTGATCGATCTTGTCCGGTCAGGAAAATGCACCGGCATCGCGCCCAAGATGGCCGCGCTCGAGGCCTATGAAGCCGCGCGCAACAAGGACGCACAGCGCACAGTCTTCGCCTCGGGCTGCCAGAGCTGGTATCTCAATGCCGAGGGCGTTCCCCAGGTCTGGCCGTGGAGCTATGATCACTTCGTGGAGGTCATGGCTGCACCCAGACTGGAAGACTATGCCATGGTGGCACCTGCTGCCGACTAGAGTGGGTACCGGTTTTCGCAATAAATCG
>JANOYZ010000361.1:0-13521 GCA_031429135.1 Novosphingobium sp. | reverse complement strand
CTTGGCACGATCATCGCCAGCACGAAGAACAGGCAGAAGACAAGCAGTAGGGAGAGCATCGACCTCATTCCTCTTCAAACAGCCCGGCCAGCTGCTCGATCATCGTGCCGCCCAGTTGTTCGACATCCATGATCGTTACCGCGCGGCGATAGTAGCGCGTCACATCGTGGCCGATGCCGATGGCGACCAGTTGCACCGGCGACTGGCGCTCGATCCAGTCGATCACCTTCCTGAGGTGGGCCTCAAGATAGCCCGCAGAGTTGACGCTCAGCGTCGAATCATCGACCGGCGCGCCGTCTGAAATCACCATCAGAATACGGCGATCTTCGGGGCGGGCCAGCAAACGCGTGTGCGCCCAGAGCAGCGCCTCGCCGTCTATGTTTTCCTTGAGCAGGCCCTCGCGCATCATCAGGCCGAGGTTCTTGCGCGCGCGCCGCCACGGCTCTTCGGCCTTTTTGTAAACGATGTGGCGCAGATCGTTGAGGCGGCCGGGTTGGGCGGGTTTGCCGCTGCCGAGCCAGGATTCGCGGCTCTGCCCGCCCTTCCACGCGCGGGTGGTGAAGCCGAGGATCTCGGTCTTGACGCCGCAACGCTCGAGCGTGCGGGCAAGCACATCGGCGCTGATTGCGGCGATGGAAATCG
The DNA here is from genome assembly GCA_031429135.1 of Novosphingobium sp. Taxonomy (GTDB): domain Bacteria; phylum Pseudomonadota; class Alphaproteobacteria; order Sphingomonadales; family Sphingomonadaceae; genus Novosphingobium. The sequence continues at coordinate 12,879 of JANOYZ010000361.1, read as the reverse complement.
GCCGCCCGCGCATCGATCCCGAATTGTCGATCAGCAGCGTGACCACGGTATCCTTGAACTCGATATCGCGCTCGATCTTGTACGAAAGCGAGGAACCCGGCGCGACGACGACGCGGGCCAGCCGTGCGGCATCAAGGATGCCTTCCTCCTGATCGAAATCCCAGCTGCGGTTCTGCTGCGCCATCAGGCGGCGCTGCAACCGGTTTGCCAGCTTGGTGACAATGCCCTGCAAGCCTTTGAGCTGGGCATCGAGATAGGCGCGCAGACGGGTGAGTTCCTCCTCATCGCACAGTTCGCTGGCGGCAATCGTCTCGTCAAATCTGGCGGTGTAGACCTTATAATCAAAGGTCGATGGATCGTCGGTCCACGGACGGTTGGGCCGGACGGGGAGCATGCCTTCTTCACCCTCGTCGCCCGCATCAGCCTCGTCGGGCTGATCGCCCTCTTCCATTTCGCCATCGCCGTCAGCGTCATCATCGCCATCCGTCGGCTGGGTGGCGACTTCCTGCGGTGACTGTTCATCCCCCGCTTCGCCGCCATCCTCCTCATCCTCGGTTTCCTGATCGCCATCCTCGGTATCTGGCTCATTAGCGTCCTGATCAAGCTGCTCGGACCGGGTGAGCTCAAGATGGCTGAGCATATCGAGCGCAAGGCTCTGGAACGCGCGCTGATCATCAAGGCTGAGCGCCAGGGCATCGAAATCGCCGCCGGCCTTCTCCTCGATCCAGCCGCGCAGCATCTCCACCCCGCCGCGCGCTGCCTCGGGGACGGCTTGCCCGGTGAGGTGTTCGCGCAGCATCAGGGCAAGCGCGGCCTGCATCGGCACATCACCCGCCTGCATGGCGCGGGTGATCGGATCGCCGCTCATACGCACCGCCTGCGCGGCATCAAGATTGCCACGCATACCGGGATAGGCGCGCGAGCCCAGCGCCTCATAACGCACCTGCTCGATGGCATCATAGCAGGCGCGCGCCGTGGGTTCGGGCGGGGCAGAGCGCACGTGGACCGCCTCGTTATGGTGGCGGCGCTTCAGCGCAAAACTATCGGCAAAGCCCCGCGCTTCGGCTGCTTGCGCAGGCGGCAGGGCACGCCCCGGCATCGGCACCCGCAAGGAATTGCCCGCCAGTTGCGGATTGTCCGCTGTCCAGGCCACCTCCAGCTCCGCATCACGCGCAATCGCCCGCGACGCGCCAGCCAGCACGGTCTTGAAACGGTCGAGGGGGGATTCGTCAGCCATTGTCTGCGGGGTTAGCCTTGGCGCGTGGGCTTCGACAAGCTCAGCCTGAGCGGGTTTTGGTTATTGAACAAATTTGCAACGCCCGCTCAACCTGAGCTTGTCGAAGGGTGCCGCGCAATGCCAACCTCAGATGGACTGCCCGGTTTTCGCCCAATCGGCGAGGAAGCCTTCGATGCCCTTGTCGGTCAGGATGTGCTTGACCAGACCTTTGATCACCGACGGCGGCGCGGTCATCACGTCGGCACCGATCTTGGCAGCTTCGAGCACATGGATGCCATGGCGCACCGAGGCAACCAGGATTTCGGTGCCGAAATCGTAATTGTCATAGATCAGGCGGATATCGCTGATCAGCGCCATGCCATCAAAGCCGTTGTCATCGTGGCGGCCAACGAAGGGCGAGACAAAGGTTGCTCCCGCTTTAGCGGCGAGCAGCGCCTGATTGGCCGAGAAGCACAGCGTGACATTGACCATAGTGCCATCACTGGTCAGCGCCTTGCAGGTCTTCAGACCATCGAGCGTCAGCGGCACCTTGATGCAGACATTATCGGCGATCTTGCGCAGGATTTCAGCCTCACGCATCATGCCTGCGTGATCAAGCGCCACCACTTCGGCGCTGACCGGTCCAGCGACGATGCCGCAGATTTCCCTGGTCACTTCCATGAAATCGCGGCCCGACTTCATGATCAGCGAGGGGTTGGTAGTAACCCCATCGAGCAGGCCGGTGGCGGCCAGTTCCTTGATGTCGGCGATTTCGGCGGTGTCAGCAAAGAACTTCATGGATGGCTCCGGGAACGGGATCGAGTCTGTGGGCTAAGCCTATAGCCCTGTCGCCGCATCGCGCCAGTCCATATAGAGAGTCGAAATGCACCGCGTCCGACTCCTTGTTTTCAATGCCGTCCTAAACGTGCTCGATTACCGTGTGCCCCCCGGCATGGAGATCGAGCTTGGCTCGGTTGTCGTCGCGCCGCTGGGGCCACGGCAGGTGCTGGGAATTGTCTGGGAGCCTGAGCGACTGCCCGGCAACGAAGTGGCTGAAAGCAAGCTGCGTCCACTGCTCGAAGTGCTGCCAGTGCCGCCGATCCCGGCTCCCCTGCGCCGTCTGATCGAGTGGACCGCAGACTATTACTGCGCGCCGCTCAATTCGGTTGCCCGCATGGCACTGTCATCTGCGGCGGCCTTGCGCGGCGGCGTGACGATGACCGAATACCGGCTGACCGGTGTGGAGCCCGCCCGGCTTACCCCGCAACGCGCCGCCGCGATGGATGCGCTGGAGGGCGAGCAGGCGACGATCCGCGAACTGGCCGAGCGGGCCAGCGTTTCCGAAGGTGTGCTGCGGGGCATGGTGGGATCGGGACTGCTGGAGCCGGTAGTGGTCGATCTCGATCGACCATACCCCCGCGCCCGCGCCGATTTCGCCCAACCCAAGCTGAATGAGGATCAGCAGGCGGCGGCAGATGATTTTGTCGATGCCGTGCGCAAAGGCGGCTTTACCCCGTTTCTGCTCGATGGCGTGACCGGTTCGGGCAAAACCGAATGCTACTTCGAGGGCATTGCTGAAGCTTTGCGGCGCGGCGAGCAGGTGCTGGTGATGCTCCCCGAAATCGCCCTGACCGAAAATTTCCTGCGCCGCTTTGAGGCGCGTTTCGGGGTTCCCCCGCTGCTATGGCACTCTTCGGTCAAGTCCACAGAGCGGCGGCGGGCGTGGCGGGCGATAGTGCGTGGTGAAGCGCAGGTGGTGGTCGGCGCACGCTCGGCGCTGTTCCTGCCATATGCACGGCTTGGCCTGATCGTGGTGGACGAGGCGCATGAGGTGTCGTTCAAGCAAGACGATGGCGTGCGTTATAATGCCCGCGATGTCGCGGTGATCCGTGCGCGGTTCGAGCAGATCCCGGTGATCCTCGCCAGCGCCACCCCGGCGCTCGAATCGATGCAACTGGCCGAGGCCGGGGTTTACCGAAAAATCGATCTGCCCGACCGGTTTGGCGGCGCAACCCTGCCCGGGATCGAGATCGTCGATCTGCGCAAGGATATTCCCGAACGCGGGCGCTGGCTGGCTCCGCGCCTGGTAAAGGAAATGAAGCTGCGGCTGGAACGCGGCGAGCAATCGCTGCTGTTCCTCAACCGTCGCGGCTATGCCCCGCTGACGCTGTGCCGCAATTGCGGCCACCGTTTTCAATGCCCCAATTGCAGCGCCTGGCTGGTCGAGCATCGCCTGTCGCGCCGCCTGACCTGCCATCACTGCGGCTTTGAACATGGTATTCCCGAAACCTGCCCGGAATGCGGCACCGGCGATTGCCTGGTCGCCTGCGGGCCGGGAGTAGAGCGTATCGCCGATGAGGTGCGCGAACTCATGCCCGAGGCGCGGGTGGCGGTGGTCACGTCCGATACGCTCAACAGTCCGGCCAAGATCGCCACCTTTGTCGAGGCCGCAGAAAACAAGCTGATCGATGTGATCGTTGGTACGCAATTGGTGACCAAGGGCTACCACTTCCCCGAACTCACCCTTGTGGGCGTCGTCGATGCCGATCTTGGCCTTGAAGGCGGCGATCTGCGCGCGGGCGAGCGTTCCTATCAGCAGATCGCGCAAGTCGCCGGGCGTGCCGGGCGCGGCGCAAAACCGGGCGAAGTGCTGATCCAGACCCGCCATCCCGAAGCCCCGGTGATCCAGGCGCTGGCCAGCGGCGAGCGCGATGCCTTTTATGCTGCGGAGGCCGAATCGCGCCGCGATGCCATGGCCCCGCCGTTCGGGCGCTGGGCGGCGATCATCATCTCATCCGAGGACGAAGCCGAAGCCAAGGCCTCTGCCCGCCATATCGGCGCAGCGCGGCCCGATGTGGCTGACGTGTTCGTGATCGGCCCGGCACCGGCCCCGTTATCGCTGCTACGCGGGCGTTATCGCTATCGCTTCCTGATTAACGCGCGCCGATCAGCCGAGCTCCAGACGATCATTCGCAAATGGCTTGATCCGCTGCGTTTCCCGAACGGTGTACGCGTCGCGATTGATATCGATCCTTACAGCTTCGTGTGATCGCGCTCCAGCCGCCGCCGCACCCAGCGCGGTTGCATGATATGGCCAGCCCTGACCGCGCGCAGGGTCAGCCAAATCCCGGCAAGCGACGCCACCAGCAGCGCAATGACCGAGGCCTCCAGCCCGAATGCCCCGCCCGACAGCAGTTCCGGACCTTGCAGCTGCGCCTCGACCAGCCCGCGCACCGGATGGCCTGATACCGGCACGTCGAACACCAGCCCCTGCGCCACGTTCCAGCCAAAGTGAATGCCAATGGGCAACCACAGCGACCGGGTGAGCATATAGGCCGCGCCCAGCATAATCCCCGCCTCGATGGCGATGGCGACTGAAGAGAACAGGCTGGCGTTGTCATTGGCCAGATGAGCCATGCCGAACAGGACCGAGGTAAGGCCAAGCGCCACCCAGCTGCCCGCAAATTCCTCGATCCAGCGGAACAGGATCCCGCGAAACAGCACTTCTTCGACAACGGCAGCAACGAGCCCGCCGCCGAACAGGATCATCACCGCGTCTTCGCCGCCGCCCGGCCCGATGATGCGATAGGCACCCGCCAGCGCAGCGAGCCCGACGACCAGCGCCATCAGCGCCGCGCCGCCCGATATGCCCGCCAGACTTAGCTTCAGCGCAGGTGCCAGCGGCAGATCATCGTGCCGCCGCTCGCCCAGATGGCGAATGGCCAGTTTGCAGACGAGGAAGACCAATCCGACCGTGACAAGTGCCTGGACAGCAATTGCGGCATTACTTCCGAGCAGGGCCGGCAGACCGCGAAGCGCCAGCCCCGTGCCGATAATCGCCCCCAGCACCATGGCCAGCGACACCAGCATGGCGATCAGCGGGAAGTCCCATATCCTGCGCCAGAGTGGTGGTCTGCTGGCAGAACCCGCTCGATTACTATCCGCAGTCATTGCTCACTCTCCCCTTGATGCCGCAGTTCTTTCCCCCACCAAGGCGCAGTTGTCGAGCCTCTGATTCACCCCCTTGCGTCGCGCGCGATGCTGGGCGACATAATGCCGCAGGGGATGAAACCATGAAACCTTTCCGACGCTTGTTCGCTTGTTTTGCCGCCATGCTGCTGATCGCCTGGCCCGCCGCTGCTTTCGCCGGCTGGACGCGCGCCGATACTTACAACTTCATCATCTACAGCAATGGTGATCGCGCCGGGCTGGAACAATTCGCTGCGGATGTTGAACGCTTTGATGGCCTGCTGCGGCTGCGGCTGAAAGTGCCACGTGACCCTGCCCCCAACCGCCTGACCATTTATATGGTTGAATCGCAGGGAACGGTGAATGAACTGCTCGGTGCCGATGGCTTGGTTGCCGGGTTCTATGTCCCGACCAGCGATGGCAGCTATGCCGTGGTCAACCGCGCGAAAAAGACCGATCTGCGCGGCATTGATGGCAAGACCATCCTGTTCCACGAATATGCTCACCATTTCATGTTCCGCAATTTTACCGCGCCTTATCCCGGCTGGTATGTTGAAGGCTTTGCCGAATTCGTCTCGACCGCTTCGATCGCCCCCGATGGCGGCTGGACCCTGGGCAAAACCGCGTTTCATCGCGGCCAGACGCTGATGGAAGAGAACCAGATTTCGATCGAAAAGGTGCTCGAACGCCCCAACCGGATGACCGGTCAGGAAGTGCTGCAATTCTATGCCCGGTCATGGCTGCTGGTGCATATGCTCAGTACCCAGCCGCAATATGCCGGCAAGCTGGAGGCCTACCTCAAGGCGACAACCTCGGGCACCCCGAGCCTGGAGGCGGCGAAGACCGTGTTCGGTGATCTCAAAACGCTCGACAAGGCGCTCCATGCCTATCTTGGCAAGGGAATCAGCTATGTCTCATCAAACAAGCCGATTGCGGTGGATGGCGACGTTAAGATCACCCAGCTTGATGCCACCCGATCCCGCCTGATTGATTTTGGCTTGCAGCGCCGCGCTGGTGGACAATTGAAGCAGGCCCGCGCTGGCTTGCTGAGCTTCACCAGCACCAATCCCCAGAATGCCGATGGCTGGGTAGAGCTGGCTCAGGTCGAATACGGCATCATCGGCGAAGCAGTCGGCAAGGCCGAGGCCGAAAAGCGCAAAGCCGAAGCAAAGAAAAAGCCCAAGGTTGACGACAAGGACAAAGACAAGAAAAAGGACGATGAGGTCGATCCCGAGATCGAGGTTATCGCCATGCGCGATGACGATCCGCCAGCAGCCCACGCCAATGATACAGCCATCGAGGCCTATGTTGATCGTGCGCTGGCAATTGATCCCAATAACCCGCGCGCCAATGTGCTGAAAGGCGAGATTGCCACCTGGCGGCTGAAGGCGGTCAATGATGTGTCGGCGGGAAAATGGCAGACGGCGCGCAGCTGGTATCGCAAGGCCATCACCACTGAGCCGCGCAATATCAGGGGACTGCTAGGCTGGTACGAATCGTTCGGACGGCAGGGCAAGGCTGCTCCGGCCAATGCCAGCGCCGGTCTGGAATCAGCTTTCTCGCTTGCACCGGAGGCGACAGACGTGCGCCGCCGGCTGGCCTTCGACTATGCCCATCGCGGTGATTTCGCTTCTGCGCTGGGGCTAATCAAAGTCATCGCCTATGCCCCGCATACCAGCCAGCTGGGCAAGGCTCTGCTCCGGCGGATCGAAGCCATGAAGCTCGACGCGGAACAGAAAGCCGCCGATGACAAGGAGGCGATGAAGAAGACGGGTTAGCTTCCGCCCTCGCGATCCAGCAATAGCTGCTTGTTCGCCAGACCATAGGCATAGCCGCCAAGGCTGCCATCGCTGCGGATTACCCGGTGACAGGGGATCAGCACGGCGACATTGTTCGCCCCGTTCGCCGAACCCGCCGCGCGCACTGCGCCGGGCTTGCCGACTGCGGCGGCGATCTCGGCATAGCTGCGCGTTTCGCCCTTGGGGATGCGGCGCAATTCGCGCCAGACGGCTTCCTGAAAGGCGGTACCCTGCACATCGAGCGGGATGTGGCTGGCATCGCCGGGACATTCGACGGCGGCGATCACCTGCTCGAGCAGCGCATTGAAGACCGCATCGCCCTCCACCAGATCGGCATGAGGGAAGCGCGCCCGCAGGTCATCGCCGTCTTCGTTGAATGACAGTCGGCACACTCCCTTGGCGGTCGCCGCCACCAGCATCGGCCCCAGCGTCGTCGCCACCACCGCCCAGCAGATCGTCACGCCTCTTCCGCCGCCTGCCCAGGCCGATGGTGTCATGCCCATTCTCCCCTCACTCGCCGCATAGAAACGCGATGGCCCGCTGAACCCGGCATCATAGATGGCATTGGTCACCCGCTCGCCGGCAGACAGTGCCGCGTTGGCCCGTTCCAGCCGCAGCGCCCGCGAATAGGCGGCAGGCGAAAGCCCGGTCATCCGCGTGAACAGCCGCTGGAAATGCGACATCGAATAGCCCGCATCCGCCGCGAGGCCCGCTAGAGCCAGCGGCTCCTCGCTGGCCTTGATCGCCTCAATCGCCGCCAGCACGGCTTTCTCATCGCGTGAGACATCATCAGGCAGGCAGCGTTTGCACGGGCGCAGGCGCTCAGCCCGCGCCGCCGCACCGTCAGCAAAGAAGCGCACATTTGCGCGCAAGGGATGCCGAGCCGCGCAGCTTGGGCGGCAATATATCCCGGTGGACAGCACCCCGGTGACAAACCGTCCGTCAAAAGCACGGTCGCGGCCAAGCACGGCGGTCCAGCATTCCTCGTCAGATAATGGCAATTCCATAGCGGCGATCATGGCATGGCTCCGGCAATCGGGAAACAGTGCGCTGACAGTACCCCGGCAAAAAGCACCACGCTTCCCGGTGTTTGCGTTCAAAGCAATCCTGGCAATCTGCTGCTCGCCATATCTTGGCGCTTGCGATTGCTGGTCGGAACGACATAGTCTCCGCCCTGTCGGAGGATTGTCTGTGCGCCCCATTGTTTCGCTGTTCTGCCTGATAGCCCTTGCCTTCGTCGCCGTGCCGCAGCGGCTGGCCGCCGATCCAGCTGACATCGCCGCCGCCGCGCGCGGAGTGGTGCGGGTGGTGCTAATCTCTAACGATGAGGACGGGGTCGGGCTGGTCGGTCATGGCTCGGGCTTTGCTGTCGGCCCCAATCTGGTGGTCACCAATGCCCATGTTGTCGAGCCGCTGATCAATGACCAGACCATGCGCATCGGCGTCGTGCCATCACAAGGCAAGAGCGGCTATTACGCCAGGGTCATCGCCTATTCGCCGCGCAATGATCTGGCTCTGCTCAAGCTGAGCGAGGCAGGAACTCTGGCACCATCCACGCTGTTTACCGGCGCTGTCAGCGATGGGCAGGACGTCTGGGCGGTGGGCTATCCGGGCAATGTCGATGTCGCACAAGGTTTCTCTGCGGCTGATTACATGGCCCCCACCCAGCCGGTGAAGACCCACGGCAATATCTCGTCGGGGCGATCAAACCGGCAGTTCGACACCCTGCTGCACACCGCGCAGATTGCTTCGGGCAATTCGGGCGGGCCGCTGCTCGATGCTTGCGGCAGGGTTATGGGGGCCAATTCCTATGGGACTCAGGCCGCGTCAGTCGCAGACAGTTCCTTCTATTTTGCGGTTTCGATGCGTGAAATTTCGCGTTTCCTCCTCGCCAACGGGGTAAAACCGGCCATGACCGGCGAGCCTTGCCGCAGTCAGGCAGAGTTTCTCAGCGCCGAGGAACAGCGGCTGGCCGATGAAAAGACCACCGCCGATGAAGTGACCCGCGCCGATGCCGATAAGCAAGACGCAGCACTCGCGAGGGCGACACGCTTGGCCGAACTGGATGTCATCGCATCGCGCGAAAACCGTATGGCGCTGGCGGGTCTTGCGCTTTTGCTGGCGCTGCTGGCGGGCGGAACCGCCTTTGTTATGGGGCAGCAGAACAAAGTGCGGGAGCGCAAGATCGCTGTGATCGCCGCCGGCGCGCTGCTGATCGGCGCGGTTGTCGCCTGGTTCTCGCGCCCGGCGATCAGCGAGATTGATTCGCGCGCGAAGGAAATGGCCGCCAGCCAACTGCCCACCGGCGCTGCCAGCGAAACGCTATCCAGCACGTCTGACAATGCCAGCGCGATGATCTGCGTGATTGATGCTGCCCGCAGCCGCATCACCGTTTCGCCGACAACCGATGTACCGGTGAACTGGGGCGCAGACGGCTGCGTCAACACCAAGACGCAATACGGCCTGGCTGGCGATGGCTGGTCCCGCATTCTCGCACCCAATTCGGAAGATACCGTGACCATCGCCGCTTATGATCCGGCAGCGCGCGCCTATGTGACTGATCGCTATCTGCTCGATGCCGAAACCATGGCCAAAGTGCGCCTTGCGCGCGGCAAGTATAAACCGCCCTCCTGCGGCGGCGGCGAGGCGGCAGCGAGGCAGCTGGGCGATGCGCAGGCGGCGGTGAAGGGGCTGCTCCCTGGTCAGCCGAATGAACGGTTGGTCTATAAGTGTTCGGCAGGGCATTAGCGATTCGCCTCTGCTAAAACCCTCGCTATCCTGCTTAAGCAAACGTGCTGCCAGCAACTAAGCGCAGCTTGTGCTTCAGCTACCTTGCATCGCAGCACAATCGTCGCTATGCGCGCCCCCGTCGACAGGCGGCTTGCCCATTGGGTGGGCCAATTCAGTCCTGACGGTCACCCGGTATGAAGGAACCGATACGCGTGGAAAATTCCGGCGGCATTACGGCCAGCTTGCAAGGGCGCTACGCCTCTGCGCTGTTTGATCTGGCCAGCGAGCAAGGCTCGGTGGCGGTGGTCGAGGGCGACCTCGTCAATCTGGGTCAGGCGATCAGCGTTTCAAGCGATCTTGCCGGACTGATTCGCAATCCGCGCATCACGCGTGAGGCTGCGGGCCAGGCGATGGACAATATCACCAAGCTGCTGAAGCTTTCGCCGCTGACCAAGAATTTTCTGGGTGTGCTGGCCGGTAACCGCCGCCTTGCCGCCCTGCCCGCTATCGTCAGCGCCTTCGCCAGCATCGCCGCCGCCCAGCGCGGTGAGGTGACCGCCGAAGTTACCAGCGCCCACGCACTTTCCGCCGCCCAGCTGACGGCACTTTCCGCCAAGCTGAAAGCGCGCGAAGGTAAGGATGTTAAAATTACCGCCAGCGTCGATCCCGCCATTCTTGGTGGTCTGGTCGTTCGCATCGGCTCCCGCCAGATCGATAGCTCGATCCGCACCCGTCTCAATTCTCTCGCGAATGCGATGAAGGGCTGAAGGCTCTTCCTTAAAAAGATCGATGAAAGGCTGAACATGGATATCCGCGCCGCTGAAATTTCGAAGGTCATCAAGGACCAGATCGCCCAGTTCGGCACCGAGGCCCAGGTCTCGGAAATCGGTTCGGTGCTGTCAGTGGGCGATGGTATTGCCCGTATCCATGGCCTTGATCAGGTTCAGGCCGGTGAAATGGTCGAGTTCTCGAACGGGGTTAAGGGCATGGCGCTCAACCTTGAAGCCGATAACGTCGGCGTCGTGATCTTTGGCTCGGATGCCGAGATCAAGGAAGGCGATCAGGTCAAGCGCACCGGCACCATCGTTGACGTTCCCGTCGGCAAGGGACTTTTGGGCCGCGTGGTTGACGGCCTTGGCAACCCGATTGACGGCAAGGGGCCAATCGTTGCCGCCAGCCGCCAGCGTGTTGAAGTCAAAGCCCCCGGCATCATCCCGCGCAAATCGGTTTCCGAGCCTGTGCAGACCGGCCTCAAGGCGATTGACGCGCTGGTGCCCATCGGCCGCGGCCAGCGCGAACTGATCATCGGCGATCGCCAGACCGGCAAGACTGCTGTCGCGATCGATACGTTCATCAACCAGAAAGAAGCCAACGCCGGCGATGATGAGAGCAAGAAGCTCTATTGCATCTACGTCGCTGTCGGCCAGAAGCGTTCGACGGTTGCGCAGATCGTGCGCCAGCTCGAAGAAAACGGCGCCATGGAATATTCCATCGTAGTCGCCGCCACCGCTTCGGAGCCTGCTCCGCTCCAGTACCTCGCGCCTTACACCGGCGTGACCATGGGCGAATATTTCCGCGATAACGGCATGCACGCCGTCATCGTTTATGACGATCTTTCCAAGCAGGCCGTGGCTTACCGCCAGATGTCGCTGCTGCTGCGCCGTCCTCCGGGCCGTGAAGCCTATCCGGGCGACGTGTTCTATCTGCACTCACGCCTGCTCGAGCGCGCCGCCAAGATGAACGATTCGCTCGGCGGCGGTTCACTCACCGCGCTGCCGATCATCGAAACCCAGGCAGGTGACGTTTCGGCCTATATTCCGACCAACGTGATCTCGATCACCGATGGCCAGATCTTCCTTGAAACCGGCCTGTTCTATCAGGGCGTCCGTCCGGCGATCAACGTCGGCCTGTCGGTGAGCCGCGTGGGTTCTGCCGCGCAGACCAAGGCGATGAAGAAAGTCTCCGGCTCGATCAAGCTGGAGCTGGCACAGTACCGCGAAATGGCGGCCTTCGCCCAGTTCGGTTCGGACCTTGATGCCTCGACCCAGAAGCTGCTTAATCGCGGTGCGCGGCTGACCGAGCTGCTCAAGCAGGCGCAGTTCAGCCCGCTGCCGTTCGAAGAACAGACCGTGTCGATCTTCGCTGGCACCCAGGGCTACCTTGACGGTATCGCAACCAACCGCGTCACCGCCTATGAAGCCGAAATGCTCAGCCACATGCGCGTCGAACATGGCAAGCTGCTCGGCGATATCCGCAGCAGCAAGGACCTGTCCGCCGATTCGACCACGGCCCTGAAAGCTGCGCTCGATGCATTCGGCAAGCAGTTCGCCTGACCCTCTGACGCGCTGAAGGAGCCATAATGGCCTCGCTGAAGGAACTTAAAGGGCGGATCAACTCGGTCAAATCGACCCAGAAGATCACCAAGGCCAAACAGATGGTCGCCGCTGCCAAGCTGCGCCGGGCGCAGGCTGCTGCCGAGGCGGCGCGTCCCTATGGGGCGAAGATGGCCGAAGTCATGGGCAGCCTGGCCGGCAAAGTTGCCAGCGAAGGCGCGCCCAAGCTGATGGCGGGAACCGGCAAGGACCAGATCCATCTGCTCGTCGTCGCCAACTCCGACAAGGGGCTGTGCGGTGCGTTCAATTCGAACATCGTCCGCGCTGCCAAGGCGCGGGCTGAAGAGCTGAAAGCCGATGGCAAGACCGTCCTGTTCTACCTCATTGGCCGCAAGGGCCGCGCACCGATCACGCGTGACTGGCCCAAGGCGATCCTGCACCACTTTGATACCAGTGATGTCCGCGATCCCGGCTATGCCGAGGCCGAGCGGATCGTCGCCGAGCTGGTTGCGCTTTATGAGGACGGCAAGTTCGACAAGGCGCATCTGTTTTATTCGCGGTTCAAGAACGCGTTGACGCAGGAACCCACCGAGCAGCAGATCATCCCGGTCCCCGCCCCCAAGGTGGCAGCGGTGGGTGCGGCTGGCGCAGCGGTGGAATATGAGCCTGACGAAGAGGAAGTCCTCGTCGAGCTGTTACCGCGATACCTCAAGACCCAGATTTTCGGTGCGCTGCTCGAAAACATGGCCAGCGTACAGGGCGCGTCAATGACCGCGATGGACAACGCGACGCGCAATGCGGGCGATCTGATCAACAAGCTGACCATCCAGTA
>JANOYZ010000360.1:0-2220 GCA_031429135.1 Novosphingobium sp. | reverse complement strand
AACAGCCGCGGTTCTTACCCGATAGATTTCATCCCTAACTCGTCGAAACAGAACCTAGGACCGGTTCCGGCGAACATCATCTTTCTTACCGCCGATGCATACGGCGTGCTGCCACCGATCGCGCGTCTCAGCCCGGAACAGGCGATGTATCACTTCCTTTCGGGCTATACCGCGCGCGTTGCCGGCACCGAAATCGGCGTAACCGAGCCGGAAGCCACCTTCTCGACCTGCTTTGGCGGCCCGTTCATGCCGCGCCACCCCTCGATCTATGGCAACCTGCTCAAGGAGCGGATTGCCAAGGGCGGGGTCAAGTGCTGGCTGGTCAACACCGGCTGGTCAGGCGGCAAGGCGACCATGGAAGGCATCAAGCGCATGCCGATCAAGGCCACCCGCGCACTGCTCAATGCCGCGCTTGATGGCAGCCTGAACAATGCCGAGTTTACCCGCGATCCCAACTTCGGTTTTGAAGTGCCGGTGGCGGTGGCGGGGGTTGACAGCAAGCTGCTCGATCCGCGCGGTGCCTGGGCCGATCCGTCGCAATATGATGTGACCGCGCAGGATCTGGTCCGCAAATTCATCGACAATTTCGCGCAATTTGCCGATCACGTTGATGAAGGCGTCCGGCAGGCTGCTCCGGTAGCCGCTTGAGCCCGCTTAAAATGTTGCGTTAATTCACTTTGATCCAGCGATGATTCATCGCATCATTCGCGCTCACTTTTATGGAGTCGCCAAGCATGAGCCTTTTTGACAGCATCCTCAGCCAGGTTGGCAGCAATTTTGACGTCGCCAATATGGCCACCAAGCTTGGCATTGATCCGGCAATCGCTGAAAAAGCCATTGGTGCGCTGGGCAAGGCACACAGTGAGCCGGGTGATACGGTTGCAACCGCTGCGCAAGCGACCGGGGTCGATGCGGGCATCCTGTCTCAGATCGTCGGCCACATCGGCGGCGAAGGTTCGCTTGGTCAGTTTGCCGAGATGATCAAGGGCAATTCTGCGCTTTCCGGAATTTCGGGGATGCTGGACAAGGACGGCGATGGCAACCCGCTCAACGATCTGGCCGACATGGCCAAGGGTATGTTCGGCAAGGCGTAATCCAGTGGATTCTTGGGGCCGAAGCAGGCCTCAAGACCCGGCAATATAACGCCCGACATTGAGCGCCAGCACATCAAGCGGCACATTGCCGCCGCCGACTACCGCCTGATCAAAGTCACGCAGATCATATTTCGCGCCCAGTGCCGCCTTGGCGCGAGTGCGCTGCACATTGATCTCGCTGTGGCCCATCTTGTAGCCGCAGGCCTGCCCCGGCCATGAGCAATAGCGATCAATTTCTGGTGCAAGTTCGGACAGTCCCGAGCCATTGGCCTCGGCAAACCATTGCTGCGCCTGCGCCCGGCTCCAGCGCATGGCGTGCATCCCGGTATCGACCACCAGACGGCAGCAGCGGAACGATATGCCCTGCAAATAGCCAAGCCGTCCCACCGGGTCATCGTCATAGGCACCCAGTTCATCCGCCAGCTGCTGGGCATAGAGCGCCCAGCCTTCCGAATAGGCATTGAACGCCAGCAGCGAGCGGATCAGTGGCAGCCGGTTGGCATATTCGCCCTGCCAGACATGGCCCGGAATCCCTTCGTGGAACACCAGATCGGGTACCGAAAAGCGGCTATGCCGATCAGTGTCACCCAGATTGACCCAGACCTTGCCGGGGATCGATCCGTCGATTGAACCTGCGCCGCCATAGGCATTGGGCGCGCCAGCCTCTTCGGCCAGAGGGAGCCTGCGGATTTCCAGCTTGCCGGGAACCAGCGTACGGAAAGCCAGTGGCATCTTGGTGCGGATAAAGGCGATGCGGTCTTCCATCAGCCTGATAATTTCCGCGCGGCCCTTGTCGTCCCTGGAAAACTTGAAGCGCTCATCCCCCGACAGCGCTTTCATCCGTGCGCCGACCGTGCCCGAGGTATAGCCCAGCTTGTGCAGAATCGGCTCCATCCGGGCTTGCAATTCGGCCAGCTGGTCCTTGCCGATCTGATGGATTTCCTGCGGTGTGCGGCGGGTGGTGGTGCTGGCGCGCAGCCCCCAGGCATACCATTCATCGCCATGCGGGCGAGACCACATACCCGCCTCGGAAGTGGCGCGGGTGCGCTGGTTTTTCAGCTCGGCAAGCTGGCGTTGCAGTGCGGGCAACACGTTTTTCGCGACAATGCCCTGTGCCCGTGCGGAC
>JANOYZ010000359.1:0-12982 GCA_031429135.1 Novosphingobium sp. | reverse complement strand
GCTCGGTAAAGCGCACCGCGCGGCCGCCCAGATGGATGGTCACCTGCATGCCGAGATCACAAGCTGCCTTCCAAAATGGATCGAATTCAGGATCGGCATATGAGCGGTCGCCGGTAACATCGCCGGTGAGGGCACGGGTCTGTGCGTCCATGGCATTAGCACCGGCAGAGGCTGAAACCCTGGCCATCGGGAAGGCCGGAATATTGACTGCTTTTAATCCCCGCGCGGCTAAATCGCGCAGCATGCGGATCGCCACGTCAACATCCTGCATCGGAACATAACCGACGCCGGCAAATCGCTGCGGCGAATAGGCGCAGAAATCGGCCAGCCAGCGATTGTAGGCATCAAAGCTGGCCAGGAAGAGATCATTGTTGGTCGTACCCAGCGGACCACCGCCGAACAGGATCGCCGTATCAATGCCATCTTCGTCCATGTCATCAAGCCGCGCCTTGGGCATCCAGCCACCGGCGCGGGCATCGGCGGCGCGGCCATGCATCTGGAAGTCCTTGCCTTCGCGTCCGGCCTGCGCACTGATCAGGTTCAGCTTGCGGCGGCGGCCTTCGAAGACGATGTAATCGCAGTCTTCACCATGTTCGATCTGCGGTGCCATTTCGCGAAATTCCGCAGGCAGATAATCCGCCCACATATCATGCGACGGGTTCACATGGGCATCAGCATCGACAATCGGACTCAATCGGGTCTGGACGTTCATGACGGCGAATCCTTGGTTATATCTGGTGCTTAATTGGACGCTAGTCATTGCGGATTCAAATATTAATGAGCACTATTATGATACTAAAATGATATGAGTTAGCTGGCTATCGGATTGTATCGCACGTGCAGCGAATCCGGGCCGCGCCCGATCAGCGTGCCGCCGGCCATCCGCGGTGCCGGATAGTCAGGATCCCAGCGCAAGTCGCCAAGGCGATCCAGCATGGCCCCCAGCGCCACTTCCATTTCCTGGCGCGACAGGTGCTGCCCTAAGCAGGCATGGGCACCAGCGCCAAAGGCAAAATGCCGCTTGGCCGGACGGTGAATGTTGAAACTGTCAGGATCTTCCCACTGCGTTCGGTCGTGGTTCGCGGAGCCCAGACACAGCATGGCAATCGAGCCCTGCTTCATCTCGACACCTTCCAGCACTGTATCCTTGGCCACATAGCGCAGAAACGCCGTGTCGGTCGGGTACCAGCGCGTGGCTTCCTGGATGGCCGGCCGCATCAGACTGCGGTCCTGGCGCAGAGCTTCCAATTGCTCAGGGTGGTTGAGCAGCGCCATGATGGTGATGCCCAGCTGCCGCCAGGTGGTGCCGCCGCCGGCATGGACGATGAGATTGCAATAACGCATGACCTCTTCATCGTCCATTTTGCGGCTGCTGCCGTCTTCAAGCTCAAGATCGGCATGAACGAAACGGCTGATCAGATCGTCTTTCGGATTGGCACGCCGCTCGTCGATCAAGCGTTTCAGGATGCCGGTTGCCACAGCATGGGCCTTTGCCATCTCATCGGGGGTGCCATGCAGCAGAAGCGCCTTGCGAAACTCGAGCGCTTCTGCCGCCGGAATACCAAAACCGGTTGAAACCACACTCATCGGCAAGGGCGCGCAAAGTTCGAGGTTGAGGTCGGCATGATCCTTTGCGGTAAGGCGATCAAACAGTTCGTCGACGGCATTGACGATCCAGTTATCGTTCCACCACCCGTCAGTGAACGAAGGCTTGAACCACGGCTTCGAGACATTGCGCATGCGCTTGTGCTCGGCTCCGTCCATATTAAGCAGCGTATCGCCCAAGGCTGTCCTGGACATCTGTTCATAGACTTTGTTGTTAAAGCTCTCGCTATCCATGAAGGCCTTGTTGACCGCCTCGAACGAGAGGATCGAATAGACCTCGCCCGGCCATTGATCGGTGTTGTACTGACGCGGAATACCCATCAGGTCTTCCAGCACGCCTTTGCGAACCGGCGGGCCATCATACAGCTTGGCAAGGTGGACATAGGGATCATCGGTTCCCCAGCCAGCGGCTTTCGCCTCGGCATCGGCATCGAACAACACACCACGATCATTGTTTGCCAGATCAACGGTACCGCTTGTCATCTCTCAATCCTCTCAATCGCCAACTGAGCCTGCTCAGACTGGTTCAAAACTGTCTTTTTCGGCCGAACAATGCGGGCAGCACCAGTCTTCGGGAAGATCTTCCCAGCGTGTGCCTGGCGCAATGCCATTGTCCGGATCACCCGTCGCCTCATCATAGATATAGCCGCAGTAGAGGCAGGAATATTCCTGAAAATCAGCTATTTGTCCGCCAGATTCTCCGCTCATTGATCCCTCGCCTCTCGCAATGACCGGGCCTGAAAAGACTTAGCCTCGACAAAGCGGACGAAGCGATCAGCCAGAATCTCTATCACCAGGGGATCAGCCGCAACCCCTGCACCGCGCGCAGCGTGATTGCTCTGATCGAGAATTTCGTAAAGCAGCAGCCATGCCTCAAGCCACTGACGCCGATCTGACGGCGCTGCCGGATCAAGGACAAATGCAGGAATGAACCTGCCCAGCTCAGAGATCAGACTGCCTAGCAGCTGCTGCGCATCGCGGGAAAAATCAGATTCCTCGACATTGGCCTGGATGAATACCCTGAGCAGCTGACCACTGGCCCGGTCCGCTTCAAATACACTGCCGATCCACTTTGCCACAGTGGCATGATCGCGATAGTCGCTCGCTGCAATACTGACCAAGCGCGGCATGGTGACGGCGACATTCTGGCGAAACAGGTCCAGCGCCAGGGCAGGCTTTCCGCTGAAATGGCGATAAAAGGTCATCCGGCTGACACCCGCAGCCGTGGCGATGTCTTCCACCGAAACAGCGAAATACCCGGCCGCGCAAAACAGTTCGGCCGCGGCCACAAGCAATAGCTCGCGGCTGCTCGATTTGCGACGCTGCTGCAACGGCACTGCAAGGGCGCTGCATGATGCTTGCCGGGCATTCAAAAGCTCTACTCCGCAGCGATAGCTAGTGCATCACCATGCCCTGCTTCTGGTCCGATGAATTCACCGGGATAACGACCCGTGAATTCGCCATGATCAAAAGTCGGCTCGCCCGCCACCAGTGTCAGACGCACAGGGGCCGGATCGCGGGTATAGCGATAGGTGCGGCCGCCGGTGCCGTCCCAGACGTCAAAGATTTTCTTTTCCGGGCGCATTTCGATCTCATCAAGATTGAACACGGTGATGTCGGCAGCCTTGCCGACCTCGATCACGCCGCGATCATTGAGGCCGAAGAAGCCGGAGAGCCGCCCGGTCAGCATGTGGACGCCCTGCTCGATCGAGATCACCTTGCGATCACGGACATAGTCGGTGAGCAGAAACACATTGTACCCAGCGCCGCAGAACAGCTTGCCATGTGCGCCAGCGTCGCTGACGTTAGCCAGCGAGTGTGTATCGACCAGCAACTTGTTGAGGATGCCCTCATCCTTGGCCCATGATTCCTTGAGCACCACCGATTCCTGACCATTGTTCAGCACCCACTCGGCAAGCGCATCAGATGCGTGCGCAATACCCGACTGCGCCATATAGTCCGCCAGCGTGACCCCGATCGGACCATAGCCCGATTCACTCTCGCGCAGCAGATTGGCGCTCGGCTTGTGCAGGAAGGAATGGGCGAACTGGTTGTCCCATGAATCACGCGCCCGCGCGCGCCATGCGGGATCGGCCAGCATCACCGTCTTGGCATCCCATCCGGGGGTGTTGACCAGTTCCTGCCACACCGGATTGCCGTTCTGGCCAAACACCAGCGTGCGGTTGAAGTTGATCACCGATGTGGGTGAAATCACGTTGAAACTGGTGTAGATTTCCAGTCCCTCGGCCTTGAACTGGGCATGCAGTTCTTCGGCGCGCGGCAACTGGTCAGCCATGTAGTCGAGCGTCGGCATTCCCGCCCATTGCATCCGGATACCGGCTTGCTTGGCCAGGCGGCCAAAGCGTTCCAGTGAAGCATTGGCGGTCTTGCGCATGAAGTAATCAAGGATGACCTGGAAGGTGGATCCCGGATAGCGCGCCATCACACCCAGCAGCGCCTCGAATTCGGCATCATCAGCCTGCTGCGAAGGCAGCGGACGCTCAAACTTGTCGTAATCGAGATAGTTGGACGAAAGCCCCATGGCGCCCGCCGCCAGAGCATCTTCCAGCAGTTCGCACATCTGCGCCACTTCCGCCGCTGTCGCCGCGCGCGTCCAGGCGTCCTGCCCCATCACGCACAGACGCAGCGGAATGTGGCCGCAAAACGCGCTGTAGTGCAGCGGCAGCTTCACCTTGGACTGCATGGAGGCCTTGTATTCGCTCCATGTTTTCCAGTCCCAAGGCACAATCTGGCGCATCGGCTCTTCGGGGATATCCTCGAAGTAATTGAAGATGTCGATGACGTCCTGAACGCCCTCAGCCGTTTGCGGTGCCGGGGCCAACGAGAAGCCGCAATTGCCGTTGATCGAGGTGGTAGCACCATAGGCGGGAAGCGGTTCAAGGTTGGGATTCCACCAGACGCCGCCATCCCAGTGATTGTGCGTTTCGATGAAACCGGGGGTGACATAGCAGCCCACCGCATCGATCACACGCTCGCCCTTGCCGGCCTGAAGCTGCGATCCAACCTCGGTGATTCTCCCGCCAGCGACGCGGACATCGGCAGAAAAAGCCGGAGCGCCGGTGCCGTCCACAACGGTTCCGCCCTTGATCAATATTCGAATTTCCATGCCGCTACTCCCTTGGGCGATCAGCGACAGATGTCATGCACCTGCTCGCACCGCACCGAATGTGACACTGCGTAACATTTATCAAATGCACCTGTAAAGATGCATTCTTGTTGCTCCTGTCAGAAGGTCACGGGAAACAAGAGCTGCCGTGCCTTTTGGTCAGTCGCCAGATCACCCATCCGGGCGATCTTGACCCTGGTGTGGGCGATCTTCCAGCCCTGCTCTGTGCGCGCCAGCCTGCGTTGATACCAGCCAGCATTCCAGCTATCATCATTGGTCGGGATGAACAGATAGTTCTGGACAACTTCCGCGCGGTCACCGTGCAGCTCGATCCGGACTGCGCCGGGCAGATGCACCCCGTGCGGAGCCTGCGAAAGCATGGCGGACACTTCCTCGCGGCCGCGCAGGCTCTGGCGGAAAACGTCATAAACCGTGTCTTGGGTGAACAGATCCAGCCACTCGTCAAAGGTGTTGATCTCCATCCGCAGGCAATACTCATCGAGCAGGCGGCGAATGGCCAGTTCGTCTGCGATCTTCTGCATATCTGCCTGAGTCATGGAAAAATTCCGTTCCTGTTCAGCTGCACTTTGCCCGATTACCAAAAGCAGGTTCCGGCATTGCCACTTATGCAATAGGGGCTATGCATATCGAACTCAAGCGAGGCTGCGACAAGCGGCATACCGCGCCCGCTGCACAGGACTGGAAAACCACGATGAGCTTTTCCCCGCAACCGTTTCGCTGCCATGTGCCCGATGCGGTGCTTGCCGATCTCAAGCAGCGGCTCGGACGCACACGGCTGCCTGACCAGCTTGAAGGTGCCGGTTGGGACTATGGCACCGAACGTGACTATCTCGACGCGCTGTGCGCCTATTGGCGTGACACCTTTGACTGGCGCGCCGCCGAAGCCAGGTTCAACCGCTTTCCGCAATTCACCACTGAGATCGAGGGCGAGAACGTTCATTTCTATCACATCCGCTCGCCCGAACCGGATGCCGTGCCGCTGATCATCACCCACGGTTTTCCCGGCTCTGTGGCCGAGTTCCTCGACATTCTGGGGCCGCTGTCCGATCCGGCAAGCCATGACGGCGACCGGCGCGATGCCTTCCATGTCGTGGCCCCTTCGATCCCGGGCTACGGCTTTTCCGGCCCGACCCGGCACAAGGGTTTCAACATCGCCAAGGCTGCTGATGTCAACATCGGCCTCATGGAGCAGTTGGGCTATGACCGCTATATTGCACAGGGCGGCGATTTCGGATCGGCAATCTCCGGCGTGATGGCAATGAAGCATCCCGAGCGCATGATCGCGCTCCATCTCAATTTCATTCTTGGCAGGCCTGCCGATCCTGCCAATCCCTTTACCGGCCTCAGCGAGACGGAGATTGCCGAGCAGGAATGGAAGCGCAATTACGATGCCCACGAAAGCGGTTATCAGGCGATTCAGGGCACCAAGCCACAGACACTGGCCTATGGCCTCACCGATTCGCCTGCTGGTCTGGCCGCCTGGATTATCGAGAAATTCCGGACATGGAGCGATTGCGGCGATAACATCGAACAGTCCTTTTCCAAGGATCACCTGCTCGAAAACATCATGCTCTACTGGGTCACCGGAACGATCAATTCGGCGATGCGGCTCTACTATGAATCGATCGGTCCAGGCCGTGCGCCAGCGGCTGACCTGTCGTTCATTGCAGTGCCGACAGCCCATGCGCGGTTCCCGGCCGAAATCCGCCCCACCCCGCGCCTATGGGCCGAACAGATGTACAATATCGTGCGCTGGACAAAGCAGCCGAAGGGCGGGCACTTCGCCGCTTTCGAACAACCACAGCTGTTCCTGAATGACCTGCGCGCGTTCTGCCGCGATTATCGCTGAGCACAGCCTGGCTGGCGCGCTGAGGATGGCTCTCAGACGATCTCGCCAATCTCGGTGCCGACCGGATAAGTCTCGCCGTCTGCAACCTTCTGGATCAGGGTGCCTGATGCCGGCGCCTCGATCTCGCGCGCGGTCTTGTCGGTTTCGAGGGTGTAGATCACGTCACCTTCTTTGACCACGGTGCCGCTTTCCACCATCCATTCGGCCAAGGTTCCTTCGCTCATCGACATTTCGAGCTTCGGGATTGTCAGGGTTGTCGACATGGCTGCTACCTTTTCTTGCTCAGGATTTCATGGCGGCGCGAACCCGCGCGGCGATGGAGCCCATATTGGGCACCTGGTTGGTTTCTATCACATTCGAATAGGCCATCGGCGCATAGTCCGCACCAAGGCGAATGGCGGGTGACTTGAGCTTGCCCCACAGCTCCTCGTTGATCGTCGAGCAGATTTCCGCCCCCAGCCCGCAGAACTCGACAGCGGCGTGAACCACCAGCGCGCGGCCGGTTTTCTTCACCGATTCAAGCACCCGGTGATAGTCGATCGGCACTAGTGAACGCAGGTCGATGATTTCGGCACTGATGCCTTCCTTGGCCAGTTCCTCTGCCGCCGCCAGGCACTGATGCAGCATCCAGCCATAGGAGATCAGCGTCACATCACTGCCTTCACGCTTCACTTTGGCGACGCCGAGCGGAATGCGATAGTCGCCGGTCGGCACTTCGCCCTTCTGGGTATAGAGCAGCATGGTCGATTCAAACACCACCACCGGATCGGGATCGTTGATCGCCGACAGCAGCATGCCCTTGGCATCATGCGGGTTTGAGGGATAGGTAACCTTGATGCCGGGCACATGGGTGAGCCAGGCCTCGAGGCTTTGCGAGTGCTGCGCGCCAAAACCGCCCATGCCGCCGCCCAGCTGCATGCGGATGGTCAGCGGTGCGTGGGTTGCCGATCCTGACATATAACGCTGCTTGGCGGCGTGATTGGCGATCTGATCGAGGCAGACGCCCATGAAATCACAGAACATGATTTCGGCAATCGGGCTCATGCCGGCAATCGACGAGCCGATGGCCGCGCCGATGATCGCGCTTTCAGCAATTGGCGTCGGGCGAACCCGGCGGTCACCATAAGTGGTCTGAAGCCCCTTGTTGGTGGCAAAAACGCCGCCGTGCGGATCGCCGACATCTTCACCGAGGATGAAGACTTCGGGATTGGCTGCCATGGCAATGGTCTGCGCGCTGAGCACCGCTTGCGCCATCGACATGGTTTCAACCGGCCCGGCTGGCTCGCTTTCGGCTGCGCGTACCGGGTAAATCCCGCGCTGCGGCACACAGCTCGCGTCGGCGAACACGTCAACCATGGTTTCCGATACCGGGGTTACCGGGCTGGCCATGGCCCGCGCGATGGCATCATCAACCTCGGCCTTGGCGGCAGTTTCGAGAGCTGTCAGTTCTTCCTCGGAACAGATACCCGCATCAAGCAGCAGCGCGCGGGTCTTTTCAACCGGCGCACGCTCCTTGGCCGCAGTGAGCACGGCCTTGTCAGCGTTGTAATTGTCACCAACACCGGCGTGTGGCCCCATGCGATAGGTCAGGGCTTCGACGAAGACCGGACCCTTGCCGGCGCGGACGTGATCGATCACGTCCTTCATGCCCTTGTAGAATGCAGCAGGATCGTTGCCATCGAGCTGAAGTCCGCGAAAGCCCAGCGCCTCGGCGCGGCCATAGAAGTTCGGGCTGGCAGTATAATCCGGGATCGGGGTATATTCGCCCCACTGGTTGTTCTGGCACATGAAGATCACCGGCAGCTTCCAGGCACCGGCCAGGTTCATCGCTTCGTGCATCGCGCCGATGGAAGTCGCGCCATCGCCGAAGTTGACGATGGTGACACGGTCCTCGCCGCGCTCCTTGGCGGAGATGGCCAGGCCATTGGCAATCGGCGCCCCGGCACCGACGATGGCGGTGGTCACCATCGAGCCGGACGAGGGATCGGAGATATGCGGGCTACCGCCCTTGCCCTTGTTCAGACCACCTTCGCGGCCCAGAGCTTCGGCGAACATGCCATAGAGATCGACACCCTTGGCGACCTGATCGTGGATGCCGCGATAAGTGGTGACCATATAGTCACGCGCAGTGATCAGCTGAGATATCGTGGCAGGGATGCATTCCTGACCGGTCATCGGCCAGTAGGTAAACATGAATTTACCCGCCGAAAGCCCGCTCTGAATCGCCTTGTCGACCGCGCGGATTCGCGCCATCTGGCCATAGATTGCTTTCAGAACTTCGGGCTCAATCCCCAGGTTTCCTGCGGCCATCACTGCTTCTCCTCAATAATCGCGTCTTAACTTCAACCCGACATATCATCCAGTCAGGCTGCCATTTCGTTTCCTTTGCATGGAATCGGACTGCTTCATAGCTGCCCTGAAAAAGTCATGCGTCCGTGTCCATGATTATTGCGCTGCATCTGTGTCATTAGCTCGATATCGCAAGCCGGTTCAGCTTGACACCCGGCGATGATACAAGATGTAGCTGCGCACGGCGCGACCTGATGAAAACCGTTGCCGGGGTTTCAAGCAATCATATGATGGCTGCTGGCCGGCAAGAAAGAAGATTGAAGTGACTTCTACGAGACGCAAGGGTGCAGAGAGTTCGGAAATCCGGGCGCAACTGATTCAGGTTGCCGTGCAGATCTTGCGCGATGAAGGTGCCAGCGCGGTAACAGCACGGCGGCTGGCTGAGCAGGTCGGTCTGGGGCGGCACATCGTCCATTATTATTTTGGCACGATCGACGAATTGTTCGTGGCGATGATGCGTGATGAGGGCGCGCGGTCTGAGGAATGGCTGAAGGAAGCCGCCAAGACTGGCGATGCGATCGACCTGCTGTGGGAAATCAGCCGGCAGTCAGCTTCTGTCATTCTGGAATTGACCAATCTGGCGATCCGCCACCCGTCAATTGCCAGGGAATACAAGATTTATACCGAACGGTTTCGGCATTCCATGTCCGAGATTCTGGGAATTTACGCTCGCTCGCGTGGCATAATCCTGCCCACCTCCACCACTGCCACCGCATTGCTGCTCCAGTCTCTGGCATACACAATTGCCAGCGAGGCCAGCTTGAATTTGTCTTTCGGTCATGACGAGGCGGAAGCAGCCTTGCTTGGGTGGCTGCGAGGTATGGGCCAGCCCGCAAAGCTGATCGAACCTTAGGGGCTGTTCTATTTGCGATGCACTGGTTGTGGCTGTTTCCAGCTACCGGGCCTGAAGTGCAGCTGGAAATGCGCTCCGCACAGTGCAATAGTTGACAGCAAGCCTCTATTTCATGCTATCACCATGTGAGCAAATGGAGTCGGAGGTCATAAACACCCCGTTTCGTGATAGCTTCAGGAGAGTGGCGATGGGCAAGCTGAAAGTCCGGATCGAAAAAAAGCAATGCGTCGGCAACGCCCGCTGCCATGCAGTCGCCGAGCATCTCTTTCCGCTGGACGATGATGGGTACATCGCGATCGAGGCTTTTGAAGTGGCTCCAGGCGATGAAGTCATGGCGCGTCGCGGCGCACGGGCCTGCCCTGAGCGCATCATCACCATCATCGAAGACGAGAACTGATGCATCCGTCCCGGAGAAGCCGCTCGTGAAAGACCACTACGATTACATCATCGTCGGTGCCGGTTCAGCCGGCTGTCCGCTGGCCGAGAAGCTTTCAGCCGATCCGAAGCGCTCGGTACTGCTGGTGGAGAGCGGGCCGGCTGATGACAGCACCTTCATAAACATGCCGCGCGGGCTGGGACTTATTCTCAACCCCGGCAGCAAATATATCTGGGACTATCAGGTGCAACCCGGTGGCAACCAGCCGGCTGAACGCTGGTTTCGCGGCCGCACGCTGGGCGGTTCCAGCTCGGTCAACGGCATGATCTACATGCGCGGCGCCCCGCGTGATTACGATGGCTGGGCGGCGATGGGCTGCGATGGCTGGAGCTGGAACGAAGTGCTTCCGGCATTCATCGCGCTGGAAGATCATGATCTTGGCCCCGGCCCTGAACGGGGTGCTGGCGGGCCGCAGCACATCACCACCCATGCTGAGGGCGATCCGCTGTGCGAGGCGATCCTCGCTGCGACACAGGAAATGGGCATCAGCCGCGTGGCCGATGTCAACGGCAGCGAGGCGGTGCGCGAGGGCGGCATCGGCTATCAACCAGCCACCCGCTGGCGCGGCCAGCGTTTCAGTTCGGCGCGCGCGTTTCTCGATGGTTCGCGGGCGCGCCCCAATCTTGATATCGTCACCGAAACCGATGTGCTGCGGGTGGAGTTCACCGGCAATCGCGCCAGCGGCATCCGCATCCAGGGCAAGGATGGTGAGCGCAGCATCGGCGCGGGCCGTGAAGTGATAATTGCGGCAGGCGCGATCCAGACCCCTCTGCTGCTGCAGCAATCAGGTATCGGCCCGGCACCGCTGCTGCAATCGCTGGGCATTGCGGTTGTCGTCGATGCTCCCGATGTCGGGCGCAACCTGCGCGAGCATCGCCATGCTGACCTGCGGCTTCAGGTGCGCAGCCACAGCCAGAACCGCGATCTGGGTGGCTGGCGGGCAGGCCTTTCCATGCTGCGCTACATGCTGGCCCGCAAGGGACCGATGACCCATTCCGCGCATGAGGTCGGCGGCTTTGCCAAGTCTGATCCGGCGCTCGACCACGCCGATCTGCAATTCGGCCTGATGAGCCTTTCAGCAAGCAGCACCGGCAAGGCAGGCGACATCGCGCTCGATCCGTTTCCGGGCATCACTTTCGTCACCTATTTCACCCGGCCCGAAAGCCAGGGCGAAGTGCGGCTCACCTCGGCCGATGGATCGACGCCGCCTTACATCAATGTCAATCACCTCTCCGCCGAGATTGATCGCCAACGGTTTGTCGCAGCGTTTCGCTGGAACCGCCGCCTCGCGCAGCAGCCCGCGCTGAAGCACTGGGTGGTGGAAGAATGCGCCCCGGCCAGCACGATGGAGAGCGATGACGAGATTCTGGCCAATGCCATGAGCCTTGGCGGATCGTGTTTCCATACCGCCGGGACCGCGCGCATGGGAGCCGATGACCGCGCCGTGGTCGATCTGAAGCTGCGGGTGCGCGGCGTCACCGGGCTGCGCATTGCCGACACCTCGATCATGCCGACGCTGATCTCGGGCAATACCAATGGTCCGGCGATGATGATCGGGTTGCGGGCTGCGGAATTTATCCTGAGTGAAGCTGCTGCCGATTGAATTTTAGCCGCCGTGCGGCTGGCCAGATGTTGAATAAGGAACTATTCTGATGAGCGAGCTTAGTCCGGCTGTTTCCAGACCCGAGCATGTGCCTGAATCGGCGGTCTATGATTTTGACATGTTCATGGATCCGGCGTTGCTGGTTGATCCGCATGAACGTATCCGCGAACTGGTCAGCGATGCCCCGCCAGTGTTCTGGACCCCGCGCAACGGCGGCCACTGGGTGCTCACCGGCCACAAGGAAAATTATGAAGCTTCGCGCGATACCAAGGTGTTTTCGAGTGAAATTCAACCGGCTGCGATGATCGAGATGGTCCGTCCGATGCTGCCGGCCGATTTCGGGCATATTCCGCTGCCGACGCCGATCAACCTCGATCCGCCCCAGCACACGATCTATCGCGCGCCGCTACAAGCCGCATTCTCACCCCGGGCGATGATGGCGCGCAAGGAAGAGGTGCGCGATCTGGCCAATGCCTTGATCGACAAGGTAATTGATCAGGGGCACTGCGACTTTATCCCGGATATTGCCGAACCGCTGCCGGTGCAGGTGTTCCTCAAGATGATGGGTCTGCCATTGGATCGCATGGCCGAATTCCGCGATCTGGTTCACGAATTCCTCGCGCCATTCACCAACCCGCTCGATCCGCTGCTGCGCATGCGCAAGGTCGCCGATGCGATGAAGGACGATATCGAAGCGCGCCGCAGCGATCGCCGCGACGATCTGATCAGCCTGTTGTGGGGCTCTGAGATCGACGGCAAACCGATGACGATGGAGCTGATGGAGGACTTTGCCGTCCTGCTGTTCATCGCCGGGCTGGATACGGTGATCAACGGCATGGGCTATGGCATCCGCCACATTGCCGCCAATCCTGATTTCCAGCGCGAGCTGCGCGCCAATCCCAAGCGGATTGTCGAGGCAGCAGAGGAGCTGCTGCGCCGCTATACCTTCACCGTGCCGACGCGCCGGGTTACCCGCGATATTGATTTCGGCGGCGTGACGATGAAAGCAGAAGATCGCCTGATGCTGTTCCTGCCCGGTGCCGATCTTGATCCGCGCGAATTTGTCAGTCCCGAAATGTTCGACATGGACCGCGAAAACAACGTCCACATCGCTTTCGGCGTTGGCCCGCATCGCTGCC
>JANOYZ010000358.1:0-4956 GCA_031429135.1 Novosphingobium sp. | reverse complement strand
CGACTTGGCGACCGCGCCTTCAAGATCAATCACGCCGACGCCCTGCACAGCCTGTGCCGAGACGGCAGGCGCGAGCATGACCAGCGCAGCGGGAGTGATAGCCAGAGCGGCTGCCTTGTAGATAGTTTTCATCAGAATTGTGTTCCTACGTTGAATGTGAAGCTCTTGGTGTCATCCCCCGGCTGCTTGAGCAGGGTTTTGGCGAAATCGATGCGGAACGGGCCGAAGGGTGATCTCCAGTTGAACCCGATACCGACGGAAACGCGCGGCTTGATGCTGTCGCCGAAGAAGAATTCCCTGAAGTAGGTCGGACTGCCCAATGGAGTATTGTTGGCACTAGCGAGGCAGCTCGGCGGGGCAGGATTGATCGGTGACGTCGTCGCGGTCGTGGTTGTTGCTACGCATAGACTGTCAACTGCATCAATCTGGCTGAACAGAGCATTACCACTGCCATCGCGCTGGGCGACGAAGATGCCGGCCGTAGTGGTATCTTGCAGCAGTGGCTGCTTGATGCCCCATACCGCACCTGCATCGAGAAAGATTGAGGGTCGAATGCCCATTTCTCTTGCGCCCGAACCCAGCGGAATTTCAAGCTCTGCACGGGCGAGGTAGTAATATTTGCCACCGATCGCATCATCCTGCCACTGGGTGATGTCCGTCGAAACAGCATCAGGAATGCCGTCAGTGTTGGTATCGACATAGGGCTTGCGGATCACACGAGGACCGACACCGCGAATGTCAAAGCCGCGGATCTGCGGCTCACCAAGATAGAAGCGGTCAGTCAGGCGCACATCATCGACATTAGGACGATTGCGGTTTTCAAGGCTCTTGATCGCCCCGCCCTCAGCGGAGACCGAAAAGATGAAACCCTTGCCGATGGACCAGTATTTGGCGGCATTGGCCGAAAGGCGCGCATATTTGACCGAACCGCCCAGCCCGGCAAATTCCGCCGTCACCGAAACCGAATGACCACGGCTTGGACGCGCACGGTTATCGAGGGTGTCATAGATCAGCGACAAGCCCAGACTTGATGTCGTGCGCTTGCCGATAGCGTCGCACAGGTAACGACCGGCGATCAGCGGATCGCACTGCGAAATCCCGCCGATCACCGAATAGAACTGGTTCTGATCGAGCGTCACATCATCAATGTTGAAGGTGTAACGACCGACCAGGCTGGTGAATTCGGTCAAGGGAACGCCAAGGCGCGCCTGGAAACCGGTGGTCGTCTGGCCATAGATCGTCTTGCGATCGGTGCCGGAAAAGTTGAAATTATTGTAATCGCGGCGATAGATATCAACACCCACCGACATGTTGCGATCGAACAGATAGGGCTCGGTGAAGCTGAGCTGCGCAGACTTTGAATAGCGTGAATAGCTGACACTGGCGCCCACAGTCTGGCCCCGGCCACGAAAATTACGCTGCTGGATAGATGCTTGCAGGATGAAGCTTTCAATCGACGAGAAACCAGCGGAAAGCTGGAGTTCGCCCGTCGGTTTTTCCTCGACATTGGCTTCGAGAACAACGCGGTCAGGCGAAGAGCCCTGGACCTGCTTGACCTCAAACTTCTCCTGGAAATAGCCCAGCGAGTTGATGCGGTTTGTCGAACGCTTGACCTGCAGCGAATTGAACGCATCGCCTTCTGACAGACGGAATTCACGGCGGACAACCTTGTCCTGCGTTAGCGTATTGCCGTTGATGTCCACCCGCTCGACATAGACGCGAGGCGCCTCGGCGATCTGGAAATTGATCCCCATGGTGAGATCATCTTTGTTGCGATCATAGTTCGGCTGAACATCAGCAAAGGCATAGCCGAAAGCGCCGGCTGTCTGGTTCAGCTTGTCAATAGTGTCTTCGACCAGCTTGGCGTTGTACCAGTCACCCGCCTTCATCGGCAACTGCTTGGCAAGCTGCTCGCCATCAAAGTCACGCAGCTGGCTTTCGACTTTCACCTCGCCGAATTTGTAACGCTTACCTTCCTCGACCACATAGGTGATAATGAAGTCCTGCTTGTCCGGCGTCAGCTCGGCGACAGCAGAGACCACGCGGAAATCGGCATAGCCCTTGGTCAGATAGAACTGGCGCAGCTTTTGCTGATCATAAGCCAGCCGATCAGGATCATAGCTGTCCTTCGAGGAGAAGAATTTCCATGGCCGCGATTGCTTGGTGATCATCTGGCTGCGCACTTCGCCATCACCGAACACTTCGTTGCCCAGCACGTTGATCTGGCGGACCTTGGACTTGGGCCCTTCGCTGATTTCGAAAACGATATCGACACGGTTCTGGTCGAGCATGACCATCTTGGGCTCGACCGTCGCGGCGAAACGCCCCTGGCGCTTGTACAGCTCGATAATCCGGGCAACGTCGGCGCGCACTTTGGAACGGGTGAATATCTGGCGCGGTGCGAGCTTGATCTCGGGCGTGATCTTCTCTTCCTTGAGCCGCTTGTTGCCCTCATAGATAATGCGGTTGATGACCGGGTTTTCCTTGACCTGGATTACCACATTGCCATCTTCGTTGCGTATCTGGATGTCCGCAAACAGCTCGGTCGCATAGAGATCCTTGAGCGCCTGATCTGCCGCCGTCTGGCTATAGGCCTGGCCGGGACGCATGCGAACATAGGACAGGATTGTATCACGCTCGAGCCGCTGGTTACCCGCGACATCCATTGAGCGGATTACTTGCGGCGCTTCGACCACTGGAGCGGCAGGCGCAGCAGTGGCAGGTGCCGGTGCAACCGGTGCGGCCTGGGCATAGGCGGCCACCGGCAGGCTTGCCAGCACTGTCGATCCCAGCAGGGCGACAAGGCGCGGCGACTTGCGGCGGACACTTACGATTTCAACCATTTTTCGTCCCATCATCGCCACGCAATATTCCGATCAAATGCATATGTGGCAAAATGCGGGAGCCCAGCCCGCAATCCGGCCACTTACCAGTCGCTGCCCTCTGCCCGATGAAGTGCTGTCGATCAAGCAATCTTCCCTCACCCGCCAAGCTTATTTGCGCCTTTTCCGCCTATCACCCCAACCAATCATCCTAACGGAAGGAGCGAGGCCAGATCGTTGATCGTCACGAACAGCATCAGCGCGACCACAAAGGCCAGCCCGGTGCGGAACGCCCAGTCCTGACTGCGCGCACCCAGCGGACGACGACGGACAGCCTCCGCAGCGTAGAATGCCAGGTGTCCACCATCGAGCGTGGGGATTGGCAAGAGGTTGATGAACGCCAAGTTAATCGAGATGAAAGCGGCGAAACGGACGAAATTCAGCCAACCGAGACTCAGCTGCTCGCCCGAGAATTTGGCGGTCTTGACCGGCCCGCCCAGTTCTTTGAGCGAACGCTCACCGACGACGATCTGCTTGATGCCGATCGCCAGTGTCTTGACGATGAACCAGCTTTCCTTGCCCGCCAGACTGACCGCCTCAACCGGCCCGACAGCGGAAATCTCCAGCTTGGTCGAGCGGATGCCCAGCAGCCCAAGCCGTGTTTCATTGCCGAATTTATCCTTCTGGACAAAGTCCGCAAGCTTCACGCGTGTATCGAATTCGCGGCCTGAACGGCTGACCTGGATCGTAACTTCTTGCCCGGGATAAGGGGCAACACGCTCTGATATATCGGCAAATTCCTTGACCTTGTAGCCGTCGATAGCGAGAATCTTGTCACCTATCACCAGCCCCGCAGCCTGCGCTGGTGCGCGCTCGGAAAATGCCCCGATTTCAGCCGGTGCCACCACTTTGCCAAAGGCGAGGAAAAACGCGGCGAAAATGACAATGGCGACCAGCAGATTGGTCACTGGACCCGCCGCAACGATCAGCGCGCGCTGCCACAGCGGGTGAGTGGCGAATGCTTCGGCGCGTTGTTCAGGGCTCATCGCCGCGATAGCTTCGTCGTCCGTCTCGCTGGTCGCATTCATGTCGCCAGCGAACTGGACATAGCCGCCCAGCGGAATCGCTGCCAGCCGCCAACGGGTGCCGCGCTTGTCGGTCCAGCCCAGCAGTTCCTTGCCGAAACCGATGGAAAAGACATCGGCCTTCACCCCGCACCAGCGCGCGACAAGGTAATGCCCAAGCTCGTGGACGATGACCAGCGGACCGATCAATAGCAGAAAGCCGACAGCCGCCTGAAAGATATTGGGAAGATAAAACAAGTCAGGCAGGCTCCAGCATTTGCACGGCCAGCGCCCGCGCTTCGGCATCGATAGCTATCACATCTTCAAGCGAAGTGGGAGCGGGAGGTGCAAAACGGGCCATCAGCGCCTCGACCTCTAGGGCGATACGGGTGAACGACAGCTTACCGGCAAGGAAAGCGGCGACGGCAACTTCGTTGCCGGCATTGAGCACCGCGGGCATCGCCCCGCCCGCCTCTGCTGCGGCTCGCGCTATCCGGGTTGCCGGAAACCGCAGCTCATCGGGCGCGCGGAAGGTCAGTTCACCGATGACGGCAAGATCGAGCGGCGCGCAGGGCGTATCCATCCGGCTGGGCCATGCCAGCACCGATGCGATGGGGACGCGCATGTCTGACGGACCGAGCTGTGCAAGCGTAGAGCAATCACGGTACTCGACCATTGAATGGACGATGGACTGCGGATGCACCACGATCCGCAGCTTATCGAGCCCTACCGGGAACAGATGCCAGGCCTCGATCAGTTCCAGCCCCTTGTTCATCATCGTCGCCGAATCGACGCTGATCTTCGCGCCCATATCCCAGTTGGGATGCTTGACCGCCTGCGCGGGGGTAGCGTGGACCAGTTGTTCCAGGCTCCAATCGCGGAACGGGCCGCCGCTGGCGGTGAGCGTGATCCAGCGGACATGGGCGAGGTCGTTGCCCGCGAGGCACTGGAAGATGGCGTTGTGCTCGGAATCCACCGGCAGCAGCGTCGCGCCATGACGGGCGACGGCTTTGGTCAGCACTTCGCCTGCGGAAACCAGCGATTCCTTGTTGGCGAGGCCGATGGTTCCG
>JANOYZ010000357.1:0-1515 GCA_031429135.1 Novosphingobium sp. | reverse complement strand
GGTTGATCTTGGCGTAGGCGGTTTCGATCATGAAGATCCTCTCCGAGCTTGCTCGGTGTGCGGGACCGTCGCCGAAGGCGATGGTGGAGAGGTCGTCAACGCTTGCGTCATTTCCCCTCCGTCAGCCGCTACGCGCCTGCCACCTCCCCAAGACAAGCTCGGGGAGGAATTAAGATGCGCGAAACCGCCTATGCCAAGATCAACCTCGCACTTCACGTCCGTGGCCGGCGCTCGGATGGCTATCACGAGTTGGAAACGCTGTTCGCCTTCGTTGATGCGGGGGATGAGCTATCGGTTGTTCCAGTAGCACAGGATGAGTTAAGAATATTTGGCGAGTTTGGCTTACAACTTACTGATCCAACTGATAACATTGTTGCAAAGGCGCTTTCGACTTTGCCGCACGGCAAGGGCTGGGCGGTGACGCTCGAGAAACGCTTGCCGGTCGCCGCCGGGTTGGGCGGAGGTTCAGCCGATGCCGGGGCGGTGTTCCGTATGGTTGAGCGTACTCACGGCCTTCCGGCTGATTGGCAGAGCCGCGCCGCGCGGCTTGGAGCTGACGTTCCCGCCTGCGTGCGCTCCACCGCCTGCTTGGGTCGCGGCACCGGCACCGAGTTGGAATCGCTCGAAAATGATCTGGCGGGAACCCCGGTGCTGCTGGTCAATCCGCGCCTGCCGCTGTCAACCAGGCCGGTGTTCAAAGGTTGGGACGGTGTGGATCGCGGGGAACTTCCGCATGGCAGCCTGCGCGAAATGGCGTTGTCGGGCCGGAACGATCTTGAATCCCCCGCCATCGGACTGTGTCCGCAAATCGCCGATGTTCTGGCTGCCTTGCGCGAAACCTGTCCCTGGCTGGCGCGCATGTCCGGCTCGGGCGCGACCTGTTTTGCCCTGTTTGAGCGTCATGACGTCATGCTTGAAGCTGTTGAAAAGATTGCTGATCTGAATCCCGAATGGTGGCAAATGTCTGGGCGACTGCGGTGAGCGAAGCCTATCGCATCCTAGGCACACCACGTTTCGGCGGGGTGCTGGTGGTGTCAGACCATGCCTCGGGCCATGTGCCGCCCGATATCGACCTGGGCATCGATCCGGCGCTGCTCACCCAGCACATCGCGCTTGATATCGGCGTGGCAGAAGTGGGCGCGCTGATGGCCAGGCGACCCGGAACTGCCGCCTTTCAGGCCACTGCCAGCCGCCTCGTCTGCGATTGCAATCGTGAGGAACACGCCCCCGGCATGATCCCCATCGCCAGCGATGGCCATGCCATACCGGGTAATGCTATCGATCACGCCGGGCATATGGCGCGTGTGGCACGGTTCCATCACCCCTATCACGCGGCGCTGGCCGATCTGCTGGACTCTGTGCCGCAATCATTAATACTTTCTTTGCATAGCTTTACACCGCAACTCTCAAGTCATCCCGATGATCTGAGGCCATGGCAGGTGGGGGTGCTGTATAACCAGGACGAGCGCGCCGCGCGGCTCGCCATTCCCATGCTGGAGGCTGATGGGCTGATCG
>JANOYZ010000356.1:0-9839 GCA_031429135.1 Novosphingobium sp. | reverse complement strand
GGCAAGGACAGTTTCCAGTGGTCGGTGCTGGCCGCGGGCAAGCACCAGATGCCGTTCCTGACGCAAGCCGCGCTGATGGGCGGGCATGTTCGCTGCGGGCTGGAGGACAGTCTGTTCATCGAACGCGGGCAGCTGGCGGTCTCGAACGCGCAGCAGGTCGAAAAGATCGTGCGGATCATCCGCGAAATGGGCCATGAACCCGCGACACCGACCGAGGCGCGCGCGATGCTGGGCCTCAAAGGCGGCGACCGGGTGGAGTTTTAGGACATGGCGCGCACATTCGTCGACCTCTCGATATATCTTGAAAATGACGTGATCTCCGATCCGCCGCCCTACCGGCCCAAGATCGACTATATCGATCACAAGACTTCTGTGCCCGAGTTAGTCAGCTTTTTTCCCGGTCTCAAACCCGAAGACCTGCCCGATGGCGAGGCCTGGGCAATTGAGCGGATCAACCTCATCACGCACAACGGCACGCACCTCGACGCCCCCTATCACTTTGCCTCGACGATGAACAAAGGCGAACGCGCGATCACCATCGATGAGGTCCCGCTCGACTGGTGCTTTCAGCCCGGCGTAAAGCTCGATTTCACCGCACTGCCCGATGGCCATGTCGTGACCGCCGCCGAAGTCGAGGCCGAACTCGCGCGCATCGGCCACACCCTCTCACCGCTCGAAATCGTTGTCGTCAACACTGCGGCTGGCAAATGCTACGGGCAGGATGGCTATGTCACTGCCGGTTGCGGCATGGGGTATGAGGCGACCATGTACCTGCTCGAACGCGGGGTCCGCCTGACCGGCACCGACGGCTGGAGCTGGGACGCGCCGTTCGTCCACACCCGCGAAGCCTATGAGGCGACGGGCAATGCCGCCCTGATCTGGGAAGGCCACAAGGCCGGGCGCGACATTGGCTATTGCCATCTGGAGAAGCTCCATAATCTCGAAGTGCTCCCGCCGACCGGCTTCACCATTGCCTGCTTTCCGGTGAAGATCAGGGCAGCCTCGGCCGGGTGGACGCGGGCTGTGGCAATATTTGACGGATAAGAAACCCCATCACACAATCTTCTCCGCCAGATCAAACATAATTGGCGCGGTTTCCTTGACCGAAGGCCGGTCGCGGTGGTGCGCTTCGAATCGCTTCAGATTGAGATAGAGGACATTCCAAGCATCCATATCGGGTGCATAGTGTTGCCAGGCCGGGATCATTTGCGATTCAATCACCGTATCCTGCATGCCGAGGAGCGCAATCACCGCGATATCCGCCAGGCCGAAACGATCCCCGACGACAAACTCCCGGTCGCCGACGCGGCGGTTAAGGTCGGTGAGTCCCCCCTTCACTTTGCGGAGCTGCCGCTTGGCCCATTCGGCACTAATCACTTCCCGCTGCATTTCCCAGAAGAGGAGCAAGGTCGCGTCAGCCACTCCTTCGGCGATGGTGTGGACGAGCTTGGCCTCCATCGAGAGCGCGGGGTCGGCGGGGAGCATGGAAGGCACGGGATATTCATGTTCGAGCCAATCCATCAGATAGGTCGACTCAAACACAGGATCGCCGTCATCTGGGATCAATATGGGTAGCTGCTCAAGCGGATTATAGCGCGGTGTTTGGGTGTCGGCGTGCCACGGCACCTCATTCTGGAGCGTGAAGGGGATGCCCTTCTCGATCATCGAGATGCGCACCTTTCGGGCGAAAGGGCTGGGTGAGGCACTGATCAACAACATGGCTTGGATCCTTCCCATCTTTGCGATCAACATATATGTTGATCAGTGTTGCTGTCGAGGGCATTTGGATTGATATCCCTGACAGGAGGACGTTTGCGATGAAAGCTTATCAATACCGCATGGGCGAGCCGATGGCGGCGCTCCAGATTGTCGAGCTTCCCATGCCGAGTGTCGGCCCCGGTCAAGTACTGGTGAAGATGCACGCTGCTGCGCTCAACTTCCGCGACCTGCTGGTGGTGACCGGGCAGTTCCCGCGCTCACAGCAGGAAGTCATCATCCCACTGTGCGATGGCGCCGGCGAGGTGGTCGAAGTGGGCAGCGACGTGGCGACGCTCAAGGTGGGTGACCGGGTGACGCCGCTCTACAACCAGAGCTGGATGGCGGGCGAAATGCAGGACAGCGATACCGCCTGGTCGCTTGGCGGCTGTATCGATGGCGTGGCAGCTGAATATCGCGCGTTCAATGAGATGGGCGTGCTCAAATTCCCTGACCATTTGAGCTATGCAGAGGCCGCGACTTTGCCATGCGCTGGGGTCACGGTGTGGAACAGCCTCCATGGCCTGCGCCCGATTGCTGCCGGAGACACGCTGCTAACGCTCGGCACCGGAGGGGTTTCGATCCACGCGCTGCAAATGGCCCATGCTGCGGGTGCCGAAGTAATCATCACCTCTTCGAGCGATGAAAAGCTGGCGCGCGCCAAGGCGCTCGGTGCAGATCATGTTATCAATTATGTGACGACGCCCGATTGGGAGGTCACTGTGCGGGAAATTACCGGTGGGCGCGGCGTCGATCATGTCATCGAGAACGGCGGTGGCGCAACGCTGCTGCGTTCGATCAAGAGCACGCGGCGCGGTGGCTGGATTCACGTCATCGGCCTGATCGCGCCCGGCGAGATCGACCCGGTTCATATTTTGCTAAGCGGCGTGACGGTGAGCGGCAAGGAAGTTGGCTCACGCGAGATGTTCGCCGCGATGAACCGCAGCCTTGCCCATTCCCGGATCAAGCCGGTGGTCGATAAGGTGTTCGCCTTTGACCAGCTGGCCGAAGCACTGGGCGAGCTGGGTAAGGGCAAGCATTTCGGCAAGCTGGTGTTGTCGATCGCCTGAAAACGACGCGCTTCAATCCGCCAGTCAGGCTGCTTCGCGCGTGCGGGTCTCCATCTTGCGTAATTCGGGCATGACTTCGTCCGCGAAAAGCTTGAGGCTGTTCTGGGCCGCATCAAACGGCATGCCGCCATAGGAGAACACCAGCAACGCATTGAAATCGCCAACGAGTTCGCGCCGAGCCCGATACTTCTCGATCACCTGCTTGGGCGTGCCGTAATTCTGTGCCTCGATGTATGTCTTCTGTGATTCCTCCATGCCGGCGCTTTTGATCAGATCGGCACCAACCTGATAGCCTTCATAACCCCGGATGTTCTTGAAGTGATCGCCAGCGAATTCGTAGTGGTCGGTCACCGCGACATAGTGGTTGCCGATGTGCTCATAGGCGAGGCGCTTGGCCTCTTCTTCGTCCTCGTGAATAACGGTGCAGTCGGTCAGCACAGGAGAGAGCGGCGCGCGGTCCGGATGCATTTTGCGCCACTGCTCGCGATAGAGTTCGATCATCGGCATGTGCCGTTCGAAGGCGAACTGAATGAAGGTCATCATCCTCCCGCCGATATCGGCAGCGGCGAGCGCTGAATCGTTCGACATCGCGACGCAATAGAGGTCGTCGCGATAGCCACGCATCGGCCTGGGCCGGATTTCAACGCGCGGCTGCTTGTAATACTTGCCGTCTCCCTCGGCAAAGCCGGTATCAAGTGCGTCGAGGATAATCTTTGCCGCCTCGTCAAACCGCTCCCGCGATTCGGCCATATCGACGCGAAAACCCTTATATTCGCGTCGGGCGAGCCCACGCCCCATGCCGAGCGCCACGCGACCGGGTGCAAAACATTCCAGCAGCGCCATCTTCTCGGCAACCCGCAGTGGATCGTTCCACGGCAAGATGACCGCGCCAGGGACGAGCTTGGCTTTGCTGGTCCGCGAGGCGAGGTAGGAGAGATACTGCATGTTATCTGGGCACAGCCCGTAGTCCTCGAAATGGTGCTCGACGCTCCAGATCGAATCGTAACCTTGCTGATCGGCGGCGATGGCGAGGTCGATTTCACCCTGGTACATCTCAAAGTCGGTCAGATCTTTGTGCCAGTTCTGCATCACATTCAGGAAGCCGATTTCCATCTTGATCTCTCCAATGACTATGAAATGAACCACCACAATCGCGGTCTGGATGAAAGAAATGACGCGGTGCCAAGCGCCTGTCAACGGTATTGTTGAAAAACTCTTGAAGGTGCAGTATCCCTGGCGTAATCTCGACTTTGAAGAGTCTACCCCAGCATTATCAGGAGGCACTATGCCAAGCAGCGAGGCCCAGGCAGTTTTTAAACTCAACCGTGATCTGCGCGAAGCGTGGCTTGTCGATCCTAACTACACATTCGACGACTTCCGACGGATATTCGAGGAGTGGCTGGCGCAGTTCGCGATTCCCGACGGCACCCGCATTACCGAGGTCAATTGCGGCAGTGTCCCCTGCCTGTGGGCGGATGCCCCTGGTTCGGTGCAAGATCGCGTAATCGTCCATTTCCATTCTGGCGGCTACCTGATGGGTTCGGCGAACGGATATCGCTCGTTCGGCGGCAATCTGGCCCATGCGACCGGCTGCCGGGTTCTGCTGGTGGACTATCGGCTGGCGCCCGAAAATCCCTTCCCTTCAGCAATCGAGGATGCCCTCGCTGTCTATAAATGGCTGCTCAAGGAGAATTTTGATCCGAGCAAGATATTGCTCTGCGGCGATTCTGCCGGTGGCGGACTGGCGTTGATCACCTTGCAGGCACTGCGGGATGAGGGCCTGCCGCTGCCTGCCGCCGGGATATCCATCTCACCTCTCGCCGATCTGGCCCACGAGGTCGAATCGCGCGTGCTCAATGATGGTATTGATCCGCTCGTGACGATGGATCTGATCCAGATGATCGGTGCCGCCTATTGCGGCCCGCTCGATCCCAAACTACCGCGCATATCCCCGCTCTATGGCGACTGGAAGGGATTGCCGCCGCTGCTGATCTTCGCTGGTGAGATCGAGATGCTGCGCGACGACGGCAAAATGTGCGCTGCAGCAGCCGTTCGTGCCGGTGTCGATGCCACTTATGTGGAAGGCGAAGGCATGCCGCATATCTGGACATTGTTCGCTGATCGCTTGCCGGAAGCTCGCGAGGCGTTCGAACAAATCGGAGTCTTCGCGCGCCGCCATCTCGCGAGTGCCTGAACCAGTGACAGCCGACCGGCCAGTGGTTATCGTGACAGGTGCCGGTTCAGGCATCGGTGCGGCCACCGCAGTGTTGCTTGCCGAACGCGGCAACCATGTTGTGGTCAGCGATCTGAAGCGAGACGCAGCCGACGCAATCGCCGATGCGATTCGCGGCGGCGGCGGATCGGCAGACGCCTTCGAAACCGATGTCAGCGATCCGCAGTCCTGCGCTGCACTGATGACAGCTTTGGATGCAGCCGGCCGCCGGGCAAGCGGGCTGGTCAACAGCGCCGGCTGCGCCCACCGCTCAGCCGTGGTCGATCTGGATTTGTCTGCCTGGCGCAAGGTCATCGATACCAACCTGACCGGCACAATGATGATGTCGCAATTGTTCGTGCGGCAATTGCACGGCGAACGCGGCGCTATCGTCAACGTGGCATCGGTGATGGCACATTTCGCGGCACCTGATTTATCCCCCTACATCGCTTCGAAGGGCGGGGTTGCGATGCTGACGCGCGCGTTGGCCGTCGAGCTTGCGGCGCAAGGTGTCAGAGTCAATGCAGTCAGCCCTGGTTATATCGAAACGGGAATGACCGAACGGGTGCTCAAGGTCCGGCGCTACGCCGAAGCCATTTTGCAGCGCACCCCGATGGGGCGGTTCGGTGCCCCGAACGATATTGCATCGGTTGTCGCATTTCTGCTCTCGGATGATGCCGGATATGTCACAGGCCAGGTGATTGCGGTCGATGGCGGGATGACGGCAGGTGACACGTCGCTGGCGTCGCCGTCTCTCGAGGAAATTGAACAAGCCGAGGCCGAATCGTCGGCTGAGTAACTTACCCACCTGATCCATAAGCGAAGGAAACACCGCCATGTCGACGCGCTCTGTCATCGAAAAATACATGAACCATATGTTCACTGGAGACTTCGTTGCTGCCTTCGAAATGTTCGCGCCAGATGGTCAATATATCATCATCGGCGATACCCCGATCTCTGGAACCTATACCGGACCCGATCACATCAAGCGGGATCTGATGGGCCTGCTCGCGGAACGGTTCATCGCGCCGCCGGTGGTTTCCTGCACCGATATCATCGTCGAGAATGATCGCGGGGTGGCATTGGGATTCGGTGAAGGACCCGCTAAATTCGGACACTACAAGCAGCGTAATTATGCCTTCGCCTTCAGGATCGACGGCGAGCAGGTCATGGAAATGATCGAGTTCATGGAC
The DNA here is from genome assembly GCA_031429135.1 of Novosphingobium sp. Classification (GTDB taxonomy): domain Bacteria; phylum Pseudomonadota; class Alphaproteobacteria; order Sphingomonadales; family Sphingomonadaceae; genus Novosphingobium. Next base: position 3,609 of record JANOYZ010000356.1, on the reverse strand, counting down.
CCAAACCAGCTCAGCAAGAACTGTTTCGGGCAGACGTTGTCCGAGCCGCTACCGGCCTGAGCCCGCCAGCCGGCTTCGCCAATCAGCCTGCCGACGGTGCCTTGTGCTTTTCAGCGAAGGCACCGATCGCCGCTTCTTGCTGAGCTGCCAGTTCATCGCGCACCGCACGTGTGGCATCCTCGCTCTGCTTGAGCCTGCGGAAAGTCTGTTTGAAATGCGGGATCACGAAATCGGCGAAGATTTCATAGTGATGTTTCTTCGCCGCCCACGGTGCCCAGTTATGATCGAACAGCATATAGCAGCCGAAGCCGCCGTTCGAAAGTACCTTGAGCTTTTCGATCTGCTCGATAGCCTCGTCATAGGTGCCGATAACCGCAGCGCCGGTGGACATCGCCCATTCGATATATTCCTCAACGCTGTTGCCGACTGGCACAAGTTGCGGCGTCGGCGTGGTGTGCTGGAGATAGTCACAGAACTCCTTCAACCCATAGGCGACATCCTTGATCGCCTGCTCCTTGGTGTCTGCAAGATGCATCAATCCGACCAAGCGCCAGTTCTTGCGGTCAACGGTCTTGCCGCATTCTTTCGCCCGCGCTTCGGCAACATCCCAGTGCATCGCCAGCACGTCTATGCCGGCCTGCATGGTCGCTCCGATTGAAATCAGCCCTGCCCCGTGTGAACCGGCAAGCCGCGGCCCCGATGGCGAGACGATTGCCGCCGCTGCCACTTCTGGGTGAGGATCCTGGTAGAAATCGAGCTGGAGCTTGGCATTGACCAGCTTGTAACGCTTGGTTTCGATCGAGATCGGCTCCTCGCTGGTCATCAGATGCATGAGGACGGCAGCATCCTGTTCGAGCGCATCGCGCTGTTCGGACGGATGGATGCCGATCATTGCGGCATCCGTTGCCAAAGCGCCGGGCCCCAGACCAAGCATCACACGACCCCGGGTCAGGTGGTCAAGCAAGGCCAACCGGTCCGCGACCCACAGCGGATTGTGATAGGGCAGCGAAACGACGCCAGTGCCGAGCCGGATATATTTGGTGTGCGCGGCGACATGCGCGATGAACATCATCGGATCGCCGATAGGTTCAGCCCCGCCCGAATGGTGTTCACCGAACCAGGCCTCTTCGAAACCGATCGTGTCGAGCAACTGGACCAGCTCGACATCGCGCTGCAGTGCATAAGTGGGGTTGTAGTTCACCGGTAGATGATGCGGCGGAACAAACGCGCCAAATCGTAAACGGTCAGACACTTTTTATTCTCCCCCCTCGGCTATTAACCCGCACCCGGCCGGGACGGCATCGGACAACAATATTATTTATTACAATCACTTATACAAGTGTGTAGCCGCCATCGACCGGCGTTAAAGTACCGGTGATGAACGAAGATTCATCGCTTGCCAGAAACACCGCCAGATGAGCGATTTCATCCGGCGTACCGATGCGGCCCATCAGCGTCGCGGCAACCGCTCCTTCAAGATATTCCTTGGGCAACGCTTTTGTCATGCCAGTGTCGATGGCACCGGGCAGAATGGCATTCACACGGATTCCTTGCGATGCATATTCAGCGGCAGTCAGTTTGGTCAGCATCGAAACGCCGCCCTTTGCCGCACAGTATCCAGGCATCCCGGTGAATGCGACCAGCGAGGCCATGGACGACGTGTTGATGATTGATCCGCCGCCAGTCTTGAGCATCAGCGGGATCGCATATTTCATACCAAGAAAAACACCGCGCAGATTAACTGCAATTACCTCGTCGAATGCATCCTCGTCCTGTTCGGCAGTCGGTGCAATCTGGCCTTGGATGCCGGCATTGTTGCACAGCACATCAAGCCGCCCGAACCGTTCCACGGCAAGATCAAGCATCGAGCGGACATCGGCGCCCTTGGAGACATCGGCATGGGTGGCATGACAGGTAGCGCCCAGGTCCGCAGCCAGTGCGTCCTGCTTGCCCGAGACATCGGCAGCGATAACCTTCGCTCCCTGAGCGCAGAATTGCCTGACCATCGCCGCGCCCATGCCCGAACCAGCGCCTGTTACAACAGCGACTTTTCCTGCTAATCTTCCACTCATCATCTGGTCCTTCAGGTCAGTGCGTTTTGCATTTTTTGCAGTTGGACCGCTCGGCGAGCTTGTGCCGCATCCGAAATCCGGTCAGGTGACCAGTCGAGTCCGTTATCGGCGCTGAGCGACACGCTGGATATCCCAGGCAAAGCCATTACCCGCCGCTGAACCTCGGTCTTGAAAAAGCCGATCATGTGGCAAAACGGCGATGTCAGACGAAGGCGTATCGCAACGTCACCAAGTGGTGAAATGTCGATCGTATCGATCAAACCCAGTTCCGCCAGGCCCATCGGCACACCGCTTGCCACGCTGCACGGATCCTTGATCTCGTCCAGTTCGGCGAAAATTGCGGCGCGCCGATCATAGATGGCGTCAGGCATGGGTGAGCTGATCTCCCATCGCGATGGTGGAATAGGGTGCTGGCAATGCCGCCCCTTCAGGCCTGCTAAACTGATCGTCAGCAATCGCGCGTTTGCAGGCTTCGAGATCGATGCCGTGCAGCTTGGCGAAGGTGCCGCTCAGCATGTTCGCCTTATTCTCGCGCGTGATCTGCTTCATCGGCATGAACAGCCCGGCGTTTTCGAGCATATCTTCGGGGAATTCAAACTTGGCGAAGGCTTCGAGACCCGGCTGCGGATGGTGGAGCGTGCCGCCCGACCCCCAGAACAGCCTGTCAAGCATGCCGGTTCCACCAATCTTGCACAGGCCCAGCAATATCTGGGCAAACACGCGCGGCCGCCGCTCGACAATGATGTTCTGGATTTCCATGTTGACATAGATGTTACTGAAACGTCCCAAAAGCCATGCCGTTTCCTCAAGAAACGCGAGGCCTCCATGGACAATCTCGAACGTCATATCTGGAAAGTCTGTCGCAGCATTTTCGATATCGCTGGGGTTGTAGGCATCGCCGACCGCGAATGGCCCGATTGGCACTGCCTTATGGACCGCGACATGTTTTAGGCCGAGTTTGGCGGCGTGCTCATAGAGCGGATAGATCAGTTTCGGATCATCCATCCGCCAGGATACCGGCCCGGTGCCATCCCAGCTGGTGGGGTAAAGCTTGAGGCCAAGCGGTTTGTAAAGATTGACCTGTTCGTCCATCGCCCGGATCGCATCAGCACCCTTCAGCGGATCGACACAGACATAGGCGCCGATGAACCGCGACGGATATTTCGTTGTCGCCTCGACCGCCTTGGCGACCGACGAATAACCGTCCTTGAACGACGAAATCGCCAGTGGATGGTAAACGGCAATATCGGTAGCGCTTTCGCCAAACAGCAGATTGGCGGTATCTTTAACCGACCAGTCGCGCAGATAATCCCTGCGGCTCATGGCATATTGGGGGTCGGGCGGATCGGCGGCGAGCGCATAGGCCAGTTCGACCATCGCATCACCCAGCATGGGGTCTTCCCAGTTGCTGGGCAGATGGTTGTAGGCATGCGCCACCGCATCGAGCACGAACATACCATCGATCATGAAACTCTCCCGGCCGCAGACGAGTCGCAATGCGCACCTGCCCGATCATGCTAGGAGCGGGCATTCCAGC
>JANOYZ010000355.1:0-5865 GCA_031429135.1 Novosphingobium sp. | reverse complement strand
GAACAGGTCATGGACAATGACGCAGTCCATCGCTTTCAGACCCGCCGCCACATGGTGCGTATTGGGATCGGATTGCAGGATATCCTCGCCCTGAATGTAGATCGCGCGGAAGGAACCATCGAGCGCGGCATCGAGCATGTTGGGAATGCGCAGGCCGGGTTCGGGATCGAGTTCCACCCCCCAGTCCGCCTCGAACAGCGCACGCGTGGCCTTGTCCGAAATATGGCGATAGCCTGAGAGTTCGTGCGGGAAAGAACCCATGTCGCAGGCACCCTGAACATTGTTCTGGCCGCGCAAAGGGTTCACGCCGACGCCCGGTCGTCCGATATTGCCGGTGACCATGGCGAGGTTGGCGATAGCCATGACGGTCGAGCTGCCCTGCGAATGCTCGGTGACGCCGAGGCCGTAATAGATCGCGGAGTTACCGCCAGTGGCATAGAGCCTGGCGGCAGCGCGCAGGTCAGCCGCAGGAACGCGGGTAACAGCTTCGAGAACCTCGGGGCTGTGGCGTTCGTCTGCCACAAAGCTGGCCCAGTCCTGATACTCGTCCCAATCACAACGCGCACGGATAAAGGCCTCGTCGGCCAGTCCCTCGGTGACGATCGTGTGCGCCATCGCGGTCAGCACTGCGACATTTGTGCCGGGCTGGAGGGGTAGATGGTATGCCGCCTCGACATGCGGTGAGCGCACCAGATCGATCCGGCGCGGGTCGATGACAATCAGTTTTGCGCCCTGTCTGAGGCGGCGCTTCATGCGGGATGCGAAGACCGGATGCGCGTCGGTCGGGTTAGCGCCGATCACCAGCATGACATCGCTTTGCTCAACCGAGTCAAAGTCCTGTGTGCCCGCGCTGGTGCCAAAAGTGGTCTTCAGCCCATAGCCGGTGGGCGAGTGGCAAACGCGGGCACAGGTATCGACATTGTTGGTGCCAAAGCCGGCGCGCACCAGCTTCTGGACGAGAAATGTCTCCTCATTGGTGCAGCGGCTGGAAGTTATCCCGCCGAGCGCCCGCGCGCCGTACTCGGCCTTGATCGACTGGAGCCGGGAGGCGGCAAAGCTCAGCGCCGCTTCCCAGCTAACTTCGCGCCACGGTTCCTCGATGGTCTCGCGGATCATCGGTGAGGTGATGCGGTCCTGATGATTGGCATAACCCCAGGCAAAGCGGCCTTTGACGCAGGAATGGCCGTGATTGGCCTTGCCGTCCTTCCACGGCACCATCCGCACCAGTTGCTCCCCCCGCATCTCGGCGCGGAAGGTGCAGCCGACCCCGCAATAGGCGCAAGTGGTGATCACCGAGCGTTCGGGTTTGCCAATTTTCTTTACCGCCTTCTCCTGCAAGGTAGCGGTCGGGCAGGCTTGAACGCAGGCGCCGCAGGAAACGCATTCGGAGGAGAGGAAATCGTCGCCTGCCTGTCCGGCGCTGACCTGGCTCGCAAAGCCCATGCCCGCGATGGTCAGGGCGAAAGTCCCCTGAACCTCATCACAGGCCCGCACACAGCGCGAGCAGGCGATACATTTGCTCGGGTCAAAATCGAAGTAGGGGTTTGAGGTATCGGCGGCGAGACCAAGGTGGTTTGCGCCTTCATAGCCATAGCGCACATCGCGCAAGCCCACGGCGGCGGCCTGATCCTGCAGCTCGCAATCGTTATTGGCCGAGCAGGTCAGGCAATCGAGCGGGTGATCGGAAATATACAGTTCCATCACCCCTTTGCGCAGCTTTTGCAGGCGCGGCGTCTGGGTGTGGACCACCATGCCTTCTGCCGCCGGCGTGGTGCAGGAGGCGGGCGTTCCGCGCATGCCTTCCACCTCGATCAGGCACAGGCGGCAGGAACCGAAAGCGGCGATGTTGTCACTGGCGCAGAGCTTGGGGATCGAGCCGCCGCATTCCGCCGCTGCGCGCATCACGCTGGTGCCAAGCGGCACGGTAACTGCGCGTCCATCAATGGTCAGGGTGACGGATGTCTCCGAGAGTACTTCGGGTGTGCCGAAATCGGCCTGCGGTTCATAGCCCATCGGCGGCGTCCACTTCGTTAGGCTCAATCCATAGCATGGTATCATCGCGCGCCAGCACCGCCAATGTCAGGCCAGCTGCTTGCGCGCGGCGCACTGCCAGATCGCTCGGTGCCGATATCGCCACCAGCAGCGGACAACGCGCGCGCACCGCCTTTTCGACCAGCTCGTATGAACAGCGCGAGGTCACCACGATAAAGCCCGCGCTGGCGTTTTTGCCCACTCGCGCCAGTGCGCCGATCAGCTTGTCGAGCGCATTGTGGCGGCCGACATCTTCGCGCACCAGCAGGATTGCGCCTTGTTCATTGCTGAAGGCGGCAGCGTGGGTGGCGGAGGTCATCGCACCCAGCGGCTGCTGATCGGCCAGCCCTGCCAGCGCCCGCTGGATCGCGGCGGGCGTGGCCGTGGTGCGGCGTTCCAGCCGGGGCAGGGGTCGCAGAGCTGCCTCGACAGACTCAATCCCGCAGATGCCGCAGGAGCTATCGCCCAGCCGCCTTCGCGCGCGCTCCATGATCGGTTCCAGCCGGTGCGCTGGCAGGCTGACCCGGACAACCAGGCCGCGCCCCCATTCGGCATCGCCCATTTCATGCACCGCGATAGCCCCGATCTCACCCACATCGGCCAGCCCTTCGGCGAGCAGGAAGCCGGTGACAAAGTCTTCGATATCCAATGGCGTCGCCATCATTACGGCAAAGGATATGCCGTTGATTTCAATGGCCACCGGGGTTTCAACCGGGATCGCCCGCTCAATCTGCTCGGTACTCCCGGTGTAGCCAGAGCGAAGCGCGGTGATGACCACCGAACCGCTCATGGCATATCCCCGAAATCTTCTGGCCATAGCTTCAGCGCGCTCATCACCGGATAGGGGGTGAACCCGCCCAGCGCGCAGAGCGAGGCGTCTTTCATCGTCTCGCAAAGATCGGCGAGCAGCTCGATATCCTCAGCGCGGCTGCGGGCAGACTTGGCGGCATTGTGCATCTGGGGGAGGGCGGCAACGCTGTCAGCAGCCGTTTGCGGAGCACGGATGCGGTCGATCAGTTCGACCCCGCGCGTCGAACCGATGCGGCATGGCGTGCATTTGCCGCAGGATTCCGCTGCACAGAACTCCATGGCGAAACGCGCCATCGCGCCCATGTCCGCCGTGTCGTCGAAAACCACCACGCCGCCATGACCAATCAGTGCATCGACCCCGGCATAGGCTTCATAACAAAAAGCCAGATCGAACCGGTCAGGATGGATGTAAGCCCCCAGCGGACCGCCAACCTGCACCGCCTTGACCGGACGACCCGAAGCGGTGCCGCCGCCGATATCGTAAATCAGCGCGTTCAGGGTGATGCCGAAGGCCGTCTCGAACAGCCCGCCATGCTTGATATTACCCGCCAGCTGGATCGGCATGGTGCCTTTGGAGCGGGCTATGCCGTGGCTATCATAGAGCGCCGCCCCGCCTTCGATCAGGATATGCGGGATAGCGGCCAGAGTGAGGACATTGCCCACCACCGTCGGGCAGCCGAACAGTCCGATATGCGCGGGCAAGGGCGGTTTGGCGCGCACTTCGCCGCGCTTGCCTTCAATCGAATTGAGCAAGGAAGTCTCCTCGCCGCAGACATAGGCACCGGCGCCGACGCGGAGCTCGATCCGGAACGGCGCGATGATGCCTGCCGCCAGCGCAATCGCCGTATTGAGCTTGGCGATGGCATGGGGATATTCGCTGCGGACATAGATATAGCCCTGCGCTGCCCCCACCGCGTACGCCGCAATCGCCATGCCTTCGATCAGCTGGAAGGGATCGCCTTCCATCAGCATGCGATCAGCAAAAGTGCCAGAGTCACCCTCATCGGCGTTGCAGACCACATATTTGCGGGCACCTGCGGTGCCAGCGACGGTCCGCCACTTGATCCCCGCCGGAAACCCCGCGCCGCCGCGCCCGCGCAAGCCCGATTGCGTGACTTCGGTGATGACAGCCTCGGGCATGAGCGAGCGGGCGCGGGTCAGCCCGGCCCAGCCACCGGTGACCGCGTAATCTTCAAGGCTGAGCGGGCGAGTACGTCCGGCACGGGCAAAAGTCAGCTGCTGCTGGCGGGCGATGAAGGGGTGGTCAGCGATCTTGCCGATGAATTTGGCGCTGCTGCCCTCAAGAATGGCCGCGACATCAGCAGGTGTCACTGGCCCGAACCCCAGCTCCTCGATCTCCACCAATGGCTCGAGCCAATGCATCCCCCAGCTTGACACGCGATCGACCGTGCAGCCTGCCGCCGCAAACTCTGCCGCCACGGCATCAGCCCCGCAGGCCAGCGCCAATGCGTCGTCAGAGACGCGCACAATTGTCATGCCGTTTGCACCAGCCTGACCAGCGCGGCCTCATCCAGCCGAGCGTGGAGATCACTCCCCATTCGGGCATTGGGACCAACAGAGCATAGCCCGAGACAATAGACGGTGGAGAGCCGCACGCGCGTACCCGCTGCCGCCTCAGCCGCACCGATCAGCGCCTCTACCCCGCGCGCCTTGCAGGCCTCGGCGCGGCAGATCTGCACCACGGCACGCGGATCGGCCTCAGCAGTGAAATCATGGTAGAATGAGACCACACCATGCACTTCGGCGCGGCTGAGGTTCAGCACTTGGGCAATCTGCGCTTCTGCTGCCGCATCGATGCAGCCGAACAGGGCTTGCACATCATGCAGGATCGGCAACAGCGGTCCCTCGCGGCCCGAATGCTCCGTGATGATCTGGCCAAGGCGCTCTTGACGGGTCACGCGTTCAATCGCTCCCCATGCCAGCGGACATGTTCCGCCATGAAGCTTGAGATGAAGTAATAGGAGTGATCGTATCCCGGTTGCATGCGGATTGTCGCCGGGATGCCCGCGTTCTTGCAGGCACCGACGAGCAAGGCGGTCTTTAGCTGTTCGCCAAGGAAGGTATCCGCCTCGCCCTGATCCACCAGCAGGTCGGTCAGCCGTGCGCCGTCCTCGATCAGTGCGCAGGCGTCATATTCACGCCAGTCCGCACGATCCGCGCCGATATAGCCAGTCAGAGCCTTGTCACCCCAGGGGCAGTTCAATGGGCTGGCGATCGGCGCAAAGGCACTCACCGAGCGAAAGCGCGCGGGATTTCGCAAGCCAATCGTCAGTGCGCCGTGGCCGCCCATGCTGTGCCCGGTGATCCCCTGCCGGTCCATGTCGGCAGGGAAATTAGCGGCGATCAGCGCGGACAGTTCGTTCTCGATATAGGAGCGCATGCGATAGTTTGCTGACCACGGCTCCTGCGTGGCATCGACATAAAACCCCGCGCCCTTGCCAAAATCATAGCCATCATCGTCCGGCACCTCATCACCACGCGGGCTGGTGTCGGGTGCGATGAAGATGATCCCCGCCTCGGCGCAGGCTTCGCGGTATTCGCCCTTTTCGGTGACATTGGCATGGCTGCAGGTCAGCCCCGAAAGGAACCACAGCACCGGCAGCTTCGCGCCTTCGGCATGATCGGGCACGAACACCGAGAAGGTCATCGGTGTCCCGGTTGTGTTAGACAGGTGGGTATAAACGCCTTGCACGCCGCCGTGACTTTTATTGGCGCTGACCTGCTCCATCAGAACACCACGACCGACCGGATCGACTTGCCCGCATGCATCAGGTCAAAAGCTGCGTTGATCTCTTCCAGCCCCATGACGTGGGTGATCATCGGATCGATCTCGATCTTGCCGGACATGTACATGTCAACGATCTTCGGCACATCGGTGCGGCCCTTGGCACCGCCAAATGCAGTGCCCCGCCAGTTGCGGCCTGTCACCAGCTGGAACGGGCGGGTGCTGATTTCCTTGCCTGCTTCGGCCACACCGATGATGATCGAGGTGCCCCAGCCGCG
>JANOYZ010000354.1:0-17785 GCA_031429135.1 Novosphingobium sp. | reverse complement strand
CGATCATCATGCCGTTGGGCACCATGGGATCAAAGGTGTGAAAGGTGAAACCCATGAGGAGATTACGCAGGAAATCAATCCACAACAGGATCAGCACCACCAGAACAAGTCTTTGCAAACGCTGAGCCACGGGTGCGGCGCAAAGTACGGTGAAGGCCGGCAGCATCAGCAAAAGATGTATCCCGCGATAGCCGATATTCTGCGCGGTGAAGAAGCAGCCGCAAATCAGCAGCGCTCCAACCAGCAGGAAGTTCCGCTCACTCTCGTTCAGCCGGGCCAGCGCCTCACGCGTATCCTTGCGCAGGCCCAGTCTGATGCCGATGATCAGTGCTGCAAGCGTCAGGGAAAGCCGCGCTACAGGCACCACCCATGTTGGAAGATCAAGCAGTTGGGTCAGTCCGCCGCCCAGTGTGATCGCGCCAAACATATCGCCAAAAAAAGGCCCGGCGGGAATGCTGGCGAGCGCGCGCGACAGATCATGCCAGATCAGCACGGAAAACAGCACCGTCACCGCAATCGATGCTGCGGTCACCACGAAAAACCTGCCGGTTCGTTCACGCAGAGCGGTGGCCATTGCCAGCATCGGGAAGTATTTGAGCAGTCCGGCCAGCACAATCAGACTATAGCCCGCCAGCCTTGCTCTGGCAGACCGGGACAGCAGGGTTGCGGCAGCGGCGGCCAGCACGAAAATGACCAGATCATTGTTTCCCCGCTCCACCGCATAGACCGCCGTGCTTGAAATCGCGCCAAGCGTGATCAGCATGGTGGCATAGCGATCACGGCCAACCGGCAGCAGCAGCAACGAAAGCAGGAAGGCGATCCCGACGATCATGCCAATCGGGGTCAGCCAGGCCAGTGTAACTGGCAACTGGGTCAATAGCATCCACAAGGGCGAGTAGCTGTACACCCGATGACCGGGATCGCAGGGATTGGCGACATAGGCATCAACCCCGTCCCGCAGGCACCGCACCGCAGAAAGCACGGTGTCGGTGTCAAGGAAAGGGTATTTCCATGGATCAAGGCCCAGTAGCCTGATGATCTGCATGTAAAGGTCATGGTGGCCATTGGCGTAAAGCATGACCATGATGCCAAACAAGATTGCCGCCGTGATCGCAGGAACAAGCCGCCTGGTTCTCACCGATTTCACCTGTCTACGCGCCCCTTTGCCGATCTGGATGTGCCTATGTCATGACATGTGGCCAAGGTAAATGGCTGTTGACCTAGGTGCTTGCCGCTTTAAGGAGTTGCCCTGATCAAGAATGCGTCATGAGGGATGCGTAAACTGCCATGATAAACGGACGCAAGGTGGCGGTTGTGCTTCCCGCCTACAATGCGGCGCTGACCCTGAAACAGACCTATGATGAAATTCCGCATGATGTGGTGGATGACGTTATCCTCACCGATGATTGCAGCCGCGATGACACCAGCGAGATTTCGCGGTTCCTGGGCATCCACACACTGGTCCATGACCAGAACCGCGGCTACGGCGGCAACCAGAAGACCTGCTATGCGGCGGCACTTGAGCGCGGCGCGGACATCGTCGTCATGCTTCACCCCGATTATCAGTATACCCCGAGACTGGTAACCGCGATGGCCAGCATGATCTCGTCCGATCAGTATGATGTAGTGCTGGCCTCACGCATTCTGGGCAAGGGCGCGCTGGCCGGCGGTATGCCACTTTACAAATATTTCGCCAATCGCTGCCTTACCCTCGCGCAGAATGTGCTGATGGGCCAGAAGGTTTCAGAATATCACAGCGGCTACCGCGTGTTCAGCCGCGAGGTGCTGGAAACCTTGCCGCTCGATGCCTGTTCGGACGATTTCGTCTTCGATAACCAGATGCTGGCGCAAACAGCATGGTTTGGTTTTCGGATCGGTGAAATTTCCTGCCCGACAAAGTATTTCGAACAGGCATCAAGCATCAATTTCAAGCGCAGCGTGATCTATGGGCTGGGCGTGCTGGGCACTTCACTGAGCTTCCGGCTGGCAAAAATGGGTCTGGCCAGGCCTGCGATCTTTTTTGCTGACCGGCGGGGCGCGGAGCAGTGATCCGCAGGGTGCGGCAGGCCAAGCCCGCGACATTGATCGGCGGAGCCATCGTTGCCCTGGGCGTAGTGGGGGCAACACTGGCCGCCTATATGCCCGCCACGCGTGTGGCATTGATGCGCATGTTGCCGCAGGTCAATGAGCTTGCCGCCAGCCACTGGCTGGTCTTCGGCGCGGGGCAAGTGCTGATCGCAGCCTGCGGCATCCTGCCTGCCTCGGCCATGGCGGTGATGGCAGGCGCGGCTTACGGGCTGGTCTGGGGGCTGGCGATTTCGGGCGTCTGCACATTGCTCGGTGGCTGGATCGCCTTTTTACTGAGCCGATCACTGCTGCGTCCGTGGATTGAGCGGCTGCTCACCCGCTCGCCTTCTTCAAGCAAGTTTGATGAGGCACTGGAGGGAGAGGGCTGGCACTTTGTCTTCCTGCTGCGAATTTCGCCGGTGATGCCTTTCGCGCTGACCAGCTATGGGCTGGGCCTGACCTCTATCAGCCAGCGCGACTACCTGCTCGGTACGCTGGCATCGCTGCCGGCCATGGCCAGCTATGTCGCGCTGGGTGCCATGGGCCGGCAAGGCATGACGATGAGCCTGAAAAACGGCGATCCGATGCAATGGGCGCTGTTGATCGTTGGCGTGATTGCCATGGTGCTGGTGATCGCGCGCGCGCGCAACATTCTGGTGAAAATCGCGGGCAAGTGAGCGGGTAACTCCGCCTCGACACGCTGCGCGGAACGATTTGTAACCTTGCCCCTTGCCCTTTCGCGCTGCTTCCGCCCATTTAGGGAGCAATGCTTCGTCAGTATGAACTTGTAGAACGCGTAAAGGCGTATGATCCCGACGCCGATGAGGCGATGCTCAACCGTGCCTATGTCTATACGGTGCAGAAGCACGGCACGCAGAAACGCGCGAGTGGTGATCCCTATTTCTCGCACCCGGTCGAGGTTGCGGGTCTTATGACCGAGCTCAAGCTCGATCAGGAAACTATCATCACCGCGCTGCTCCACGATACCGTGGAGGATACGCTGGCCACCATCGAGGAGGTGGAAAAGCTTTTCGGTCCTGAAATCGCCCGGCTGGTCGATGGTGTCACCAAGCTCTCGAAGATCGAGGCCATGACCGAGAATGAACGCGCGGCGGAAAACCTGCGCAAATTCTTTCTCGCGATGAGCGATGATCTGCGCGTGCTGCTGGTCAAACTGGCGGACCGGCTGCACAATATGCGAACGCTGCATTTCATCCGCAGCGAGGAAAAGCGTCTCCGAATCAGCCGCGAAACCATGGATATCTATGCTCCGCTGGCAGAGCGTGTGGGCATGTATGAATATATGCGCGAAATGCAGTTGCTCGCCTTCGAACAGCTTGAGCCCGAGGCTTACGGCCTGATCACCGGTCGTCTGGCGCAGATCCGCAATCAGGAGGGCGGGCAGGTTGATGCCATCGCGCTTTCCATCAAGCAGGCACTGGCCGAGGCGGGGCTCAAGGTTGAGGTCTCAGGCCGCGAAAAGCACCCCTATTCGATCTGGAAAAAGATGGCCGAGCGGCACGTCTCCTTCGAGCAGATCACCGATATCATGGCCTTCCGGGTGCTCGCCGAAAGCACGGATGACTGTTATCGCGCGCTTGGTGTGCTTCATCAGACCTGGCAGATGATCCCTGGACGCTTCAAAGACTATATCTCAACCCCCAAGGGCAATGGCTATCGCAGCCTGCATTCTGCGCTGATCTATGAAAATTCGATGCGTATGGAAGTGCAGATCCGCAACAAGGATATGCACCGCCTCAATGAATTCGGCCTCGCCGCGCATTGGGCTTACAAGCAGGGGGGTGTGCAGCCCGACGGTCAGGTCGGCTGGCTGCGTGATCTGATCGAGATTGTCGATGCCAGCCATGATGCCGAAGAGCTGCTCGAACATACCAAGCTGGCGATCTCTCAGGACCGCATCTTCGCATTGACTCCCAAAGGCGCGCTGCATCCCCTGCCCAAAGGCGCGACCTCGATCGACCTTGCCTATGATGTCCATACCGATCTGGGCTCCATGGCGGTCGGGGCCAAGATCAACGGTCGCCACATGCCGCTCCGCACCCAGCTGAATAACGGCGACGTTGTCGAGATCATCAAATCAAAACGCTCCTCTCCGCAGCTCGCCTGGCTGAGCTTCGTCGTCACCGGCAAGGCGCGCGCTGCAATCCGCCGTGCGGTGCGGGCCAAGGAGCGCGAGGAAACCGCCGCCATCGGCATCAAACTGTTCGAGGAAATCGCCAGCCGCCTGCCCGGAAAGATCGGGAAAAAAGCGGTGAAAGACGCGGTCAAGCGGCTTAAACTGGAAGACGAAGAGGCGCTGATGGTCGCCATCGGCACCGCCAAGATCGATGATCGGCAGGTGCTCGAGGCTCTGGTTCCCGGCAGTACCAAGGATCTTCCCGATCCCGATGACTGGCCACGGCAAGAGCGCGCCATTTCGATCCGCGGGCTGACAGCTGGCATGGGGTTTCAGCTGGGTAAATGCTGTCACCCGGTGCCGGGAGATCGCATCGTCGGCCTCAAGCGCAAGGGCGAAGGGGTCGAGGTGCATTCGATAGACTGCCTGACCCTGGCCGACGGTGTCGATGCCGACTGGCTTGATCTGTCATGGGGCGAGCGCACCACCGGTGCTGTCGGCCGTATCCAGGCGGTGCTGCATAACCGGCCTGGCACCCTGGCTGAAATGGCTGGCACTTTCGCGGGCAACCGGGCGAATATCGTCCACCTCGAAATGACCAGCCGGGATGAGCTATTTGGTACCTACGAGGTGGACCTTGAGGTGACCAATCTTGCCCACCTTGCACGGATCATCAGCGCACTGCGCGCCAGCGATTCGGTTGCCGAGGCTGAGAGGCTCTGAATGACTAGCCGGCTGACGCCGGTAGGATCATGTGGAGGGGCTGAAGCCGTCCTTGCGGATATGCTCGAACTCCTGCTGGATCTTGCGCGACGAGCGCCGCATGGCCCGGCGCACGAAGTCGCTGACCGGGACATGCGGCGGTATCTCGACGAACATATGGACGTGATCGCGCGGCAGCGCGCCGTTGATGATCGTCACGCCCATTTCAGAGCACAGCTGCCGGATGATCTCGCGCACTCTGAGGCGGACCTCGCCATGCAGCACTTTGTACCGGTACTCCGGTGCCCAGACGAGATGATGCGATGATGAAAAGTCGTGTGACAACCCTTGCTGTATCCCATAGCCTGTAACCTCGGAAAAGTGAGACTTCACGCCCTTCAGGCGGCCTCACTTTTCCGCCGCGTACGCAGACGGCCCGGCGGCCGCCGTCAAACGGTACCACCATGACAGCCATGCCCAGCTGGCTGCGCATCTCCACGACTTCATCGACGCCTACAATTATGGGCGGAGGCTGAAGACCCTCAAAGGCCTCACGCCCTTCGAATACATCTGCAAAATGTGGACAATCGAGCCAGACAGATTTACCCTCAATCCAACCCATCAAATGCCGGGACTAAACACAAGCCGGCAGTCGTGATCTTGCCCGCCGAACCGGTATGTTGACGCGGCCGGCAGGCACCAAAGCATCAAACCACTTGGGTGCCGCCTGCCAGCGCCAGTTTCGTCTCGGGTTCACGGTGGGCGAACTTGCCTTCGACTTGCGCGCCCTGCTCGATGGTGACGGCGTCATAGAAAACATCGCCTTCGATCCGGGCGCTTTTGAGGATCACCAGCTGGCTGGCGCTGATCGATCCCCTGACACGCCCGGCCAGCCGGGCGGTATCGGCCACGACAGCACCGACGATCTCGCTGCTCTCGCCCTGGACCAGGCTGGTGCAGGTGAGGTCCCCCTCGATCCGGCCATCGACATGCAAATCAGCCTTGGCGGTCAGATTGCCCTTGATGGTGATGTCCCCGCCGAGCACCGAGAAGGTTGTTCCAGCCATAGCTTTACTTCCTGAGGGCCGCGTTACGGGCTCGGGTTTCTTCGAGAACATTGGGGGCTGCCTCCAGAAATGGGCGCGGGTTGACCGGCTGATCGTGGATCCGGACTTCAAAATGCAGATGCGGCCCGGTTGAGCGGCCGGTGCTGCCGATCGCGCCGATTTCCTCACCCGCCAGAACTTCCTTGCCCAGCCGGGTGCGGAACGCAGACATGTGGGCATAGCGGGTAATCATGCCATTGCCATGATCGACCTCAACACAATTGCCATAGCCCTGATGCTGGCCGACAAAGCTTACTCGCCCGCGCGCGGCGGAATAGATGGGAGCCCCGATCGGGCCTTTGAAATCGAGCCCGGCATGGAACGCGCCCGCGCCGGTGAACGGATCGGCGCGATAGCCAAATCCCGATGAGATGAATTCGAGGCTGGCGGGCAGCACGTTGGGGATACCGCTCAATCCGCGCTGCAAGGCTTCCATCCGCGCCAGGCTGACGCCAAGGCGCCGGAAGCGCGGGTCAAGCGAGCCATCGGACGAGGTGGCAAGTCCCAGAAACGGACCACCCATCGCCGCATGGTCATCAAGCGAAGCCAGCATGGTATCGGGGCTAAGCCCCAGTTTGCGGATAGCGGCTTCGGCTGAAGCGGCGCGGCGGTCAGCCAGCCGGGTGAGTCCTTCGACAAAAGCCAGCTGGCGCGCTTCGATCCGGGCCAGTTGCGCAGCTTCGGGAACGGCAAGGCTGACTTTGTCGACAGTCTTCGTTGCTTCGCTGCTCGAATCGGAAACGGTTTCGCCGGCCTTCATATCCTGCGGCAGCGAATTCATCATTTTTTCAAGGAATTCCTGACGCTTATCAAGATCACTGGCGACGCCCTTGATGTCATCACGGTATGCTGAAACGCGGCTCTCGGCGCTGGTGATCTTGGCTTCACGGGCAAGCAGCGAGGCGCGATCGCGGGTTGAAATATAGGAGGTGACGGTCATCACCGCCATGGTCACCAGCCAGGCAATCAGCAGCGCAGCGGCGATCGCGGCGGCAATCACCTGCAGGCGTGTCGAAATCTTGATGAAACGAACCTGTCCCTGCGACCGCATGAAAAACTCACGGTCAGGGAAATAGCTTCGCAGGCGTTGTGAAAACGCCCTTCCAGCGACTCTCTGCAAGACGACCCCAACCCTATTCCCGATTGCTGATGCGCGGTTAGCAGCAGTGGAGACCGATGGCGAATCGAGTCTGCCTGACTCGCGGCGAGTCGAAAGACTCTTAGGATGAATGGATTGTTACCCTGGCGATTCACCAACTCCCTTAATTTCCTGATCGCGGCCATAGTCGCCGCCAGCCTTGGGGCATGTTCCTTCCAAGGCTGACAATCGCTACTTATGCTGCTAGGCGCGCGGCACCATGACAGCATCACCTTTACCCATCGCCCCCGGCGAAACACCCGAGGCACTGGTCGAGCGGATGGCCCGCGCTGGTCGCATTGCGCAGCGCGAACTGGCGCTGATGGATGATGCGGCGAAAGCTGCGGCCTTGCGCTCGGCAGCCGCTGCGCTGCGGGCAGGCGCAGCCTCGGTGCTCGCCGCCAATGGTCTGGATGTTGCGGCTGGCGCGGCTAATGGCCTCAGTGGTGCCATGCTGGACCGTCTGATGCTGGATCCTGCCCGTCTCGCCGGAATCGCCGATGCGCTGGAGCAGGTCGCGGCCTTACCCGATCCTGTCGGCCAGGTGATAGATCGCAGCGAGCGGCCCAATGGGCTGATGCTCAGCCGGGTGCGTGTGCCGATCGGCCTGATCGGCATCATCTATGAAAGCCGTCCCAACGTGACCGCCGATGCCGCCGCGCTGTGCCTGCGTTCGGGCAATGCCGTGTTGCTGCGCGGGGGTAGCGAAGCGGTCCATTCCAATCGCGCCATCCATGCCGCGCTGGTGAAGGGGCTTTGCAGTGCCGGTGCACCGGACGATGCGGTGCAGCTTGTCCCGACGCAGGACCGCGCCGCGGTTGGTGCCATGCTGACAGCAGCAGGCCTGATCGACATGATCGTCCCGCGCGGCGGCAAGAGCCTGGTGGCGCGGGTTCAGGCCGATGCCCGGGTGCCGGTGCTCGCCCACCTTGATGGCATCTGCCACACCTTTATCCATGCCGCTGCCGAACCAGCCATGGCCTGCGCCATCGCGCTCAACGCCAAGATGCGCCGCACCGGGATCTGCGGATCAATGGAAACGCTGCTGATCGATGCGCAGTTTCCCGGCGCTCAGGCAGTAGCGGCGACGCTGCTGGAATCGGGCTGCGAGCTGCGCGGCGATGCCCGCGCCTGCGCGCTCGATCCGCGAATTCTGCCCGCCAGCGCCGATGACTGGGACTGCGAATATCTCGATGCGATCCTTTCGGTCGCGGTGGTCGATGGGCTGGATGCGGCACTGGCCCATATCGCGCAGCATTCCTCGCACCATACCGACGCGATTGTTACCGGCGATGCCGTAATTGCCGAGCGTTTTCTGGGCGAGGTCGATTCGGCCATCGTCATGGTCAATGCCTCAAGCCAGTTTGCCGATGGCGGTGAATTTGGCCTCGGCGCGGAAATCGGCATTGCCACCGGACGGCTCCACGCCCGCGGTCCCGTCGCGCTTGAAGGGCTGACGACATACAAGTGGCAAGTGCGCGGCAGCGGGCAGGTGCGGCCCTGATAAGTCACCCATGACCGTGACCGGCATCCTTGGTGGCAGCTTTAACCCGGCGCATGGCGGACATCGCCGGATCTCGCTGTTCGCGGCGGCAGCACTGGGGCTGGACGAGGTGTGGTGGCTGGTCTCTCCCGGCAATCCGCTCAAGCCCAAAGCCAGCATGGCACCGCTGCCCGCCCGATATGCCGCCGCGCGCAAACAGGCGCGCCGCGCGCCGATCAAAGTGAGCGCGATGGAGCGCGAATTTGCCACGCGTTATACAGTCGATACCCTTGCCGCGATGATCCGGCGCTGGCCGAAACGGCGCTTTGTCTGGCTGATGGGGGCGGATAATCTGGCCCAGTTTCACCACTGGCGCGACTGGCGCAGGATCGCGCGCCTCGTGCCGATTGCTGTTATCGCGCGTCCGGGCTATGATGGCGCTGCTGCCGCGAGCCCCGCGATGGCATGGCTGGGCCGATACCGGCGGTCTGCTGCCACACTGCGGAACCGGAACAATTGGAGCGAACCCGCGCTGGTGATTCTGAGATTTGACCCTGATCCCCGCTCGGCCACAGCCCTTCGCCGTGCCGATCCGCTATGGGCCAGCCGCCAGCCAACCCGCTCCCTGCGTGACGATGTCACGCACCGCCTCATCCCTGAAACAGAATCAATTCTCACGGCCAAGGAGCCGATTTTTCCTAAATGAACCAATCGCTTCCAGAGCCGGGTCCGTCCGGCACTCCCACCCCGCTCCCGCAAGCCGAGCCGGGCTCACTCCATGCGCTGGTGCTCCAGTCGCTTGACGATGATCAGGCGCAAGAGATCATTTCCATCCCGCTGGAAGGCAAGTCGGCAATCGCCGATTTCATGGTGATCGCCTCGGGCCGGTCAACCCGTCAGGTCACTGCCATGGCGCAGAAGCTGACCGAGCGGATCAAGCATGCCGGCTTTGGCCACAGCCGAATCGAAGGCCTGCCCGCCGCCGATTGGGTGCTGGTCGATGCCGGCGATGTGGTGATTCACCTGTTCCGCCCCGAAGTGCGCAGCTTCTACAACCTTGAACGGATGTGGGCCTTCGGTGATGGTCCTTCCGGGGCCGCGTGAAGCTCCACGTCATCGCGCGCGGCAAGATTGCCCGTTCGCCTGAGGCAGAGCTGGTTGATCGCTATGCCAAGCGCATCACCTGGCCGCTGAAAATCACCGAATTGCCCGATGTCGGCGGTACGATTCCAGCGCCGCTGACCCCGTCGCGCGATGTTGTGCTTGATGAACGCGGCCGCCAGCTGAGCTCCGAGGAATTCGCCGCGATCCTCAGCCGTTGGCGTGACGATGGCGTGCGTGAGACGCGTTTCCTGATCGGTGCCGCCGATGGCCACGGTGATGCGTCGCGCGGGAAAGCTGATCTGCTCATCGCCTTTGGCGCGATGACCTGGCCGCACATGCTCGCCCGCGCCATGCTCGCCGAGCAATTGTGGCGGGCTACCAGCATTATCGCTGGCCATCCCTACCATCGTTCGGGATAAGCGCACGATGCGCCCCTTTGCTGCCTTAGCCCTGGTTCTCACTCTGGCCGCGATCCTGACGGTTGCCGCTCCGGCGCAGCAGACGGCGAACTATGACAGCGAAAGCGAAGCGCGGCAGGCACTGATCGAGGCGCAGCGCGAAGGACAGACGGCGCGGCTCCGCGCAGAACAGCTTGAACGCATAGCCGCAGATGCCGGGGCTGCCGCTGATCGCACGGAACAGGAAGCCGCCGCCGCCGCCGCGCGCATTCAGGAAGCCCAGGCCCAGATCGGCGCACGGCAGGCCGATATGCGGATCATCGACCAGCAGCGTGAGGCATTGCGCGCCACGCTGGCCCAGCGTCAGCAGCCGGTGGTGCGGCTGACGGCGGCATTGCAGCGGCTCTCGCGCCGTCCCCTGCTGCTCACCCTGCTGCGCCCCGGCTCGCTGCAAGACACCATGCACATGCGCGCCATGCTCGATACCATGTTGCCGCAGGTCCAGCGCCGCACCGCTGCGCTGCGCGTCGAGATCAATCGCGGCAAGGCGCTGCGTGACAAGGCGCAGACAGCGGTCGCCTCATTGAGCCGCGAACAGACTGAACTGAACCGTCGGCGCGAAGTGCTGACCGCGCTCGAAACCCGCCAGCGGCTGGCGCTGCGTTCGGCCAGCGGCACGGCTGATCGCGAGGCCGAGCGCGCACTGGCACTGGCCGAACAGGCGCGCGATCTGGATTCGCTGACCGAGGATCTGGGCCGCGCCGGGGCGCTGCGCGATCAGCTGGCCCAGCTTCCCGGGCCGGTAATGCGGCCTGCCAATCCGCAATTGTCGCAAGTGTCGGCTGTGCCTCAGCCTTCACCGTCCACCACACAGAAACAGGCACCGGCCTTCCTGATGCCAGTACAGGGCAAGCTGGTTGCGGGCTTTGGTGCGGTGAATACTGGCGGGCCGATATCACGCGGAATAGCCCTGTCAGCACGTGGCGGGGCTCAGGCGGTTGCTCCGGCCCTTGGCCGCGTGGCCTTTGCCGGACCCTATCGCGGTTATGGCGCGATCGTTATCATCGATCACGGCAATGGCTGGACCAGCCTGGTCACCGGGCTGGCCCAGATTGACGTGCGCGTCGGCGAACAACTGGTCGCCGGATCGCCGCTCGGGCTGGCCGGACCGGGTCGTCCGGTGGTAAGTCTTGAGCTGCGCCGCGATGGCCAGCCGGTCAATCCGCTCGATTTTGCCAAGTTGTGAGGCCGGTTCATCGACCTGCAAATGCTGCTGGCAGACGCCATCTGGCGTTAAGCTTCGCCAGCATATAGAATCGACATGAAATTAGCGGGACGATCCTGATGTCAAAGAAGCTCACTTCCATCACGCGTATGGCTCTGCTGGCAGGTGCCGTGACCTTGTTGCCAGCCACGACGGCGGGGCTTGCTGCGGTCGATGGCCGGGCCGGGCCTGAATTCGGCAAGCTTTACACCATCTACCAGCTGGTCAAGGCCAACTATGTCGATGCCACCGACGATGACAAGCTGATCAAGGGCGCGATCGATGGCATGCTCGCCAGCCTTGATCCGCATTCGGAATATCTCGAAGGCTCCAGTCTGACCCGGCTCGATACGATGATCGACGGCTCTTATTCTGGGCTTGGGCTGTCGGTGGTGATGGATCAGGATACGGTCAAGGTCGTCGCCCCGATGCGCGGCAGTCCCGCCGCAGCAGCCGGGGTCAAGGCGGGCGATTACATCACGCATCTTGATGGCAAGCTGATCTATGGCCTGCCGCTTGATGAAGCGGTGGCCAAAATGCGCGGTGAGGCCGGCAGCAAGATCCGGCTGACGGTGTTCCGTTCGGGCCGCGATGATGCTTTTGATCTCACCGTGACTCGCGGGGTGATCACGCTTGAGCCGGTGACCTTCAAGCTTACCGACGGCGTTGGTGTCATCACCGTCAATGAATTCAGCCGCGATGTCGGCAATTACGTCAACACGGCGATGGCCGAGATGACCAAGCAGAACGGCAAGAAGCTGACCGGAGTGGTGCTTGATCTCAGGCAGAACCCCGGCGGCTCGCTCGACGAGGCGATTGCCATGTCGGACCTGTTCCTGACCACGGGCGATATCGTTTCACAGCGCGGACGGATTGCCTCGGAGAACGAATTCTTCCGCGCCGAATCGATGTTCAAGGGCGATGTAGCGGGCGGGCTGCCGATTATCGTGCTGATCGATGCAGGCTCTGCCTCTGCCTCTGAAATCGTCGCCGGTGCCTTGCAGGATCAGCGCCGCGCCCTGATCATGGGTGAGCGCAGCTTTGGCAAGGGTTCGGTCCAGTCGATGATCCGTCTCGATCGCACCCATGCGGTGAAGCTGACCACGGCGCGCTATTTCACGCCCGCTGGCCGTTCGGTTCAGGAAGGCGGGATCGAGCCTGATATCCGGGTGCCGCAAATCTCCGATCCCGATGCCGCCAAGCGCGCCCGGTTGTCGCTGCGGGAAAGCGATCTGCGCGGGCATCTGGTGAACGAAGTGAACATGGACGACAAGAAGCTTGAGAGCGACAAGATGGACGATCCGCGCTTCAAGCAGACACCCGAACAGCTGAAAGTTGCGGGCATCACCGATTTCCAGCTGAGCTATGCGATCTCGACGCTGAAGCGCTCGGGCGGGGCGCTGCTGGCCAAGGGCAAGTAAGCCGATGGCTTCACGCGCCGCTCTGCACCGTGCCAGATGGCTGGCCTTGCTGGTGCCATCCGCCCTGCTCGGCGGGGCCTATGTTTCGGAATATGGTTTCGGGCTGTACCCTTGCGAAATGTGCTGGTGGCAACGCTATGCCCATTTCGTGGCGCTGGGTTTTGCGCTCATCGCATTTACTTTCAAGAAAGCGCGCTGGCCGATGGTTCTCGCAGCCCTGGCGATTTTGGCATCGGGGCTGATCGGAGCCTATCACGCCGGGGTCGAGTATAAATGGTGGGAAGGTTTCACCACCTGCACCAGTCTGGTCGCCAAGGGCGGCAATCCGCTCGATGCGATCCTCGCCGCGCCGACAATCCGCTGCGATGAAGTGCAGTGGCAGATATTCGGCATTTCGCTGGCGGGCTTTAACTTCCTCATCTCCACCGCAGGTGCACTCGCGGTGTTCGCCGCCCTGAAGCGCAGCCGATGAGCACGTCCCGCTCCGCCCGTATGCTCCGTGTCAATCAGGCGGGCGAATATGGCGCGACGCGGATCTATGCCGGGCAGATGGCGGTTATGGGTGATCGCGCACCACACGCCGCCGCGATTGCCGCTATGGCGGAGCAGGAGGCCGATCACCGCCAGCGGTTTGACGCGCTGATCGCCAGCCGCGGCGTGCGGCCTACGGTGCTGCAACCCGTCTGGTCTGTCGCGGGCTTTGCGCTGGGTGCGGCGACTGCGCTGCTCGGGCCGGAAGCGGCGATGGCCTGCACGGCGGCAATCGAGCAAGAGATTGACCGCCATTATACCGCCCAGCTGGATGAACTTGAGGACGGGACTGACCCCGAACTTGCGGGCATGATCCAGGAGTTTCGCGACGATGAGCGCGAGCATCTGGAAACCGCTTTGGCGGCGGGCGCAGAAAAGGCACCGGCCTATCCGCTGCTATCCGGCGTGATCCGCATGGGCTGCCGTGTTGCCATCCGCCTTTCCGAACGGATTTGATCCCTCTCAATGCGCGGGAAAGCAGTATGCTTCATCTACCGTTCAAGCACTTTGCGCCCTATATAGGCTTCAAGGCCTCGCTTCAGGAGTTTGATTCCATGCGTTTGACCATTGCTTTTGCCACTGCTGTGGCGCTGGCTTCAGCGGCTTTACCGGCGGCGGCGCAGGACACATCGGGCGGCGAAAAGGTTAATGCGCTGATCGTCTATGGTGATGACAAGTGCCCCGAACCCAATGGCGATGAAATCACCATCTGCGCCCGCAAGCCCGAGCGTGAGCGGTTCCGCATTCCGCAAGGCTTGCGCGAAACGCCATCGGCCACCAGCGCATCATGGAACAGCCGGGTGATGGCCTATGAGCGCGTCGGCAAGACCGGCACACTCAGCTGCACCCCCACCGGCCCCGGCGGCTGGACCGGCTGCTCGCAAAAGCTGATCGACGCCTCCTATGCCGAAAAGCAGGGCGAAGACCTCCAGTTCAGCGCCATCGTCGAGGCGGAGCGAGGCAAGCGTCTGGCCACGCTCGATGCCGATGCTGCGGCCACGCAGGCCCGCGTTGAACAGGCCGAGAAGGAATACGAAGCACGCAAACGTGCCGAGCAGGATCCCAATCCCAAGGCTGATCCTGCGCCAGCTCCGCCGGTGCCCTCGGGCAAATAGCCTTCACTCCGGTGATTTAACCTTAACCCCCGATGGGTTAGGGTGAGGCATGATTGCTCAGAATCCGACCAAGATCCTTGTCGTCTTCGGTACCCGTCCCGAAGCGATCAAGCTGTTTCCCGTCGTCGCCGCGCTGAAGGCTGACCCGCGTTTTGCTTGCAAGGTCTGCGTATCGGCGCAGCATCGGGGCCTGCTTGATCAGGTGCTGGAGATCGCCGGGATCGTGCCCGATCACGATCTTGATGTGATGAAGCCCGACCAGAGCCTTGATGCGCTGACCGCCAGGCTGCTCACAGGCCTCGGCCGGGTGATGGATGATGAGAAGCCTGACCGGGTGATGGTCCAGGGCGATACAGCCACCGCCATGTGCGGGGCGCTGGCCGCCTATTACCGCAAGGTGCCTGTCGATCATGTCGAGGCCGGGCTGCGTTCGGGCAATATCTATCACCCATGGCCCGAAGAAGTGAACCGCAAGATCATCGGATCAATGGCCAGCCTGCATTTTGCCCCGACCGAAGTCTCGGCAGCGGCGCTGATCGCCGAAAATGTCAATCCGGCGCGGGTGCATGTCACTGGCAACACCGTTGTAGATGCGTTGCACTGGGTTTCCGCACGGATTGCAGCAGAGCCGGGGCTGGTCTCCGGCCTTGCCGAAATCGAGGCGCGTTTTGCCGGCAAGCGGATCATCGGCGTTACCAGCCACCGCCGCGAAAACTTCGGCGGAGGGCTTGAAAACATTGCCGAAGCCGTGCGCCAGATTGCGCAGCGCGACGATGTCGGCGTGGTTTTTCCGGTCCATCCCAATCCCAATGTCCGCAGTGTCATGGAGGCGGCGCTGGGGCACTTGCCGAATGTGGCGCTGATCGAGCCGCTCGACTATCCGCACTTTGCCCACCTGCTCGGCCTCGCCGAAATCATGCTGACCGACAGCGGCGGGGTGCAGGAGGAAGCCCCGGCGCTTGGGCGTCCGGTGCTGGTCATGCGCGAAACCACCGAGCGGCCCGAAGGTGTGGCGGCGGGTACCGCCAAGCTGGTCGGCACCGATGTCACTACTATCGTTACCGAATTGTTCAAACTTCTCGACGATAAGGCAGCCTACGAAAAGATGGCGCGTGCCCATAATCCTTTCGGGGACGGGCAGACCGCGCGCCGCATCGTGGAGTTGCTAAGCAGTGAAATCGGACAAGAAGCCTGAGGTTGCCGTAATTGGCCTGGGTTATATCGGCCTGCCAACCGCCGCCATCGTCGCCCGTTCGGGATGCCGGGTCCACGGCGTCGATGTCTCCGCCCACGTGGTCGAAACGATCAATCGCGGCGAGATTCACATCGAGGAAGTTGATCTCGATGGACTGGTGCAGGGCGTGGTTGCGCGCGGACTGCTGACCGCATCACTCGAAGTTCCCGGGGCCGATGTCTTCGTCATCGCCGTGCCGACGCCGTTCGACAAAGACCATGCTCCCGACATTTCCTATGTCCTCGCTGCAGGGCGTTCAGTCGCCAAAGTACTGAAATCAGGCGATATTGTCATCCTTGAATCGACCTCACCGGTTGGCACCACCGAGGCCTTGCGCGACATGATCGCCGAAATGCGCCCCGATCTGAAGTGTCCCGGTCTGACTGGTGAAACGCCCGATATTTCGGTCGCTTATTGCCCCGAGCGTGTGCTGCCGGGGAAGATCCTTGAGGAACTGTTGGGCAACGATCGCTCGATCGGCGGCATCACGCCGCGCTGTGCGCGCAAAGCTTCGGCCTTTTACAAGCTGTTCGTGCGCGGCACCTGCGTGACCACTGACAGCCGCTCGGCGGAAATGACCAAGCTGGTCGAAAACGCTTACCGCGACGTCAACATCGCTTTCGCCAATGAGCTGTCGATCATCTCGGACAAGCTGGGGCTGGACGTGTGGGAAGTGATCCGCCTCGCCAACCGCCATCCGCGCGTCAACATCCTCTCACCCGGCCCCGGTGTCGGCGGGCACTGCATCGCGGTCGATCCGTGGTTCATCGTCCACTCCGCGCCCGAGGAATCACCGCTGATCCGCACCGCGCGCGGGGTGAACGATTGCAAGATCCACCATGTGATCGCGCGGGCTGACGCGCTGGTGAAGGCTAACCCCAACGCCAAGGTCGCTTGCCTCGGCCTCGCCTTCAAGGCCAACATCGACGATTTCCGCGAAAGCCCGGCGCGGCTGGTGGCCGCCACTTTGGCGCGCCGTTTCGGAGATCGCATTTCGGTGGTCGAACCCTATGCCGCTGAACTGCCGCGCGAATTCGAGGGCACCGGAGCCAGCCTCATCGACGTCGATACCGCGCTGGAACAATGCGACCTGCTGATCGTCCTCGTCGATCACGACGTCTTCCGCTCGGTGCCGCTCGCCGAGCGCGCAAGCAAGCTGGTCTATGACACCCGCGGCATTTGGATGGATCAGCCGAAGGTTGCGGAGGCCGTGGTGCAGGGGCTGCGGCTGGCAAGCTGATCGCTAGAGTGTGATGCGAAAAAGCGGGCACCGGTTTTCGCAATAAATTGCACGAAAACAAAGACTCTTATAGCATGATGTGATTCAGACTAAGCGCATCATGCTATAGAGTTTTTCCGCAGCTGAGTGAATCGTTGGGATTCCCGAGGGGTGGAGGAGAACCGGCAGGCCTTTCTTGATCGGCTTGTTGTTATAAACGTCGCGCGAATCGAAATGTCGGTCCGTGCCATCTTGTGGGCTCCAACATTGCCTCCAAAGTATCGCGGCCTGTGGCGAACCGCGGCGCTGGCCCCAGCTTACTTTATGGCAGATTTCCGCCGGTTTATAGGCCCTTGCGGATGCCCTGACACGGAAAAATGGTGCCAGAAGAGGACTCGATATTGCTCCATATAGCATTGATTTATATACGAAATGGCAATTCGAACATTACCGAGGCCCCACTTGAGGCCCCATGGCAAAATTTGTCTTGAAGATACGAGTCCCGATGGCCTGAAAAATGGCTGATTTCCGCCAATCTCATTTTGCCACTGACCGGAATCGCGGGTAATTCGTGTTTCCGCCCTGGGGGCCTCACCGACTCGCCATTGGGGGCCTCATTCGCGGTGTCAGGTTGCCCATTTTCTATGTCCTTAATCGCATAATGTGATTTTATGCTTATGGGCGCATATTGACAGTTTATGCTATTTTCGACATAGGTCTTGAGAGGAGGCCTTGATGTCACAGATCGCTCGATCACCCCGCCAGCTCGGCAATCTCATCCAGCGGACGCGCAAGCAGCGCGGGCTTACCCAGACCGAGCTGGCAAACCTGGCTGGCCTACGTCAGGAAATGGTCTCAAAGATCGA
>JANOYZ010000353.1:0-4100 GCA_031429135.1 Novosphingobium sp. | reverse complement strand
ATGCAGGATGGGACTGTCACTGATGACACGCGCGTGCGGGCTTCGGCACCAACGATCCTGGAACTGGCTGACAAGGGCGCAAAAGTGCTGCTGCTGGCACATTTTGGCCGCCCCAAGGGCGATCGAGTTTCCACCCAGTCGCTCAGCATGGTGATCGATACGGTGCAGACGGTGCTGGGCCGCGAAGTGATGTTCTGCCCCGAAATCGCCGGGCCGGTTGTGGAACAGACCGTCGGCATCCTGCGCGCCGGTGATATTGCCGTGCTGGAAAACACCCGGTTCTGGAAGGGCGAGGAAGCCAACGATCCAGACCTTGCTAAGGCCGTCGCCGCTAACGGCGATTTCTATGTCAACGATGCCTTCTCCGCCGCGCACCGCGCCCATGCCACCACCGAAGGACTGGCCCATGTGCTGCCTGCCTATGCCGGCCGATCAATGCAGGCTGAGTTGGAAGCACTGGGCAAGGCGCTCGATGCTCCGGAAAAGCCGGTTGCCGCCGTGGTCGGCGGGGCGAAAGTTTCCAGCAAGCTTGATGTGCTGAAGCACCTGGTCAGCAAGGTCGATCACCTGATCATCGGCGGCGGCATGGCCAATACCTTTCTGGCCGCCAATGATGTCGATGTCGGCAAATCACTTTGCGAGCATGAACTGAAATCCACGGTGCTCGCAATTCAGGAAGCGGCTGACAAGGCCGGCTGCACGGTTCATCTGCCCTACGATGTTGTGGTGGCCAAGGAATTCGCCGCCAATCCGGCGAGCTTGCGCATCTGCAATGTCCACGAAGTCCAGGCCGACGAGATGATCCTCGATATCGGACCGCAAGCGGCCCAATCGCTCGGCGATGTGCTCAAGACCTGCAAGACGCTGGTGTGGAACGGTCCGATGGGTGCCTTCGAGACCGAGCCCTTTGACGCGGCCACCGTCGCGCTGGCCCGCATGGCAGCGGCGCTGACGAAGGAAGGCTCGCTGGTATCGGTGGCGGGCGGCGGCGATACCGTTGCCGCGCTCAATCACGCCGGGGTGGCCGGTGACTTCACCTATGTGTCAACAGCGGGCGGTGCTTTCCTGGAATGGATGGAAGGCAAGGAACTTCCGGGCGTCACCGCTCTCGAAATGTGATCATGGTTAGCCCCATTGCAGCTCAACGCCGACCTCGCTATGGGCGCGCCATAACATACGTATGCAAGCGCAGGGATAAACAATGAACTCCTCCGATATGATCGCCAAGCTGGCCGCAGGAAACGGTTTTATCGCCGCACTGGACCAGTCAGGCGGATCAACCCCAAAGGCGCTCGCCGGCTATGGCATCGAGGCTGATGCCTGGTCGAGCGAAGAGGAAATGTACGGGCTGATCCATGACATGCGCAGTCGCATCATCCGTTCGTCCGCTTTCACCGGCGACAAGGTGATCGGCGCAATCCTGTTCGAGCGCACCATGGACGGCACCGTTGATGGCAAGACCACCCCGCAGGCGCTGATCGACAAGGGCGTTGTCCCCTTCATCAAGATCGACAAGGGGCTGGAAGACGAGACTAACGGCGTTCAGATGATGAAGCCGATGCCGGAACTTGATGCCTTGCTGGCCAAGTCCAGGGCGCTGGGCGTTTTTGGCACCAAGGAACGCTCGGTGATCAATTCGGCCAATGCTGAAGGCATCGCCGCGATTGTCGCGCAGCAGTTCGAGATTGGCCGTCAGGTGCTCAAGGCGGGTATGATGCCGATGCTCGAGCCCGAGATCAACATCAAGAGCGAGACTCGCGCTGAGTGCGACACGATCATGCTGGCTGAAATTCACAAGAATCTCGATGCCCTTGAAGACGGCATTCAGGTGATGCTCAAGTTGAGCCTGCCGGTTGTTCCGGGCACTTTCGATGCGCTCACCGATCACCCCAAGGTGCTGCGTGTGGTGGCGCTATCGGGCGGCTACAAGCGCCCGGAAGCCTGCGCCGAACTGTGCAGGAACAAGGGCATCATCGCCAGTTTCAGCCGCGCGCTGCTTGAAGACCTGCGCGCGCCGATGAGCGATGCCGAGTTCGACGCTTCACTGGGCGGTGCAATTGATGAAATTCACAAGAGTTCGACCCGGAAAGTCGCTGCCTGACGTCTGCCACTCAACGATAGCTGAAGTGCAGTACATAATCGCCGCGTATTGGCCGCTCGTTGGTCATGAAGCTCTCAGGCCGCACTGAATTCAGCACCAGTTCTCCCCCGGCAATGCGGAAGGGCTCGCCAGAGATCAATTGGGCGGTGCTACGCTTGCCATCGGTCCACAGCGTTGCCGTGATCACCACCCGCCCGGCCCAGACGCAGCGCGCATTCATCGGGCAGCGGCTGTCTTCAACCAGAGCGTCAGGACGCACGACAACTGGCCCCGCTCTGGTCGATTCGCCGAAGTGTGCCCATTGATCGCCGCTCGGCTGGGGCAAAGTGGCACAACCGGACAGCATCATTGCGAAGATGGGGACAACGACGATGGGGATGGTGATTCGTTTCATTGGACCAGATAACGCCACACCGCATGAATTGTTCCCGAATGAACGGCCCATCTCGATGATCAACGCCACCACGCAAGCCAGCCGTGTCATGGTGAATGACTTGATGCAGCACGACTATCACTATGAACTGGTTGCCCGGCAGAGTTGCGATTTTGATCCGTCCTTCAAGCCCGAACTCACCCCCGCTGAAATGCTGGAACTGGGCGTCTTTGGCGGAAAATACATGACCGATTGCCGCACCGAATTTCCCGAGGCGTGGTTTGCCAAGGCCAGACTCTCACCGGGAAGACCTGACAAGGCGCTCAATTACTACGGAGTCATAGCCTCACAACCGCTGGCAGAATGGCGGCGCAAGGGCTGGATACATCCCGATGATCCGCGCGGGTGGTTCCAGTGGTATTGCCGCTATTATATGGGCCGCCGCCACGAAGATGATATGCGCCAGATCGCCCGCTGGCGCGCCTTTGTCCGCCATGCCGCGCAAGTGCGCCTCTATTGCGAGCCCGGCGATCCCTTTTGCCGTCCGCGCCAGCGGCAGGCGCTGCTGCAATGGGCCTATGACAGCAGAGTGATGTGAGCGGGCTTTCCCCCGATGCCTTTCCTCGGCTAGGGCAGCGCCATGGCTGAAATTGCAAAGACCCTCCTCTATCTGATCTCCCCGCTTGATGTCGCTGGAGACTTCCCGCAGCGCCTGACCCGTGCGCTTGATGCCGGGCCGGTGGCAGCGTTCCAGTTCCGGGTGAAGGGCTTGGACGATCATCAGGCGGCGCTGCTGGCCGAGCCGCTTCAGCGCATCTGCGCAGACCGCGATGTCGCTTTCATCGTCAATGATTCGGTTTCTCTGGCCAAACGACTGGGCGCGGATGGGGTGCATCTGGGGCAGGGCGACGGCGATGTGGCTGAGGCGCGGGCCTATCTTGGCCGTGAGGTACAGATCGGCGTGACCTGCCATGACAGCCGCCACCTCGCGCTCGAAGCCGGTGAGGCCGGGGCGGACTATGTGGCTTTTGGCGCTTTCTTCCCCACCACTACCAAACAGGTCAGCCATTTGGCAAAGCCCGCATTGCTGCGCTGGTGGCATGTCTGGTCAGAGCTGCCGTCTGTGGCGATTGGCGGGATCACGCTGACCAATGCTGCCTCACTGATTGAAGCCGGAGCTGATTTTCTCGCGGTTTCCGCAGGGGTCTGGCAGCATCCCGGCGGCGAAGCGGCGGCGGTCGAGGGGTTCACAAAGCTTTTGGACCAGCATCGCACCTTCGATCCCCGCGAGGCTGATCTGGCGGCGATCATGGAAGATCTTGGCGAGCCGCTGGTGGGTGAAGCAGACTAGCGCCTGATTTCCCTTTGCGCAGAGGCTGTGCCATCCTCTGGCTCGCAAGTGCAAGAGAGGGCGAAGTCGATGGATAAACCGGCTACTACGCGAGAACTGACTCTGCGTGGAATCGTGCTGGGAGCGGTGCTGACGGTGATCTTCACCGCCGCCAATGTTTATGCCGGTCTGAAAGTCGGCCTGACTTTCGCCACCTCGATCCCGGCTGCGGTGATATCGATGGCAGTGCTGCGTTCCTTCAAAGGCGCGACGATTCAGGAAAACAACATCGTCCA
>JANOYZ010000352.1:0-5155 GCA_031429135.1 Novosphingobium sp. | reverse complement strand
CAATCGCTTCGAGCATGGCGATAGTGCTAGACCAACGCGCAGCGTTTGGGAACGTGCTGACGACCTATTCAGCCAGTGTCTTGCACAAAACTGCCACCACCCAGCCCCTGGGCGATCAGCTCCGGCCAAAAGCCACAGCTTATAAGGCCCAGCTTTTGCGGCTCAGGTCAAAGTAAGTTCTTCCTTGAGCCTCAGCTTTCGTTTCTTGAGGAGTTTGATCTGCGCAAAGTCAGGCGCGGGGCGGCTCATTTCTTCGTGAATCTTCCGTTCAATGCCTTCATGCTTGAGCTGCAATGCACTGACATGCGAGTGTTCCATGAACAATTCTCCTGACTATGCTCCACGCTTGCGCCACATTTTACGCCTCTGAGCCCGACTCGGGGCCGACGCAGCCTGTGATGCAATTGTCAGCTAATCATATTAAACCTATCTTGCGAAGCAGATACGAGTGCATTTCGGCAGAATTGCCATTAGCAGCGGCGAGCGGTTGGCCCTGGCGACGAGCCGCACCATACAAGTGACCAGAGGATCAGGCGGTTGAGCGAAGAGGAAATGCGCAAGCGGCTGGAGATGCTGCGAATCGAACATCGCGATCTCGATGCGGCGATTGATGCGCTGACTGCGGCCGGTGCCAATGACCAGCTGCAGATCGCCCGGCTGAAAAAGCGCAAGCTCAAGCTGAAGGACCAGATCTCGCTGCTCGAGGACTATCTGATCCCGGATATTATTGCTTAGTTGCTGCGTGCGACCAAGCCATCCGGCTTGGCCTTGCGGCAGCGGCCCGCTCCCTCGCAAGGGTCAGCGACGCTGACCCGGTCCATGCCCAAAAACGTACCGTTCCGGCACAGTCCCGAATTGGCCTGTGCATCACGCGTTTCGGCGATTGTAAACCGCGATTCGGCACGTCTATCGCAGCCGCAATGTCCACACCTGCAAACATCAACCCGCGCATCATTGAATCGCTGTATAGCGAAGCGCTGGTGCTGTCCGACGAAGTGCGGGCTGCCTTCTGTCTGACAGTGCTGGATCACCGCGACACCGAGGATACCGGCCGCATCGCGCTTTCCTGCGAGGCGTTGCGCACCACCACCCGGATGATGCATGCCCTGGCCTGGCTGCTCAATCACCGCGCCTATTTCCGCGGCGAGATCAGCGAATTCCAGCTGCTGCGCCACGGCAAGCTCCAGACCGATTTCCCCACCGCCGATCAGGACCGGCTGGCGCTGCTAACGCCTGCGGTCTGCGCTCTGATTGATAGCACCGAGCGGTTCTATGCCCGGCTGCTGCGCCTCGATACCGGCTGGCGCAGCCGCGATTCTGCCTTGCCACCGGCGATCGAAAGGCTGCGCGAACGGTTGGGAGGGATGGGGCGGTAGAGTGTCTTGTTTGAATTTTGAATCAACACCCCCAATCCGTCCATGCTGAGCTTGTCGAAGCATCGTTCTTTTCTTCATGCCCCGTGCGCAGCCTCAAGAAGAAGGACAGTGCTTCGACAGGCTCAGCATGGACGGGTTTTGGTTCAGATTTATAGCACGGCACTTTAGGTTACAGACCCATAACCAACGCCTTCTGCCACTTCGCCAGCCTTGCAGCCCGCACCGCCTCATTCATCGCTGGCAGAAAGTGCTGTGTACCGCCGCGCATGGCCTGCGCCGCCTCTGCCAATGAGCCGAACAGGCCCGCGCCATGTGCTGCCAGCATCGCCGCTCCCAAGGCGGTGGTCTCGACCATGACCGGGCGCTCGACCTCGAGCACGAGAATATCCGCCAGATCCTGCGCCATCCAGTCATTGGCGCTCATCCCGCCATCAATCCGCAGGTTCCGCCATGCCGCGCCATCGGCAGCGAAGGCTGCGGCAAGATCATGCGTCTGCGCCGCCATCGCTTCAAGCGCAGCGCGGGCGATATGTGCGCGGCTGGCAGCAAAGCTGAGGCCCGAGATGAGCCCGCGCGCTTCAGGCCGCCAGTGCGGCGCACCCAGCCCTGACAGCGCGGGGACAACGGCCACCCCGGCACTATCGGGCACCGAGCGGGCCAGCGCCTCGCTCTCATCGGCGCTGGTCAGCAGCCCCAAGCCATCGCGCAGCCACTTTATCAGGCTCCCGGCAACAAACACCGATCCCTCGAGCGCATATTGCCGCTTGCCGCCGATCTGGGTGAGCACCGTGCCGAGCAGGCGGTGGGCCGAGCGCGGCAGCTTTGCCCCCATGTTGGCAAGGACGAAGGCACCGGTGCCGTAAGTCGCCTTCGTCTCACCGGGGGCAAGGCAGCCCTGACCCACGGTGGCCGCTTGCTGATCACCTGCCAGCCCGGTGATCGGGATCGCCGTGCCGAACCATTCGGGCAGCGTCTGGCCCAACTGCCCCGCACTGTCAGTCACTTCGGCGAGCGCGCTGCGCATTACCCTGAACAGGTCGCACAGCCCCTCATCCCATTGTGCCCCATCAAGTGCGAGGAGTGATGTGCGGCTGGCATTGCTGGCATCCGTAATGTGCAGACCGCCGGTAAGCTTGAACACCAGCCATGATTCCACTGTGCCCAGCGCCAGCCGTCCACCATCTGCGGCTGCGCGCACTTCCGGCACATTATCGATCAACCAGCGCGCCTTGGTGGCCGAGAAATAGGGATCGAGCAGCAGGCCGGTGCGCGCCTGCACGCTTTCCTCATGCCCCAAGCGGCGCAGCTCCTCACAGGCATCGGCGGTGCGCCGGTCCTGCCATACCAGCGCGCGGGCTAGAGGTTCACCGCTCACCCGGTCCCAGGCGACAATGGTTTCGCGCTGATTGGTGATACCGATCGCGGCAATGCGCTCTGCCCCGCCCACCTGGTCCACGACATCACGCGCACAAGCCAGCGTCTTGTCCCAGATCTCACCGGCATCGTGTTCGACCCAGCCGGGCTGCGGATAATATTGGGTCAGTTCGGCCTGCGACACCGCCTTGACTTCACCCGCCAGCGTGAACACCATCGCCCGCGCCGAGGTTGTTCCTTCATCCAGCACCAGTATCAACGGATTGTCGGCCATATTTGTCTCCCCGCGCACACCCTAACCGCTCGACAGGAGGCTTGGGAATAACCATATCGCCAAATATGAATATTCCCGAGCGTCCATGGCCGACTGGCTTGGCCGAACAGCTTGAGCCGCTGGTCCGCCGTGTGCTGGCGCCCAACCCTTCGCCGTTCACCTTCACCGGCACCGAGACCTACGTGGTTGGTGCCGGCGCAGAAGTGGCGGTGATTGATCCCGGCCCGGATGAAGTGGAGCATATCGCTGCCATCCTCGCCGCAGTTGGTGCTGCCAAAGTCACCGCGATCTGCTGTACGCATACGCACCGCGATCATTCTCCCGCCGCCGCGCCGCTGAGCGCCGCTACTGGTGCGCCGATCATCGGCTGTGACCGCCTTGCCCTCGCAGATGATGGCCCCCGCGCCGATGCTTCCTTCGATACCAGCTACCAACCCGACCGCGTTTTGCGCGATGGCGAGCAGCTTTCCGGCCCCGACTGGACGCTCACCGCCGTTGCGACCCCCGGCCACACTTCCAATCACCTGTGCTATGCGCTGGAAGAAAGTGGGGCGCTGTTTACCGGCGATCATGTCATGGGCTGGTCAACCAGCGTCGTCGCACCGCCCGATGGTGACATGGCCGCCTATATGGCCAGCCTTAACCGGCTCTATAACCGCAGCGACCGCGTCTATTACCCCGCGCACGGTGCGCAAGTGGACAAGCCGCAGCAGCTGGTGCGCGGCATGATCGGCCACCGCCGCCAGCGTGAGCGGCAAATCCTCAAGCTGATGACTGAAGGCGTGGCCGAGATCGAGGCTATGGTCCCACGCATGTACAAGGGCGTCGATCAGCGGCTGTGGCCTGCGGCTGGCCGCTCGGTGCTGGCCCATCTGATCGAGCTGGAGCAGCGCGGTCGCGTCGCCAGAAGGCTGGAACACTGGACGATTCTCGCCTGATTGTGATCAAGCAGCCAGTTCAGCGACGGTGGAAAATTGTCCCGAACCCTCTTGTCACAAGTGTTAAGCGAGTTACCCTTGTGCTGGACGTGGGAAGGGAAAAATTTCATGGCCAGCACAGTTGATAACACCGCAAACTATCGCAGCGATCAGCCATTTTTTGTCAGATTATCAATCTTCCTCTCATTGCTGATCGCCTTTGGCTTCGCGCAATTTGCAGCCCGCGGCTATGTGGATATCGCGCAAGTACCGGTCTGGGTGCATCTGCACGCTCTGCTCATGCTGGTCTGGCTGGCGCTGTTCGTCACGCAGAACCGGCTGGCGGCCAGCGGCAATCTGGCGCTGCACCGCAAGCTCGGCTGGATTTCCGCCTATCTTGTTGTCCTGCTGGTTGGTTTAGGCTGTTTCAGCGGAATCATGGCGATCAAGCTTGGCCGCGTACCGCCGATTTTTACCCCGCCTTATTTCCTCGCGCTGACTCAGGTTGGTTCCGTGGTGTTTGGCGGCATGGTTTTCGCCGCGATCACTCGCCGCAAGCAAACCGATTACCACCGCCGCCTGATGATGGGTGCCCTGATCGGGATAACCGATCCGGCCCTTGGCCGTATCCTGCCGATGCCACTGATGACTGGCTGGGCCGGATGGGCGGTGCTGGCCGTCCAGCTGCTCTTCATCGCTATCATGGCACTGCATGATCGCCGCGTGCTCGGCCGCGTGCATCCGGCAACGGCCACGGCAGGTGCGATCATCGCCATGACTCATGTGCTGGTGGCTCTGGCGGGGGTCAATCCCTATATTGGCAAGCTGGCGGCGGCGATTGCTGCGGGATGAGGGTTTTGTGCTTGGCCTGAGGGTTTTGTGCTTGGACTGAGGTTTTTCTGCTTGGGTGCTGCGCAGGCTATGCCTATCTGACCCCTGACACTTGTTCAGGGAATGCGCATCATGACTGCCCAGCCGACCAACCTTACCGGCATTGACATCCGCGCCGAGATTGACCGCCTGCGCCGGACACGCAACGCAGTGATCCTCGCGCATTATTACCAGAAGCCGGAAATTCAGGATCTGGCCGATTATGTCGGCGATTCGCTCGAGCTGTCAAAAAAGGCGGCCGATACCGATGCCGATGTCATCGCCTTTTGCGGTGTGAAGTTCATGGCCGATACCGCCAAGATTTTGTCGCCTGAAAAGATCGT
>JANOYZ010000351.1:0-5955 GCA_031429135.1 Novosphingobium sp. | reverse complement strand
CAGGCTGCCATGAACATGCGACCAGCTTGGTCCAGTGAAGCGCCCTTGGGCCATGGGCTGAATGTAAGTGAGGAAAAATCCGGTAACGGCGACGAGAACCGCAAGCAGTGCCGCGAGCCGATAGAACGAGGTCGCCCTGTCCTTTTGCCAGTTGACCGTCTCGCTCAAAGCCCCAGCACCTGCGCCATGGTGTAGCGTCCAGCCCCCTTGCCCAGCAGCCACTGCGCCGCCTTGACCGCGCCCTTTGCAAAAATCGCCCGGTTTTCGGCCAGATGTGACAGGGCGATACGTTCGTTGTCGGCGAGGAAGTGCACGGTGTGATCGCCTGCCACGCTGCCTCCGCGCAGGGATGCGAAGCCGATCGCGCCGGGGGTGCGCGCGCCGGTTATTCCGTCACGGCCTCGCTCTGCATGTTCCGCCAGCGTGATCCCCCGGCCTTTCGCGGCTGCCTCGCCCAGCAGCAGCGCGGTGCCCGATGGGGCATCGACTTTCAGGCGGTGGTGGGTTTCCACGATTTCGATATCCCAATCCTCGCCCAGTCGGCTCGCTGCCTCCTGCACCAGATGGGCGAGCAGCGTGACGCCGAGCGAAGTATTGCCGGTTTGCAGTACGGCGATCTGCGCTGCGGCGCTGTCACAAAGCCAGTGGTGGCGTTCATCAAGCCCGGTGGTGCCGACCACGATCGGGATCCCCGCCGCGAGTGCCGCATCAAGGTTCGCTTCCAATGCGTGGGGGCTGGAGAAATCGACCAGCACATCGCTCGCGCGTGCCAGCGCCAGCGGATCACCGCCCTGATCGATGCCTCCCGAATGTGATTCTCCCGCCGCGTCGATGGCCGCGACCAGTGCCTGCCCCATGCGCCCTGCGCTGCCGATTATGCCGATTCTTGTCACGCAAACCCCCAGGTCCGACCGCCCTGAGCTTGTCGAAGCATGTCCTGAGCTTCGCCGAAGGGGGCCGTACTTCACTTCTCGCGACGCATGAAGGAAAAGCAGCCCTTCGACAAGCTCAGGGAAGACGGAGTATATTATCCGGTCTTACCACACCCCTTGCATGTCTCATCTTTGGGCACCCGGATCGTGCGCAGGCTTGGCACCAGTCCCTCGAACAGCTGCAACTGCCCCCATTGCGGATCGCCGAGCGCGGCGTGACCTTCAAGAATCACGCGGATGGCCTGCATCGCGGCAAAGGCTCCGACCATGCCGGCCATGGCCCCCAGTACGCCATCGGCGGCGCAGCTGTCGCAGTCTTCGGCGTCAAAGGCATCGCCCACCCAGCAGCGATAGCAGGGCTGGTCCGGCAGGTGTCCGGCATAGTTGCCGATCTGTCCCTGAAAACGTCCGACGGCAGCACTGGTCAGCGGCAGGCCAAGTGCGACGCAGGTGTCTGACACGACGAGCCGAGTCGCGAAATTGTCACATCCATCCAGTACCACGCTGACGTCCCCCCCGAGGACCCGCGCGGCGTTATCCCCCCTAATACGATCAACGACCGCGCGGGCCTCAATCCGGGGATCGAAGCGCGCCAGCCATGCGGCAGCGGCTGCTGCCTTGGGCTTGCCGATGTCGGCCTCGGCAAAGATCGTCTGGCGTTGCAGATTGCTCGCCTCAACCACATCATCGTCGATGATGGTCAGCTGTTCGATTCCGGCAGCCGCGAGATATTGCAGCGCCGGTGAGCCGATACCACCGCAGCCGACCAGCACGACATGGGCCTGTGTCAGCGCCACCTGTCCGGCACCGCCCACTTCGGGCAGCACGATATGGCGGGAAAAACGCTCAAGGCGATCAGGTGGCAGGCTCATGAAGGGCCGCTGCTTTCTGTAGATAACGGGCGTTCTTTGATGAAGCCATGCAGCCCGTGCCACCACTGCGCCGCAATGATCGCGCCCTTGGCCGGTTGCAGCAGGCCGAGCATCAGCCCCAGCGCCAGTGGCATCAGAATCGCAAACAGCGCCGGCGAAGAAAGCTCGAACTGTGTTACCAGCAGGATGATGATCGGTGCCAGCACATGCCCGCTGATGATGATCGCAACATAGGCGGGAAAGTCATCCGCCTGCTGATGGGTGAAATTCTGCGCGCAGACCGGGCAATTATCGACGGGTTTCAGGAATTTGCGAAACAGGCGGGCCGCACCGCAACGCGGACACTTACCCCGGCCCCCGCGTCCGGCGGCCTGCCAGAAGGAGGCCGGGAGTTGGGCGATGGAGGTTTCGGGCGAGATACTCATGCCGGTCCGCTTAGAACAGCCGGCGGATGGGGGAAAGGGTTTCAAAAGTCCGCAAGCCATAACAACCATTCGTCATTGCGAGCGTACTTCCCTCAGCTCTCCAGCTGGCGCAGCAATGACCTTACATCGCCGTCCATATCGGCATCGCGGGTGCGCAGGTCTTCGATCAGGCGCACGGCGTGGATCACCGTCGAATGATCGCGTCCGCCAAACTTGCGGCCAATCTCGGGGTAGCTTCGCGGGGTCAGCACCTTGGCGAGATACATCGCCACCTGACGCGGGCGCACGACGGCGCGGGCGCGGCGCTTGCTCGACATTTCGGTGCGGTCTACCCGGTAGAACTGGCAGACGGTGCGCTGGATCTCGTCAATGGTGATGCGGCGGCGGTTAGCCGAAAGGATGTCAGTCAGTTGTTCTTCGGCGAGCTGGAGCGAGACGGCCTGCCCGGTCAACTGGGCATAGGCGATCAGCTTGTTGAGGCCGCCGACCAGCTCGCGGACATTGCGGTTGATCGTGCGGGCAAGGAACTCGATCACGTCCGAAGGCACTTCGGTGGGCGAGGAGAAGCGCGCGAGGCGATGCTCAAGGATCAGGCGGCGCAGCTCGATGTCAGCGGGCATGATATCCGCCACCAGCCCCATGGAGAGCCGCGAAAGCAGGCGCTGTTCGACACCGTCCAATGCTTGCGGCGCTCGGTCTGCGGCAAATACCAGCCGCTTGCCCTCAGCCAGCAGTGCGTCGATCGTATAGAGCAGTTCTTCCTGCGCACTGGCCTTGCCGATGATGAACTGGATGTCATCAACCATCAGCAGGTCAAAGCCGCGCAGCCGCGATTTGAACTCGATCATCTGGCCCTGGCGCAAGGCCTGGACGAATTCGACCATGAAGCGTTCGGCCGAGCAGTAGAAAATGCGGGCGCGCGGGTGGTTGGCAAGAAAAGCATGGCCGATGGAATGCAGCAGATGGGTTTTGCCCTGACCGGTCGCGGCTTTGAGGTAAAGCGGCGCAAACTGCGGCGTCTCATTGGCCGCCATCCGCTGTGCGGCATTGCACCCCAGCACATTGGAAGTGCCGGTAACGAAGCTGGCAAAGGTCAGCGAGGGATCAAGCCCCATCGATCCGAGCCCCAGCGCATCATTGCCGAGCCCGCCAAAATCACCGCTGGTCATCGACAGGTGGTTGGATTGCGGAGCCGACATGGCCGTGCCGCCATCATTGGCCGGACGGCGCGAATCGCTGCCAAGGCGCAGATCAGGCATGCCGCGACGTCCCGGATGCACCGAGATGCGAACATGGCGCACTTCGGAACGCGCGATCTTCCACGCCAGCGAAAGCCGGTCGGCAAAGCGATCCGCTACCCAGTTGGCCGAAAATTCGGTGGGCAGGAACAGATCAAGCGTACCGGTTTCCTTGCAGAAGCTGCCCAGTGCAATCGGTTTGATCCACTGGCTGTGCAACTGGTGGCCCAGATCCTTGCGCAGTCCAAGATTGATGTCTGCCCAATCGGCAGCGAGGTCCAAGGCTTCCTGATCTTCCACTTTGCGCGTCTCACCTGCTTTGCTTTTCACAGCCTGGTCTCCACAATAATCGCCCCTGACCAGTGCATGCGTTTTGCGCAATGCCCTACCATTCGTTCCGTCACCGGTGTCGTCCCCATCCCTTGCGCCATCCCACTGATTGGCTGCCCAAAGCCGGTCAAGCAGACGCAAATCAGCCATCGCCCAAGCCCCCGCCTGGTGCGCTGATGCCGGATCCTATTCTTGTAATCCCGAGGCAGAGAATCCCCTCTCGGGCTGAGGGGATTTATGGACACCCCAGCGAGGCGCGCAAGTGTGGAAACTGTAAAAAAAGTGAAATAATCTCCTTGACTCTATGCGAGGCAAGGAAACGCGTCCGTTAATGAGTTAAATATATGTATTTAAATGCAATTCATAATTTTCAGGTAACGAATCGCGCGATTTCAAGGACTTTGTAGAAACCCTAATATGCCCGTTGGCGGGACACGAAAAAAGCCGGAGGCTGCCCCCCGGCTTTGTTCTATTTCCGTACCAGTTGAAACCGCCCTTTGGCGATCACAATTCGCGAATCAGATACCGGCTACAGCCTTGGTCAGGCGCGACAGCTTGCGGCTGGCCGTGTTCTTGTGGAGCACCCCGCGCGCAACACCGCGAGCCAGTTCCGGCTGGGCGGCATGCAGCGCTTCGGCAGCGGCGGTCTTGTCGCCACCTTCGATCGCGCTCTCGACCTTCTTGACGAAGGTGCGGATGCGACCGATGCGGTTGCCGTTGATTTCGGCGCGCTTGTCGTTGCGGCGGATGCGCTTTTTGGCTTGCGGCGTATTGGCCATTTTCGTCCTTCGTTCGGCTGCATCGGGCAGCCCATTATCAGTTGAATCTTGTGCAAATGCGCAGGTGTTGACCTGAGTCATACCTGCGGAAAGCGCGGCCCTTAACTGCGACCACCCGAATCGTCAAGCATCACCCTTACTTCTGGCAATTCGCACACCAGAAAGAGCTGCGTCCGCCCTGAACAATGCGCGATACTTGGCCCCCGCAAGTGCAAGCCTGACCCTCGCGGCCATAGACCTGCCAGGAGGCGGCGAAATAACCCAGCTCGCCATTGGGCTGGGCATAGTCACGGATGGTCGAACCGCCCGCCTCGATCGCTTCGGCGAGCACCGCCTTGATCGCGGGCACGAGCCGCTCGATTGCCTTGCGCGAGACTGCGCCCGCCGCCTTGCCAGGCCGGATACCCGAACGGTGCAGTGCCTCGCAGACATAGATATTGCCAAGGCCCGCCACGATACGCTGATCGAGCAGCAAGGGCTTTATCGGGGCGGAGCGGCCCTTGAAAGCTTGCTCCAGATGCTCGACCGAAAGGCCGAGGCCCAGCGGCTCTGGTCCCAGCGCGGCAAAGACGGGCCACAGGTCCAGCTTGCCGGTATCAATCAGATCGACCGAGCCGAAGCGCCGCGAATCGTTGAGCGCCAGCACATGGCCGCCGCCGGTTTCCAGCACGAGGTGATCGTGTTTTTCGGGTGCATCAGGCTCGATCCGCCAGCGCCCGCTCATGCCGAGGTGGAACACCATGGTCGTATCGCGATCAGTATGGATCAGGCCATATTTGGCGCGGCGGCTGAGCGTGGTGACTGTAGCCCCGGTCAGCGATTGCACGAGACCTTCCGGAAAGGGGCGGCGCAGGTTTGGGCGGTTCAGGGTGACGCGCGCGATTCGTGCGCCCTCAAGGTAGCGGGCAAGGCCGCGCACGGTGGTTTCGACTTCGGGTAATTCCGGCATAAGTGTGCACCTAACAGCCTTTGCGCTGACCACAAACTCCCCTAAAGGCGCGTTGCATGAGCGATCAGGTTTCCTTTGGCTATGAAGAAGTCTCCCCCGAGGAGAAGACGCGCCGTGTTGGCGAAGTGTTTTCCAATGTGGCGAAGAAGTATGATGTGATGAACGATGCCATGTCGGCGGGGATGCACCGGCTGTGGAAGGACAAGTTCGTCCGCCGGGTCAAGCCGCAGCCGGGCGAGATGATCCTCGATATGGCAGGCGGCACCGGTGACATTGCCTTCCGCATGGCGGAGCGCGGCGCGGTGGTGACCGTGTCTGACATCAATCAGGACATGCTCGATGTCGGGATCGAGCGCGCAATGGACAAGGGCCTGGATGGCCTGGTCTGGTCGCGCCAGAACGCCGAGGAGCTCAGCTTCCCGGACCGCTT
>JANOYZ010000350.1:0-4225 GCA_031429135.1 Novosphingobium sp. | reverse complement strand
CAGCAAGTGCGCAACGTCTGGGTCAATTTGCAGGGCTGAACCTTAGCAGAACAATCGTTTCTTAGGCCACCAGCCGCAGATGGGCCGCCCCGCGGCGCGCTCCCAGAGCAACCCGGTTGACGCCTGCGATGGTAGCGATCCGTTCGGCGACTTCGCTGTCCAGCTGGAAGTTTCGCCCCAGCAGGAGCAGTGGTTCGTGGCTGCCACCGGTCTTTAGCCGGACGAGTACTTCACCGGTGCCGCCCTCGCCGCGCGGCAGCAGCAGGGCGAGATCGCCAAGCGCGGCGGTGCGATCAACTTCCAGCCGCAATTCCATCCGGGCAGTCTCGCGCACCTCGGCAAGCGGTCTCGCCCCGCGCACGGTGATGCGTGGAGGCTCATCAGGACTGGGTGCATCCAGCTCGACATTGAGCAGCAGGCAGGTGCCGTCCTTCGCCCAGCCCTGCATCGGCTCGACCAAAGATTCCTCAAAGCACGAGGCCGAAAACTGCCCCGAAGAGTCAGAGAATTCGGCGATGACGAAGTCCTTGCCGCGCTTGGTCTTGCGGCGCTGCACGCCCTCGACCATCACCGCCATGGAGGCCGGCAGCCGTCCGCTGGCACCAGCCCCGCCAGCCATCAGGCTGGAATAGGTCCGTGCGCCGTTGGCATTGGCAATCGCGCGCCATTGTTCGGCCGGATGTGCGGCGAAATAGAAGCCGAAATTCTCGCGTTCCCTGGCCATCTGCTCGGGCTTGCTCCACACCGGCGTATCGATCAGCCGCAGTTCCGGGGCGGCGTGATCGTCGCCTCCATACATCTTGGCAAACAACGCCGCCTGCCCGCTGTTGCGGCTGCGCTCGGCCTCGTCCGCCACGGCGAGCAGCATGTCGGCATTGGCCATAACCTTGGCGCGATTGGCCTCGATCTCGTCAAAGGCTCCTGCGGCGGCGAGGCCTTCGAGCTGGCGGCGGTTCATCGAACCTTGCGGGGTACGCTTGAACAGCTCCTCAAGGCTGGTAAAATGCCCATTCGTCTCCCGTTCGGCAACCATGGCGTCCATCGCCTTTTCACCGACATTGCGGATACCGGCCAGCGCATAGCGCACCGCCAGCCCCTCGTCGGTCTGCTCGACGCTGAATTCGGCCTCCGAATGGTTGATGTCCGGTCCGGCGAGCGACACCCCATTGCGGCGCATGTCATCGACATAGACCGCCAGCTTTTCCGACTGGTGCATGTCAAAGCACATCGAAGCAGCATAGAATTCATGCGGGTAATGGGTTTTCAGCCATGCGGTCTGATAGGACAGCAGCGCATAGGCGGCGGCGTGGCTCTTGTTGAAGCCGTAGCCGGCAAACTTGTCGATCAAATCGAACAGTTCGTTGGCTTTGGTTTTTTCAATGTCCGACAAGGTTTTGCAGCCATCGACGAAACGCTGCCGCTGCGCGTCCATCTCGGCCTGGACTTTCTTGCCCATGGCGCGGCGCAGCAGATCGGCATCACCCAGTGAATATCCCGCAAGGATCTGCGCGGCCTGCATCACCTGTTCCTGATAGACGAAGATGCCGTAGGTTTCCGATAAGATGCCCTCCAGCTTCTCATGCGGATATTCGATCGTTTCCAGCCCGTTCTTGCGGCGGCCGAACAGCGGAATATTGTCCATCGGACCCGGTCGATAAAGCGAGACGAGCGCGATAATGTCGCCGAAACCGGTCGGCTTCACCGCCGCCAGCGTGCGCCGCATACCTTCCGATTCGAGCTGGAACACCCCAACCGTGTCGCCGGTCTGGAGCACGCGATAGACTTCCTCATCATCCCAGCTCAGCGTATCAAGATTGATCGAAATCCCACGCCTTTCCAGCAGCTGGATCGCCTTCTTGAGCACTGACAGCGTCTTGAGGCCAAGAAAGTCGAACTTGATCAGGCCGGTGTCCTCGATATATTTCATATCGAACTGCGTCACCGGCATATCGCCGCGCGGATCGCGGTAGAGCGGCACCAGCTGCGCCAGC
Source organism: Novosphingobium sp. (assembly GCA_031429135.1). Taxonomy (GTDB): domain Bacteria; phylum Pseudomonadota; class Alphaproteobacteria; order Sphingomonadales; family Sphingomonadaceae; genus Novosphingobium. The sequence continues at coordinate 2,234 of JANOYZ010000350.1, read as the reverse complement.
GGGCGATCACCGATCACCACACCGGCGGCATGGGTCGAGCTGTTGCGCGGCATGCCTTCGAGCTGCATGGCAAGATCGACCAGCCGCTTTACCTCGTCGTCATTGTCATACTCGCGCTTGAATTCAGCAACGCCATTGAGCGCACGCGGCAGCGTCCACGGGTCGGTCGGATGATTGGGGATCAGCTTGCACAGCCGATCAACCTGGCCATGGCTCATCTGCAGGATACGCCCGGTATCGCGCAGCACCGCGCGGGCCTTCAGCTTGCCGAAGGTGATGATCTGGGCGACGCGATCATGCCCGTATTTCGTCTGGACATAGCGGATCACCTCACCACGCCGGGTTTCGCAGAAGTCGATATCGAAATCCGGCAGCGAAACGCGGTCGGGATTGAGGAAGCGTTCGAACAGCAGGCCGAGCCGCAGCGGATCAAGATCGGTGATGGTCAGCGCCCAGGCCACCACCGAACCCGCGCCCGAACCGCGCCCCGGCCCTACCGGAATGTCGTTGTCCTTGGCCCATTTGATAAAGTCGGCAACGATCAGGAAGTAACCGGCGAAACCCATGGTATTGATGACATTGGTTTCGAAATCGAGGCGGTCAAAATAGACCTTGCGCTCATCCTCGCCCATGTCGCCATAGGGCTCGAGCCGCATTTCGAGGCCCGCCCGCGCATCAGATATCAGCATCTGCGCCTCGCCCTCCGTGTCGCCGGCAAGGCTGGGCAGCAGCGGCTTGCGTTTGGGCGGGGCGAAGGCACAACGCTGGGCGATGACGAGCGTATTGGCCAGGGCTTCGGGAAGGTCGGCGAACAGCTCGCCCATCATCGGCGCAGATTTTACCCAGGCCTCGCGGTTTGACCGTGGCCGTTCGGCAGCATCAACGTGGGTGGAATTGGCAATGCACAACATGGCATCGTGCGCGGCGAAAAAGCCCGGCTCGGCATAGTTGGCGGGGTTGGTGGCGACCAGCGGCAGATTGCGGGCATAGGCGAGATCGATCAGTGCAGCTTCGGCTGCCTCCTCAACCGGATCGTTGCGGCGCGAAATCTCGATATAGAGCCGCTGCGGAAACAGGCCTTCCAGCCGCTCGCACAGCACCTCCGCCGCATCGTGCCGCGCTTCGGCGAGCAGCCGCGCCAGCGCACCCTCGCCGCCTGCGGTCAGTGCTATCAGCCCATCGGTGTACCCTGCAAGATCAGCCATGGTGACATGCGGATCACGCTCCAGCGGGCGTTCAAGATGTGCGCGGCTGACCAGATGGCACAGGTTTTCCCAGCCCTGATTGTCCTGCGCATAGAGCCCGAGCCAATCGACGACTTTGCCATCACCCCGGCAAACCCCCAGAAAGGTGCCGATGATCGGCTGGATGCCGCTGTCCTTGCAGGCCGAGGCAAAGGACATCGCACCATAGAGCCCGTTGCGATCAGTCATGGCGATGGCCGGGAACCCGCGCTCCTTGGCCAGTTTGGCAAAGGCCTTGGGATCAATCGCCCCATCCAGCAGGGTGTAGCTTGAGAAGACGCGCAAGGGGACGAAGGGTGTGAAGGCCATGGCGCTCACGCTAGGCGGATTGGCGCGATTCGGTCACGCAATAGCTGCGCCTTATCCACGGGTGTCACAAGGTTGCGGTGCTTCCCACTCCACTTCAGGGGAGGGGCTTACTCACACTCTGCCCTTAAAGCAGCTTTTCGATATCCGCTTCGATCTGTGCCGGTTTGGCAGTCGGCGCATAGCGGCGCACGACTTTGCCCTGGCGGTCGATCAGGAACTTGGTGAAGTTCCACTTGATCTTCTGCGTACCGAAAATCCCCGGCGACTCGGACTTGAGCCAGTTAAACAGCGGCGGAGTGCCATCACCATTGACCTCTATCTTGTCCATCAGCGGGAAGGAAACGCCGTAATTCAGCTTGCAGAAGCTGGCGATATCATCAGCATTGCCCGGCTCCTGATGGCCGAACTGGTTGCAGGGGAAGGCGACAATCTCGAACCCCTGATCGCCATATTTGCGCCATAGCGCCTCCAGCCCGCCATACTGCGGAGTGAAACCGCATTTGCTGGCAGTATTGACCACCAGCAGCACCTTGCCCAGCTTGTCCGCCAGATTGACATCATCACCATTTGGCAAGCGTGCGGTAAAATCGGCGATAGTAGTTGTCATTCCAGCACTCCATCATGCAGGCGGACCACACGGTCCATGGCATAGGCCAGCCGCTCGTTATGCGTGGCGACCAG
>JANOYZ010000349.1:0-9749 GCA_031429135.1 Novosphingobium sp. | reverse complement strand
TGCGACCCCTACGATGTCAACATAGTGCTCTACCACTGAGCTATACGCCCGCACCATTTGTGCCTGCCGCACACGGCGAACCGCTTTGGCAGGGGGCGCCAATAGCCGCGCCACCCAAGCAAATCAAGCCGCCAAGATTCTAAATTCGCGCGCTGCTCGGCAGCCCGAACACCCGCTCCACTTCCAGCACCAGATCTTTGAGATGAAATGGCTTGGACAGCACCTTGGCCTGCGGGGCTTCGCGGCTGGCTTTGAGCGTGACGGCGGCAAAGCCGGTGATGAACATTACCTTGGTTTCGGGGCTTACCTCGGCACAACGCTGGGCAAGCTCTATCCCGTCCATTTCGGGCATGACGATATCCGAGAGCAGCAGATCAAAATGCTCGTTCTCAAGATAGGGCAGCGCCGCTGTGCCGCGATCAACGGCGACCACTTCATAGCCGGCATTTTCCAGTGCGCGAGCCAGATAGCTGCGCATGGCTTCTTCGTCTTCGGCCAGAAGGATGCGAATCATGCTACCTCATTATCTTGTGCCGGAATGGCCGGTCGATTGCTGTTCTGTCGATCCTGATACAGCCAATTGGTTTATAATTCTTGCCTTCCTTTGGCCATTTGTCATGTGACAATGACCAGCTTTGACACAGCCGCCGATCCGGGCCAGCTTTGCCGATATGATGAACAGCGGGGAAATGGCTGGCGATTCGGGTGTAATCGAAGGCGGAGCCATCCCCGGCGCACCGGGCACCCCTGCCTATTTTCTTGCCTCATCGCAGCCATCGGCGATTCCCGTGCTGATCGCGGTGCCCCATGCCGGCAGAGCCTATCCCGGATCGGTGATCGAGCGGATGCGCAATCCCGGCACGGCATCGATCAGGCTTGAGGATCGCTATGTCGATATTCTCGCCCAGCGCGTTGCCGCAGCGACGGGGGCAACCCTGCTGGTGGCACAGGCTCCGCGCGCGATGATCGATCTTAACCGCGCACAAGACGATGTCGATTGGGATATGTTTTCCACCGGTGCTCCAGATGGACTGGGCAGCTTTGTGCCAGGTAAGCGCGCGCGCAGCGGGCTTGGCCTGATCCCGCGCCGCCTGCCGGGGATCGGTGAACTGTGGAAACGCCGCCACGATCAGGTGGATCTGGCCGAGCGGATTGCCCAGATTCATCAGCCCTATCACGCCTGCCTGGCTGCTGCGCTGGAATCGCTGCATGAGCGATGGGGTGCGGCGCTGCTGCTCGATCTTCATTCCATGCCGTCCCTGCCACGCCAGAACGGGCAGGTTCCGCCCGAATTTGTCCTGGGCGACCGCTTTGGCGCTGCCTGCTGCGGCTCGCTGGTTGCCTCGTCCTTTACCTATTTTTCCGAAATGCGCCGGGCCATTGCGCATAATCGGCCCTATGCCGGCGGTTATGTGCTTGAACGTCATGCCAGACCCGATGCCGGGCTGCATGCGCTGCAACTGGAAATAGATCGCTCAAGCTATCTTGATGAGCGGTTGGCTGAACCGGGCAAAGGCTTTGCCGCAATGGTCCATCTGCTCACCGGGCTGGTGCGGGTTCTGGCGGGTAATGTCGCAGAGAAGGGCCGGCTGGCGCGGTCTGATGGTATTGCTGAGGGCTGGGCAGAAGCTGCCGAATAATCTGAGTGAAGGAGCCCAATAAAAAACCACCCCGTGCAGACGCACGAGGTGGCCAAGGTTCAGGGAGGAGGTACACAAAGTGTACCAATCCGACCGGGCCATGAGGGTGGCCGCGATCAGATAGGCTAGTATAAGTCGTAACCAGATTGAGTTCAACCCTTACTCGCTACGCAATCAAGCGGCGCGAGTAAGGGGTGCATAGGCAGCGCGCCAGGATGCTTCACCCAGCAAAAAATGGCAGAATCCGTAGCGTCAGGCCTTGGTTTTGGTTTTGGCTTTGGCAGCCGGTGCAACGGGTGTGGGTGCAGCAGGCACTGACACAACAGGCACGGGCGCAGCCGGTATCGACGGCCCCTTGCCCTGATTGACCTGACGGCCAAAAATCTCGCGAATCAGTTGTAGCGAGAACAGGTGGGCGTAAATCAGTGCCAGCACACCATTCTGGTTCCAGGTGCGCAGCACGTCACCGCGCAGTTCGCGCAGCTTGGCTTCGTCCACCATGCGGAAGCCGCGGTAGATAAACGGCTGGTCATTACCTTCCTGCTGGATGGCAACTTCACCGTCCATCAGCAGCTTGTGCTTTTCCAGTTCCTCAATGAAGTTCTGGGTACGCTGGCCGGCTTCCTCGAACTGCCTGCAGAATTCGAGCAGTCCTTTGGTCGCATCGGTGGCGGCTTCGCCTTCAAACAGGGCGTGACCTTCTTCCCCTTCGCCAACCAGATTGCTGGATGGATCGAAGCACAGCGAAAGCTCTTCGCTATCGGGCTGCAACTTGGCGAGCAGGAAAGGATAGCGGCGCACATAGGCCGGGACATAAACGCTCTCGATGAGCTTGCTCTCATCGTCGAGGAAAACATTGACGCCTTCGTTAAGGCCCATCAGCGCCAGCGGCACCGGGGTATCACCAGCCGAAAAGATGATCGGATAGTTGCGCGAGGCATCGGGGAATTCCTCGGCTGTCAGCGGCACGGCGTGCTGCCCGGCGAGCCAGGTCGCCTTGTCGGTCTGACGGCTCTTGTAACCGCTATGGTCACGGCTGTTGAGCGGCATCAGATCCTGATAAAACAGGGGAAGGTTAGCTTGAGGCACACTGGCCATGATTCAGACTCTCCAGTTAAGCAATTCGCATGAAGGGCGCGGCTTTAGGCGGTGGCGCTATCAGGCGCAAGGGTGACAAGCTTGCCGGGATTAAGGATTCCATCCGGATCGAGTGCTTTTTTGACCCTTCGCATCATTTCAAGCGCAACCGGATCGCTCAATCGTTCCAGTTCGGCACGTTTTGATTGACCGATTCCATGTTCGGCCGAGATCGAGCCACCCCAGCGGGTGACCATGTCATGAACCGCACGGCTGAGCGCCTTGCCTTGGCCCGCTTCCCATGATTCGCGATTTGTGGCGGCGGGGGCGATAACGTGGAAGTGGACATTGCCATCACCCAGGTGGCCAAAAGCGATGGCTTCATGTCCGGGAAAGGCTGCCTCTATCGCGGCAATGGCATGATCGACAAAATCGGGCATTTTCTCGACCGGAACCGAAATGTCGTGCTGCATTGCTGGCCCTTTGGCGCGTTCTGCGGGGGCAACTGAATCGCGCAATGTCCAGAACACTTCGGCCTGCGCCTCATTGGCTGAGAGCGCCGCATCCGCGATCAGGCCGGCCTCGAAGGCGGCGGAGATCACAGCTTCCACCCGGCCACTCAGCGTGTCGGCGCTGGCCTGATCCGCTGCCACTTCGATCAGGATGTGCCATTCATGCCGCTCGCCAAGCGGAGCGCGGGCACCAGGCAGATATTTCAGCACGGCCTCAAGACTTGCCTGCGGCAAGACTTCGAAGCCTTCCAGTGCATCGCCGAGCGCCGCCTCGCAATCAAGCAGCAGCGCGCGGGCGTGTTGCAGGCTGGGCGCACCGGCCCAGACGACGAGGCGGTCCGCCAGCGCCGGGACAAGCTTCAGCGTGGCGGCAGTAACGATGCCCAGCGTGCCTTCCGATCCGATCAGCAATTGCTTGAGGTCAAACCCGCGATTGTCTTTCTTGAGCGGGGTGAGCGCGTTGAAAATGGAGCCATCGGCGAGGACGGCCTCTACGCCCAGCACCAGCGCGCGCATCGAACCATGGCGCAGCACTTGCGTCCCGCCAGCATTGGTCGAGATCAGCCCGCCGATTGTCGCCGATCCCTTGCCGCCCAGAGTCAGCGGAAAACGCAGGCCTTCAGCGGCAGCGGCGTGGTGCAGGTTTTCAAGGATCACGCCGGCATCACAGGTAATCTGGCGCGCGGTGATATCGAAAGCGCGGATCGCGTTCATCCGGCGCAGCGAAACCAGCAGCGCGGTGCCACTATCGTCTGGCGTCGCCCCGCCGGACATGCCGCTGTTGCCGCCTTGCGGCACTATCGGCACGCCGTGTTTGGCGCAGAGCCTTACCAGCGCCGCCAGTTCAGCCGTGCTGGCAGGCGATGCCATGGCCAAGGCCTTGCCGTGATAACGCCCGCGCCAATCGGTCAGCCATGGCGCGATCAGGTCGGCGTCCTCACTCAGCCCGCGTGGTCCAAGCAGCTCAGCCAGTTCGGCAATAAAGGGGCTCTGAGGTTCCATGCTCGCTGTTATGGCACAGGCTGGGGGCGGGTGAAAACTTGCATTCGCAGCTATCCGGGTTAAGCGGCTGTTCAAGCGGGGAGCTTATGTCGGCAGGTCTTGAGCCGCCTGAGGGGTTCTCCATTCGGAGTTGCCAGACAAAAACGCGATGAATCCGCTGTCCTATCTTTTTGCCCCGATGCTGCTGCTGCCCGTTGCGGCGCTGCCCACCGGTGCGCCAAGCGAAAGCAAAGCGAATTCCGCCCAGCTCACCGCCGAATCGCAGCTTCCGGCGAGCAGCTATCGCGCGGCTGACAGCATCCCGTTCAGCTGGGCAGCCGAGGTGTTTCGCAGCGAGAGCGCCGGGCAGGTCAGCATCGAGCAGCGTATCATCATCCGCATCGCGCCGCGCGCAACATCGCCGGTCGATCCGCGCCGCAATCTGCTGGCTGAACTGCCAAACCGTTCGGTCGGACCGCATTTTGAAGAGCGCAACATGGCCAAGTGTGTGCCGGTGGGCGGAATTGCCGGTGTCCAGATCCAGCAGAGCAACAAGCTGACCCTGTTCATGCGCGATCGCACGATCGTCAGCGCCGGGCTTGATAAAGGCTGCAATGCCCAGGATTACTACTCTGGCTTCTATGTCGAGCGCAGCAGCGACGGGATGATGTGTTCGGGGCGCGACATGCTGAAATCGCGCAGCGGCGCGAGTTGCAAGCTGGGCAAGCTGAAACAGCTCGTCGAAGTGGATGATTAGAAGTTGAGTTGAGGGCAATCGCCCGCCGCATTTCCTTGACTTTGCGCCGACTTTGCGCCTAGGGGCGCGCGGTGCCGCCATGGGCGGGGCCACTATGGCGCGAGGTGCGCACCGTCAGCGGTATTCACCTCCTTTATCCGGACATCCAGACAAGCCTATGAATTTCGCCGACCTCGGCCTTTCCGACGAATTGCTCAAGGCGGTTGCCGCCAAGGGTTATGACACGCCCACGCCGATCCAGGCCCAGGCCATCCCGCAGGTGCTGATGATGCGCGATCTCATCGCCATCGCCCAGACCGGCACGGGCAAAACCGCCAGTTTTGTGCTGCCGATGATCGATGTGCTCTCACATGGTCGCCGCCGCGCGCTGATGCCGCGCAGCCTGATCCTTGAGCCGACCCGTGAACTTGCGGCGCAAGTCGCCGATGAATTCGCGCTTTACGGCGTCAACCACGATCTCAAGATGGCGCTGCTGATTGGCGGCGTACAGATGGGCGATCAGATCAAGGCGCTGCGCGATGGCGTCGATGTGCTGATCGCCACGCCGGGCCGCCTGATGGACCTGTTCGAGCGCGGCAAGATCCTGCTGACCGGCTGCAATCTGCTGGTGATCGACGAGGCGGACCGCATGCTCGACATGGGCTTCATCCCTGATATCGAGAATATCTGCACCAAGCTTCCGGCCCAGCGCCAGACGCTGCTGTTTTCGGCCACGATGCCGCCGCCGATCAAGAAACTCGCGGACAAATTCCTCACCAATCCCAGATATATCGAAGTGTCGCGGCCCGCCAGTTCGAACCTCAACATCGCCCAGTTCAAGGTGCACGTAGATGCGCGCAAGAAGCGCGATGTGCTGCGCCAGTTGCTGCGCACCGACAATGTCACCACCGCAATCGTCTTCTGCAACCGCAAGACCATGGTGCGTGAATTGGCCAAGAGCCTCCAGCAGAACGGCTTTTCGGCGGGCGAAATCCACGGCGACATGGACCAGTCCTCACGCATTGCCGAGCTTGACCGCTTCAAGGCTGGCACCATCAACATCCTCGTCGCCTCAGACGTCGCCGCGCGCGGGCTTGATGTGAAGGGCGTGAGCCACGTCTTCAATTTCGATACCCCCTGGCACCCGGATGATTACGTCCACCGCATCGGCCGTACCGGCCGCGCCGGTGCCACCGGACGCGCCTTCACTTTCGTTGCCCCGGCAGACGAAGAAGCCATCCAGAATGTCGAAAAGCTGACCGGCGGCGCGATCCCGGTTTACGATATGCAGGACGGTGCCAAGGCAACGGCTCCAGCCTCAGCCCCGGATATCGCTGAGGAAAAGACACCGAGCGAGGCCAAACCACGCCGCGAAAAGACCGAGAAGACCCCGCGTGCGGCGCGCGCTCCCCGTGAAGAGCGTGAACCACGTGCGGAACGTCCGCCCCGTGAAGAGCGCGCCCCGCGTGAGGAACGTCCGGCGCGTGAGGCCCGTGCTTCCAGAGAAGAACGCGCTCCCCGCGCCGCCCGTCCCCCACGCGAGGAACAAAAGCCCCGCCGAGATGATCGCGCGCCTGCGCTGTCCAAGGACAGCGACGAATGGAACGGCCCGGTTCCGGGTTTTCTGGGCGTTTCGGCGCTTTAGTGCGGGATGACTTTACACTGCATCCCCAAAAACCGTCTACCCTGAGCCTGTCGAAGGGCTGCACTTTTCTTCGTGCCACAGGTCCTGCCTCAAGAAGAAAAACAGCCCTTCGACAGGCTCAGGGTAGACGGAATTGGGGGGATTCAACCAATTGTCATCCCGCTCTAGGTCATCCGGGTGAGGTGAGGGAGAGAACGGGTTCTTACCCCCTCACAGCGCCGCGTTATTATAACAATGCCAGGTGAAGATCGCCGCTGCCCCCCGGTATGGCCGCCAGCTTTCCGCCAGTTCCCTTGTCAGCTTTTCACTCGGCCGCTCCTCTAACCCCAGCAGCTTGTGCAGCCCCGCTTGCACCGCGAGATCGCCCGCAGGCCAGATGTCCTGCCGTCCTTCGGCGAACAGCAGGTAGATTTCGGCGCTCCACCGCCCGATGCCCTTGATGCGGGTGAGCAGCGCGATGGCTTCCTCGTCGTCGGCTGGTAGCGCGTCGAAAGTCAGAGCGCCGCTGATCACCATTTCGCACAAGGACCGCGCATAGCCCTGTTTCTGGCGCGAGAGGCCGCAGGCGCGCAGTTCGTCGAAGTGGCTCTCCAGCAGCAGATGGGGCGAAACTTCCTCGCCAAGGTGCGCCTCCAGTTTGCGCCACATCGAAGCCGCCGCCGCCACGCTGACCTGCTGGCCGACGATGGTGCGCAGCAGAGTGACGTAGCCCCGCTCACGGATGCGCGGCTCGGGATAGCCGGTCAGCGCCAGCGCGCGGGCCATTCCCGGCTCGCGCTTTGCAATCGCGTCCAGTCCCTCGCGGATCGCCTCGGCGCTTAGACCCATGCCATGTTTCCTTACCTGCTTGCCAAATTCCGGCCTGTTCACTAGCAGCGCCTTCAAAGTCCGCACAGGGCAAGATCTGAACAAGGATTCGAACAATGGCCAAGCTGGTAGTCGTCAACCGCGGTGGTGCGGAAACTGAAGTTGAAGTGAAGAGCGGCTTTTCGGTAATGGAAGCCATCCGCGACAACGGCTTTGATGAACTGCTGGCGCTGTGCGGTGGCTGCTGCTCTTGCGCCACCTGCCACATTCATGTCGACCCTGCCTTTGCTGGCGCACTGCCGGCGATGAGCGAAGACGAGAACGATCTGCTCGACAGCTCGGACCACCGCAATGAATTCTCGCGGCTTTCGTGCCAGGTCAAGATGAGCGATGCGCTCGATGGCCTGCGGGTGACAATCGCCGAAGAAGATTGATCTGCTTGCGATAGGGCGGCGCTGGCCCTAGCTTTCACACATGACAATACCCGCAGTTCGCCATTCGCTCGACCTAATCGGCAATACGCCGCTCGTTCTGCTCAAGGGGCCGAGCGCGGCGGCGGGGTGCGAGATCTGGGGCAAGTGCGAATTCGCCAACCCCGGAGCCTCGGTGAAAGACCGGGCGGCGCTGTGGATTGTGCGCGATGCCGAAGCGACCGGCGCGCTGAAGCCCGGCGGCACCATTGTTGAAGGCACGGCGGGCAATACCGGCATCGGCCTGGCGCTGGTCGCCAATGCGCTGGGCTACAAGACGATCATCGTCATGCCCGAGACGCAAAGCCGCGAGAAGATGGACACACTGCGCGCGCTGGGGGCAGAGCTGGTGCTGGTCCCCGCCGCGCCGTTTTCCAATCCGGGCCATTTTGTCCACACCTCACGGCGGCTGGCAGAAGAAACGCCGGGCGCAATCTGGGCCAACCAGTTTGACAATGTCGCCAACCGCAAGGCGCATATCGAAAGCACGGCACCAGAAATCTGGGAGCAGATGGAGGGCCGGATTGATGGCTTCACCTGCTCGGCAGGCACCGGCGGGACGATAGCCGGGGTCGGGCTGGGCCTGAAAGCGTTTGACGAGAATGTGATGATTGCCCTGACCGATCCGCATGGCGCGGCGCTGTATAATTACTATGCCCACGGCGAACTCAAGGCCGAGGGCACTTCGGTGGCCGAAGGCATCGGGCAGGGGCGGATCACCGCCAATCTTGAAGGCGCACCGATCGACACCCAGTTCCGTATCTCTGATGTTGAGGGCATGGAATGGGTGGCGCGGTTGCTCACCGAAGAAGGGCTGTGCCTGGGGTTGTCTTCCGGCATCAATGTTGCAGGGGCAGTGGCGCTCGGCAAACAACTCGGTGCAGGCAGCCGCGTGGCGACGATCCTGTGCGATACCGGGCTGCGATACCTGTCATCGCTGTACAATCCGGAATGGCTTGAGGCGAAGGAACTGCCGGTTTTTCCGTGGCTGCGGAGATAGGTTGCCTTCGCCGCGCGAGGTTGTTAACTGACCTTAATGGCCACAATGCCAAACAACAGCTCGAAGGGTCCCGAGCCGCAACATTTCATGTTGCCTAACGCACGCGAACTGCGGGCGCAGGCCGTGCATCGTCTGCAGATCGGCCTGTTCGGACTTGCCGCCATGCTGCTGCTGGTGGGGCTGGCCAATATCATCATGGACCGCGCGCGGATGGCCGATGGCAATGTGCAAAACGGCGCGGCCATGAGCAATGATATCGGCCAGATATCCAGTGATCCACTTGCCGATCTTGGCGCGGTGCCATCACCGGGGCCGAGTAACTCAGGTGCACAGAACCCTGCTGGATCGAGCCGTTAACATAGCGGTACGCAGGATTTCAGTGTTGCTGGTGACAGCCGCTGTGATGCTGAGCGCGCCATCCTCAGCCAAAGCCCCGCAACCTGCGACTATCGGCCTGTTTACCAGCCTGCCAATCCTGTGGAGCGAAGCCAGCGATGTCGCCGCTCAGTTGCGCAGCGCAGAGCCACCGCACTGGGCGCGGGCGGTGCTGGAACAGCAGGGCGCGCTCAAGCCGCTTGACTATCTGGCCTTGGACAAGCCCGGCCTGGGTGAGGTCAGACTGCTGGTCATGGCCCAGCCGCGCGCGCTGTCCCCGCAGGAGAATGTTGCGCTGGACAAGTGGGTGCGCGGCGGCGGGCACCTGCTGCTGTTCGCTGACCCGATGCTGACCGAAGACAGCGCCTTTCCGCTTGGTGACAAGCGGCGCCCGCAGGCGATAGTCATGCTGGGGCCGGTGCTGGCGCACTGGGGGTTGCGGCTTGATTTCGCTGCGGAGCAGACGGCGGGTGAGCATGATGTCAGGGCGCTGGGCCTGACGCTGC
>JANOYZ010000348.1:0-4628 GCA_031429135.1 Novosphingobium sp. | reverse complement strand
TTGTTGCGTGCAACTTCGATGCGGGTGAGCGATGACAGCGCGTTGACCACCGAGACGCCGACCCCGTGCAGACCGCCCGAGGTGGCGTAGGCCTTGCCCGAAAACTTGCCGCCTGAATGGAGCGTGGTGAGGATCACCTCCAGCGCTGATTTACCGGGATATTTCGGGTGCTCATCCACCGGAATACCGCGACCATTATCGGTGATGGTCAGGCGGTTTCCTTCCTCAAGTGTCACCTCGATGCGGTTGGCATGGCCCGCAACCGCCTCATCCATCGCATTGTCGAGCACTTCGGCGGCAAGGTGATGCAGCGCACGCTCGTCGATGCCGCCAATATACATGCCGGGGCGGCGACGGACGGGCTCAAGCCCCTCCAACACCTCGATCGCGGAACCATCATAGGCCTCACCGGCACTCGCCGCAGGCAGCTTGTCGAACAGATCATCAGCCATAGAAGAACAGCTTTAGAACACGCACGATTCTGCGCGCAAGCGGGGGATGTGAGTTATCGTCAGTCCGCAAACCGTGCCGGTGCCGGGCTGACCACGGTGACGCCGCCCTGACGCAGTTCAACAACCTCAAGCGCACGTTCTACCACGCCGTTCGAGCCAAAGCGGAACACCCCATCAAGACCGAGGAAGCCCTCGGCATCGAAGAGCTTGCCGGTGGGGAATGTCGTGCCCGGCTTCCAGCCTCGCGCAACTCGCAAGGTCAGCAACACCGCGTCATATCCCAACGTGGAAATACGATAGGGCTGACCGCCAAAACGGGTGCGGTAACTATCGGCATATTGGCGGAACCTCGTGTCGGAAACCGCCGCATACCAGGCTCCGCGCAGCACCAGGCTGGAGGCGACGGTGGCATCACCGCTCCACAGCTCGGTGCCGATGAGGCGCGGACCAGCGCCCCTGGCAGTGTGGAATTGCGGTGCTGCCTGAACAGCAAAGCGGCCACCGTCGGCGATCAGCACCGCATCAAAGCCGCCTTTGGCTTTCAACCGCTTGGCCGCGCTGATGATCGAGGTGTTACCGCGCGAATAACTTTCGGTGGCGACAACCACTCCGCCAGCCTCATTAACGGCGGTGTTGAGCGAGGCAGAGGCGCGCAGACCGTATTCACCGTCTGGCACCAGAGCGGCATAGCGTTTCATGCCTTGCGCCCGCGCCCAGCCCACCGAACGGGTGATCGACTGATTGGGCAGACTGCCCATGATGAAGACATCACGTCCGGCAACGCTGCCGTCGTTCGAGAACGAGATGATCGGCACCCGCGCGGGGCGGGCGATGTTGGAGACGGCGGTGACATCATCGCCCATCAGCGGCCCAAGGATCAGCTTGTTGCCATCGGCAATCGCGCGGGTTGCGGCCGCAGCGGGGCCAGTGGCGGTATCATATGTGGTGATCCGCAGATTCGCGGCATTGGTATCGAGCAGCGCCATCGTCGCCGCATTGGCCAGCGCCTGTCCGACAGCGGCATTAGGGCCGCTGACCGGCAACAGCAGCGCGACGCGGTGGCGTTGCTGATCGGCAGGGAGCCCACTCGCGCTAGGCTTGTCGATTGGTGGCGGCGCAACCTTGGGAGCCTTGGGAACAACCTGACAACCGGCCATCAAGACCAAAGCACCCAGAGCGATAAACCCGCGCCGATTGAGCCTGTTATCGATCATCACTTGCCGGTCCCCATCATGCTGGTCCATGAATCCCGCATGGATACCACGTTACCCCCCGGACTCTACATTGTCGCGACGCCGATTGGCAATCTCGGTGATATCACTCTGCGCAGCGTTGAGGTGCTCCGCGCTGTTTCAGCGGTAGCCTGTGAGGATACCAGGGTTACCGGCAAACTGCTGAGCCATCTGGGCATCAAGCAAAAGCTGATCCGCTATGATGATCACGCCAGCGAGGAAACGCGCGAGCATCTGCTGCGGCTGGCGGCAAGTCAGGCGATTGCACTGGTCAGCGATGCCGGAACCCCGCTGATTTCAGATCCGGGCTATCGCCTGATCCGCAGCGCGCGCGAATCCGGGATCATGATTACCAGCCTGCCGGGGCCAAGCGCATTGGTGGTGGCGCTCACACTTTCGGGGCTGCCCAATGACCGGTTCCTGTTTGCTGGCTTCCTGCCAAACAAGAACAAGGCACGGCGGGATGTTCTGACAGAGCTGTCTGGAGTTCCGGCCACACTGTTGTTCTACGAAACCGCGCCGCGTCTCTGTGCCGCACTCGCCGCAATTGCCGAAGTGTTGCCGGGCCGCGAAGTGGCGGTGGCGCGTGAGCTGACCAAACGCTTCGAGGAATGCCGCAGTGGCTCGCCGCAAGACCTGATCGCTCACTATTCAGCCCATCCGCCCAAGGGCGAAATCGTTCTCGTCATCGCGCCTCCGGGTGAGGCAGAGCCGCAGGATTTTGATGTCGATGCGCTGCTGACCGCCGCCTTGCAGAATGAAAAACCGTCACGCGCCGCCGCCGAGGTTTCCAAGCTCACCGGGCTGGACCGCAAGCTGCTTTATACCCGCGCAATGGCGCTCAAGTGAAACGCGAGGAGGCGGAAAGGCGCGGGCGGCGCGGCGAAACGCTGGCCGCCTGGTATTTGCGGCTCAAAGGCTGGCGGATAGTGGCTCAGCGGGTCAAAACCCCGCGTGGCGAGATTGATCTGATCGCCCGGCGCGGGCGGACGCTGGCCTTTGTCGAGGTCAAATGGCGCAAGAATGCGGCGGAACTTGGCTTTGCTATAGACGCCTACCGCCTGCGCCGGGTAGCGGCGGCGGCAGAAGCGGTGGCGCATCGCTGGCAGCGTGATGGTGACGATATCACAATTGACGTGCTGCTCCTTGCGCCGGGACGCTGGCCACGCCACATCACCAATGCCGGAATGAATTGATCCGCAAATGGAGAAACCATGACCCTTCGCGTCGCCATCCAGATGGATCCGCTGGAATCGATCAACATAGCCGGTGATAGCTCGTTCGCGCTGATGCTCTCGGCGCAGGCGCGTGGACACAGTCTGTTCGATTACGATGTGAAAACACTGGCGCTCGATGAGGGCCGCATCACTGCATGGGCCGCGCCGGTCACGGTGCAGCGCGTCAGCGGCGCGCATTTCGCTCGCGATGAATACCGCAAGATCGATCTGGCGAAAGACATCGACGTTGTCCTGATGCGGCAGGATCCGCCGTTTGACCTAGGTTATATCACCGCTACCCATATCCTTGAGCGGCTTGCGGGTAAGACGCTGGTGGTCAATGATCCGGCTTCGGTACGCAATGCACCCGAAAAGGTCTTTGTGCTCGATTACGCGCGCTTCATGCCGCCGACACTGATCGCCCGGCGGATCGAGGATGTTCGCGAATTTCAGGCAAGGCAGCTTGCTGCTGGTCTCGGCGGCGATCTGGTGATCAAGCCGCTGCATGGCAATGGCGGCAAGGCGGTGTTCCGGGTTCCAGCTGACGGCAGCAACCTTGGCGCGCTGATCGAGATGTTCCAGCAAGCCTGGGTCGAGCCTTTCATGGTCCAGCCCTTCCTTCCCGATGTCGCCCAAGGCGACAAGCGCATCGTTCTGGTCGATGGCGTCTTTGCCGGGGCAATCAACCGCAAGCCGGGGGCAGGGGAGTTCCGCTCCAATCTTGCGGTTGGCGGTTCAGCCGAAGCCACCGGACTTACTGCGCGTGAAGAAGAAATCTGCGCCGTGCTTGGCCCGGAACTCAAGGCGCGCGGGCTGGTGTTTGTCGGCATCGACGTGATTGGCGGCAAATGGCTCACCGAAATCAATGTCACATCGCCCACCGGCATACTCGCGATTGACCGGTTCAACGGCACAGATACTCCCGCCCTGATCTGGGATGCTATCGAAGCGCGTCTTGGGCGGATGTAACGCGGATGCTTCGACAAGCTCAGCATGAGCGGACTTTTGTATGGTTCAAAACCAAAGCGTGCTCAGCATGAGGCTGTCGAAGGCGACGAGCAAAGCTGGCCCCAATGGATAACTGGATCATCAGCCTGATCGAACGGGGCGGCTATTGGGGCATCGCCTTCCTGATGGCACTGGAAAACATCATCCCGCCGATCCCTTCCGAGCTTATCATGGGCCTGGGCGGCGTCGCCGTGGCGCGTGGGACAATGAGTTTCTGGCCGCTGTTGATCGCCGGCACCGTGGGATCGACACTGGGCAATTATGCCTGGTTCCTTGCCGGGGATCGGTTTGGCTATCAACGCCTTGAACCACTGGTCGAGCGCTGGGGTCGCTGGCTCACCGTCGACTGGCAAAGCATCGAAAAAGCCACCGACTTTTTCCGCCGTCACGGCCAATGGGTGGTCTTCGGCCTGCGTTTTTCGCCCGTCCTGCGCACCATGGTCTCGTTGCCCGCAGGCCTGTCGCACATGCATCACGGCAAGTTCCTTGCCTTCACATTCGCCGGAGCGGCGGTGTGGAACACACTGCTGATCCATGGCGGCCGCCTGCTGGCACACTATCTGGCCGGCATGAAGGACGTGCTGGGCTGGTCGGTGATCGGACTGACTGTGGCCACCGTGCTGTGGTATGCGTGGAGGGTTATCACGTGGAAGAAGCCTGAATAGGCATCATCCCGCCGAAATGGTGAAATCGACCATGATCTCGCCCGAGATCGCCTC
>JANOYZ010000347.1:0-12200 GCA_031429135.1 Novosphingobium sp. | reverse complement strand
GGCGGCACTTGCGTTCTCGAACTGGCGCGCAGCGGCGCACCGGCGCGCGCAGTGGTGAGCTATCACGGCATCCTGACGACAGCATCTCCTGCCCAGCCGGGGATGATCCCCGGTGAGGTCGTCGCCTATTGCGGCGGCCAGGACCCCTATGCACCACTCGATCAGATCGATGGGCTGCGCGCCGAAATGGCAGCGGCCGGGGCAAAGCACAGCATTACCATCTTTGGCGAGGCAGCCCATGCCTTCACCGATCCTGACGCTGATGCCATTGGCATGGAGGGGATCGCCTACCACGAATTGTCAGCGCGGCTCAGCTGGGCCGGGACCGTGGAATTGCTGGATGCTGTCTTGCGGAGTTAAGCCTTCGGTTGGCGTGGCCGCAAGGGCCGCTGATAACTGACATCACTGCTATCCAGCGAGACAGGCTTTTCGCCGGGACCATAGGCCGGTGGCAAACCTGCCCCCACCGACGACTTTGGCAGTTCGTACTGGCCATCGACAATCGTCACCCGGTTGAGAATGCGCCATTCCCCGGCCCGGCGCTGGAAGTGATCGACATAACGCCCGGTTGACATGAAGTGCGGTGGATCGGCCAGCACCCCGGTGAAGATGTAATAGGTCTCGGAAAAAGCATCGTCGCCAGCCAGCTCGCAATTGTGCGTGAGCAGGCCGTGCTGGCAGGACGCGAATGACAGCGTCACCTGATTGGCATAAGCAACAAAGCCTTGCGGGCTGCCGACGAAGTGGTTGTGATCGTCAATCGCCTCGGGCCAGTAACACGACAGGGCCAGCTGATTGTCCAGTCGGTCGAGCGCGCGGGCGTTGCGGTGCACCACCTGCCGGATCGCATCGCGGTCCAGCAGATCGCGCAATCTGGTTTCAAGGCTGGCGTCCACCACCTTATCCCTTCAGAAAATCGAGCACCATCGGCGCGATCAGCGGCCAGCGTTCAAAGCGCCCGCGCCGGTTTGCCGGATCGACCGGGAAAGTGGAAACAAAATTCCATTCCTGATCGCCCCACGGCGGCTCAAACAGGGTCGAATTGGGCAGCAGTTCATGCACCCATTCGCTGGTGCGGCGGGTGTGCGCCATATCGCTCTTGCCGCTGCGGAACAGCTGAACCGGCATGGTCAGGCGGGCGAAATCCTCGGCGCTGATGCCCGGCATCGGTGTATCATCGCGATAGGTGAAGGCCTTGGCCCAGTTCTGCATCCTATCGATGTAATCATCAGGGTCTTGCGCCAGCAGAATGTCGCGAATGTGCGGGTTGCGGCTGATCTGTTCAGCCCAGCTTGGCAGGGCGGTAACCGCTTCCATCCCGCCCCTGGAGGCCGCCGCCACCTGATCACCGCAATAGAACCAGGCAAGTCCAGCCAAGCCAACAGGCCCACCGCTCAGCCACCAGATGGCGATTTTCTGCACATTCTGCGGCATCCGCGCCGCCGCCATCAGCGAAATGCGCGATCCAGCTGATCCGCCAACCAGCATGATGTCCTTGAGGCCGAGCGCCTGCACCAGTCCGACCAGTGCCTCGCAATTCATCACCGATTCGCTCGGCGCGGTGAAGGCAATGTCTGATGCGCCGCAGCCCGGCCGGTCCCACAGCAGCACCCGGTAGCCATTGTCGGCGAAAATCGCCCCAAGCTCGGGCACACCTGCGGTATCGCGCGGATAGCGCCCACCGGGGGTGAGCACCAGCGGCTGGCCATGTTCCGGCCCGATCAGTTCATAATCAAGTTCAAGCCCGCCCACATCTATTCGTGCCATCAGGCTCTCCGCGTTTCGTTTTTCAAACCACTGTATCCGATAATATCTTGCCGCCCTCGGCATCTCCCTCAAACCGGCCCAGTCCGTAATCACCTTTGATCGTCGTGCGCTGCATGGTACGATCGAGTGCAGGATCGTGGCCGGATACAGAATGCAGGCAGCGGGTATTGTCCCAGATCGCCATGTCGCTGGGCTGCCACTTGTGGAAATAGCTGAGCTCGCGGTTGAGGCGGTTGATGGTCTGGCACACCTCTTCCAGCAGCGCCTCACCCTCGGCATCTTCCATGCCGACAATACCTGCGCTCATCCACGGGCTGACGTGGAGCACCTTCTCGCCGCTATCGCGCGTCCACACCGCCGGGTGCAGCGCGCGCGGCATCCGGCGCGCCTCTTCCTCGAAACCCGGTGGCACCGGCTTTGGCCGCAAGACGTCGAAATTGTCGGGACGACCGAAGCGCATATTCTCATACTGGGTATTGAGCGTGTAGATGATCGTCTTGCCTTCAATCCGGGCGAGCAGATCCTTGGGAAAGGCATTGTACAGCGCAATGCCATCGCTGAATCCGGTCAGCCCGCCTTCGGCCACGATCTCGGTGGCGCGCAGGATGCCGGCATAGTTGAGCTCGTCGTTATAGGCATGGTCAAAATGCCATGGCAGCCAGTGCGAGAGCAGCGTACCGTCCAGCGAGACCATCCCGCCAGAACCTGCCGGACTGTGTATTTTGACCACGCCGGGCATGGTATCGCCATCAACGCGGGTGAGGTTTTTGACTGGGTGTTCCTTCAACGGTCCGAACACCTGGCTCAGTGCCAGCTGCATCGCGTCGCTCGGCTCCACGCCCTCGAAGATAATCATGCCGTGCTGGCGGAACAGCGCGTTGATCGCATCCCGGATCGCTGGTTCATGGGTCATTGCAAGGGTCACGCCGCCAATTCGCGCACCAAACCGCAGGCCTTCACGCAACAGGCGGACATCAAGCTGGCTCATCGCATCTCTCCACGGGCTGTTCGCAGCCACTTGGCATACAGCTAACCCCGCACCATGCCTGCTGGTCAAGTGCTGAGACGCCAAGACCGCCATGTCGATGCGCTGATCATTGCTGACACGGACAATTGATCATGCATCAGCCGGGCGATGAGGTCCGCGCGCTGCCCGATTCACATTGCGAGTGCGCCCCAGCCATGCGAAAATGCTTGCCATCAGATCAAAGGAATCCTGAAATGGCTGACGCCGATCCCACCGAACTCGCCGCCTCTGCGCGCAAGTACTGGAACTCTGAAGGCTACACCGATGGCGGCGTGATCCGCGAGGTGGACTATGCCACCCAGTCTGGCGGGCTTGATCCGATGTTCGAAGGCATCAAGATCGTCGATACCGACACGCACATCACCGAAGCCCCAGACCTGTTCACCAGCCGCGCTCCGGCGAAATACAAGGACAAGGTACCCTATGTGAAGCTCGATACCGATGGCGTTGAACGCTGGTATGTGGGGGATCGCAACTTCGGCTCGATGGGCGGCAATGTCATCCGCAAGGATAACAACAAGGTGCTCGGCCGCCTCGCCTTCCCCAGACTGGAACAGGCGCACCCCGGCGGCCACCTGATGAAGGAACGGCTGCAAGCGATGGACGATATGGGCATTTACGCCCAGATCTGCTACCAGAACTCGGGCGTGACGCAGGCCGGATCGCTGATGACTCTGGGCGATAATGATCTCGCGCTCGCCATCGTGCAGATCTTCAATGATGCCTCGGCGGAATATCAGGAATTCTCAGGCCAGCGCATCTTCAACATGGCGCACCTGCCGTTCTGGGACAAGGCGGCGATGGAAACTGAGGCGCGCCGCTGCCACGATATGGGCCTGCGTGGCTTCGTGCTGCCCGATACCCCCGAACGTGTTGGCGTGCCTAGCTTCAACCACGATTACTGGGATGGTGTTCTGGAGCTGTGCGAAGCCACCGGCATGCCGCTCAACTTCCACCTCAATTCTGCGGTCGATCCCAACACGATAACCTGGGAAGGCTTCGGCTTTGAACAAACCCTGGCGGTGGTCGCCACCATGTTCTCGATCGGCAATGCCGCGACCATGGGCAACTGGATGGTCTCTGGCCGCCTCGACAAGCATCCCAAACTCAAGATCGGCCTGATCGAAAGCGGTGCCGGCTGGGTGCCGTTTGCGGTAGAAGCGCTGGAGCACCAGTTCAACGAAATGCTGCCCAGCAAGATGGGCCTGCTGCACAAGCGTCCGTGGGAATATTTCCACGATCACTTCTTCTGCACCTTCTGGTTCGAAAAGATCGCGCCAAAGTATCTGCTCGATATCATCGGGGTTGAAAACGTCATGTTCGAAACCGACTTCCCGCACCCGACCTCGCTCTATCCGGGCGTGCAGGCGCACCTCAAGGACGTGATGGGCGGCCACAGCCGAGAAGTGCAGAAAAAGGTGCTGCAGGACAACGCGGTGCGGCTGTATAACCTGCCGTTCTGATTTGGGCGGATAGGGCTAGAAAAAAAGGCGGCGGGCGCGATCCTGCCGCCTTTTTTTTGCTGCCGATGCGACGTCAGGTCGTTCGCGACGCCTCTGACCTAAAGACTGGCCAGGCAAGTTGCTCGGCGGCGGTGATCGGTGGCAAGTTCTCGATACCGATCTCTGGCGGATATTTGCGGGTGATCTTGGCTGTGCCGAACAGCACATCCCAG
Organism: Novosphingobium sp.; assembly: GCA_031429135.1. Taxonomy (GTDB): domain Bacteria; phylum Pseudomonadota; class Alphaproteobacteria; order Sphingomonadales; family Sphingomonadaceae; genus Novosphingobium. Next base: position 7,731 of record JANOYZ010000347.1, on the reverse strand, counting down.
AAGAACAACAAATTGCCGAAGTTTCCCTTGTAGTTGGTGATGCCATCGGCCTTGTGCTTGCCGTGAGGCGCGCTGTGGGTTGAGGGGGTGGAGATGGTACGTTCAACCAGCCACATGATCGGCGATAACCACTTGATCTGGTAAAGCGGCCGGTCCCACCGAACGTCCGAATGGGCCGATATGATCACCAGCTGCTTGATCGTCACATAGGGCACGAACACCGGCCCCAACCCGAGATAGATCAGCGCACCGGAAAACCACAGGCTCGGCATGGTCAGGTAATAGAACACGTTGTTCCGGTAGACGATCCGCACCGACATATATTCGCCGCTGTGGTGCGCGCGGTGGAGGTTATAGAGCCATCCGAAGCTGTGCGACGCCCGGTGCCACCAATATTGCATCATATCGTCAAACACGAGGAGCAGAGCGATCTGAGCGAGGATCGGCAACGACCGCCATGACCCCTCAGTCGCGGGGAAAGCCAATGCCATCAGCAGGAATGAAACCAGCAGAATAAGCGGCTGAGTGATGACGAGCAGCACTGGCGTTCCGATCAGCTCAACCCAGATATCGGCGCGCGTCTGCCCTTTCTTGTGTAGCAAACTCCCGCGCAGCATTTCGAGCGCCGCAAAGGTCAGGAAAATCAGAAATATCCAGATGGTCTCCTGTCTCATACTGCACCTCTCCCCATTCGGGTGCCTGCCGCACCTCGTGACTCGTTCGTCGACGGAGACTATGAAAAGGTCAAGTGCGGGCACAAAGGCTTCATCACCCCACCCCGCACACCGCCTCCTCCCCATTCAGTGTGAACCGGTGCAGCTGCCGCCCGCTGTCCTCGGGGAACGGGGTGACGCGGTGCATGGTGCCGGTGTTGTCCCAGATCAACAGGTCGCCCATTTGCCAGGCGTGGCGATAGAGGTATTTGTCCTGGGTGGCGTGGCGCATCAGGCGTTGCAGCAGGTCGTGGCTGTCAGCGGCATGCATTCCGACGATGTGCGAGCCCGAGGTGGAGAGGACGAGGCTCTTGCGGCCTGACTTGTGCTGCCAGACCAGCGGGTGATGCCGGTGGGGATAGGAGCACCACAGAGCAAATTCCTCAGGCGAGCAGTCACGCTTTCCGGGGAACAGCGCCGCCTGCATGGTGTGGACCACGGTCAACTGGTCGAGCGCGGCCTTTCCGTCTGCGGGCAGATCATCATAGGCCGCGTAATTGTTGACGAATTCGGTCTGGCCGCCGGTTTCGGAAAGCACGCGCGGGGTCAGCAGCGTCGCAAACGGCGGCACCTCCTCATAAGTGCCGTCCATGTGCCACAGCTGGCTGCCGAAGAAGAACTGGGCGTATTCGGGATTGATTTTCTTGTCGAAAGTGACCTTCATCAGCCCCTCGTCGCCCTCCTTCTTGACAGTGCCAAGCCGCAGATCGCCGAGCGAACGGGCGAGCGAACGCTGTTCATCGTCGGTCAGGTGAACTCCGCGCGCGATGATCACCCCGCGGTTAACGAGCAATTCGCGTATCTCCTGCGCAAATTTCCCGCTCAACAGCGCCTGTTTATCGACGAATATTTCGGAACCCGTACGCGGGGTCAGTCCGGTTGATTGCAACGTCATCGCATCCTCGCCAAGCCTGTTATTCTCGACTACCCTGGTATATAGTCACCCAAAGCGTTTCAATAATCAAGTTGCTGCTGATGGAAAAACCCAAACCCGCCGACTATCGCCGCCACCGCAGTCCCGGTCGGCCGACGCGCAAGCAGGCCGAAGCGCGCAATGATGAACTGCTCGACAAGGCGCTCGACCTGTTTCTCGAAAATGGCTTCGAGCGCACGACGATAGAAGCCATCACCGCCGCTGTCGGCATGGCCAAGCGCACGGTTTATGCCCGCTATGGTGACAAGGAAACGTTGTTCCGCACAGCCCTGCAACGCGCGATTGCTGACTGGATCGTGCCGATTGATCGCCTGCGAGAGGCGGAAAGCGATGATTTCGAGGCCAGTCTGCTCGCCATTGGCCGCATCCTCGTCGCCAATGTGCTCAATCCCCAAGGGCTGCGCCTGATGCGGATCACCAACGCCGAATCAATACGCCAGCCTGAGATCGGCGACTACACGGTGCGGCTCGGCACCGGGCCGACGGTCGAATATCTCAGCGAGCTGTTCAATCGCCGCCTGCCAGGGCATTTTGCCGAAGAAGGTGAAGTTGGGGCGATTGCCTATGCCTTCCTGCACCTCGTCGTCGGTGGCCCGGCGAGCATCACTGCCTGGGGAGTGAAACTGACCGAGGAAGATGTCGAGCGCCAGACAAGATACGGTGTGCGGCTGTTCCTGCATGGGATCATGCATGGCTGAAACTATCCGGCCCGCCTCGCGAATGGATCGCGGGGCGGGCCGGAGCTCCTCTCCAGGAACTTTATGGGCTTCCAGAAACTGGATGGACTTAGCGTCCGCCAGCACTGCCGAGGCGGTGGTAAAGATTGGAGAACTTCACCGATTCCGGCTTGTCCTCGATAGCTTTGAGGTAATGCAGCACGGCTTCACGGATCAGCTTGAAATCCTCGGTGGAGAGGACGGCGCGGGCACGGGTGGGTTCTGACATGATCTCTACTCCTTGTTGAGTGTTCAGGCGGCAAACTGGTTCCCCCGCAGCGTTTACGCTGCAAACTGGTTCCCCCGCAGCGTTTACGCTGCAAACTGGTTCATCGTATTGTGCGCGCCGCCAGCTTTCAGCGCCGCTTCACCAGCGAAATATTCCTTGTGATCATCGCCAAGATCGCTGCCCGACATGTTCTGGTGCTTGACACAAGCGATGCCCTGACGAATTTCGACGCGCTGGACGTTCTTGACGTAGCCCAGCATGGCCTGTTCGCCGAAATATTCGCGGGCGAGATTGTCAGTGCTCAGCGCCGCCGTGTGGTAAGTCGGCAAGGTGATCAGGTGGTGAAAAATGCCAGCGCGCTGTGCGGAATCGCTCTGGAAGGTGCGGATACGCTCATCAGCTTCGACGGCGAGATCGGTGGCGTCATAATCAACGCTCATCAGTTTCACGCGGTCATAGGCTGAAACATCCCTGCCCGCTTCACTCCAGGCATCGAACACTTGCTGGCGAAAATTCAGCGTCCAGTTGAAGCTGGGCGAATTGTTATAAACCAGCTTGGCATTGGGGATCACTTCGCGGATGCGATCAACCATGCCGGCGATCTGCTCGATATGCGGCTTTTCGGTTTCGATCCACAGCAGGTCAGCACCGTTTTGCAGCGAAGTGATGCTGTCAAGCACGCAGCGGTCCTCACCCGAACCCGCGCGGAACTGGTAAAGGTTTGACGGCAGACGCTTGGGGCGCATCAGCTTGCCATCGCGGCTGATCAGCACATCGCCGTGGCCGAGCTGGCCAGCCTCGACCTCTTCGCAATCGAGAAAGCTGTTGTACTGATCACCAATATCTCCCGCCTCGCGGCTGAAGGCGATCTGCTTGGTCAGGCCGGCACCGAGCGAATCGGTGCGGGCAACGATCACGCCGTCCTCAACACCCATTTCCATGAAGGCATAGCGGCAGGCGCGGATCTTCGCGAGGAAGTCCTCATGCGGCACGGTAACCTTGCCGTCCTGATGGCCGCACTGCTTCTCGTCAGAAACCTGATTTTCGATTTGCAGCGCGCAAGCACCCGCCTCGATCATCTTCTTGGCGAGCAGGTAAGTCGCCTCGGCATTGCCGAAACCGGCGTCGATATCGGCGATGATCGGCACGACATGGGTTTCGTAGTTATCGATGGCATGCTGAATGCGCTGCGCCTCCACCGCGTTGCCCTCGTTACGGGCATGGTCGAGATCGCGGAACATCATGCCAAGTTCGCGGGCGTCTGCCTGCTTGAGGAAGGTGTAAAGCTCTTCGATCAGCGCCGGAACGCTGGTTTTTTCGTGCATCGATTGATCAGGCAACGGGCCGAATTCGCTGCGCAAAGCGGCGATCATCCAGCCGGAGAGATAGAGGTAACGCCCCTTGGTGGTGCCGAAATGCTTCTTGATCGCAATCAGCTTCTGCTGCCCGATGAAGCCATGCCAGCAGCCCAGCGACTGGGTGTAATGGGCCGGATCGGCATCATAGGCAGCCATATCGCGGCGCATGATCCCGGCGGTATACCTGGCAATGTCGAGTCCGGTACGGAAGCGGTTCTGCAATTGCATACGGGCGACCGATTCCGGCTCGATTCCGCTCCAGGTAGTGGAGAAACGGCCGATCTGTTGTCCGGCTTCGCTGATTGCCTGCTGATAAGTCACTGGGTAAATCCCTTTGGAATTGGGTTGTTCTATGCCAGCGAGATAAGCGGAATTGCTGCACTGCGAAATGGCGCACAGAGTCACGCTGTCAATCTTTACAGATTTTTATTGTAAAGTTGTATAGATATGACAAACTGTACACCATGAGCCAGTCAAGACCCCTTTATCTCGGCCCCCGCCTGCGCCGCCTGCGCCGCGAACTGGGGCTGACGCAGCAGGCGATGGCGGATGAATTATCTGTTTCCGCCAGCTATATCGCGCTGCTCGAACGTAACCAGCGACCGATTACGGCTGAATTGCTGCTGCGCTTGGCGCGCACTTACCGGCTTGATGTGACGGACCTCGCAGGTGAGGATGCCGAGGACTATGCCCGCCGGTTATCGGACATCATGCGCGATCCGCTGTTCGCTGATATAGACCTGCCCGGACTCGAAGTGGCCGATGTCGCTACCAGTTTTCCGGGCGTTACCGAGGCAATCCTGCGACTCCACACCGCCTATCAGCGCGAACAGCAGGCGCTGGCTGCGCAGCGTGAAAGCGGCGGCGGCGATGCGGCAAGCGACCCGGTGGGTGAGGCGCGACGCTATATCGCCGCCAACCGCAACTTTTTCCCCGGCCTTGATGCCCGAGCTGAAGAGCTTTCGGCCGAAATCGCCCAGGCAGGCGGTGCGCAGGACTGGCTCAAGACCAAAGGCGTGCGGCTGCGTTTTGTGCCGCCCGAAGTGCTGGTCGATGCCGTTCGCCGCTTTGATCGGCACAACCAGCAGTTGCTTATCGCCGACACGCTCCCCGGGCCGAGCCGCAAGTTCCAGAGCGCACTCCACATCGCCTATGTCTATCTGCGCGAGGAAATCAGCACACTGCTGCGGCGTGAGACATTTGCCAGCGAGACCGCGCATATCCTCGTCAAGCGCGCGCTGGCGGGTTATGCGGCAGCGGCGCTGCGGATGCCCTACGAGCGGTTTTTCCGCGCCGCTGCGGCACGAAACTACGATATCGAGGCGCTGGCTGGCCTGTTCGGCACCAGCTTCGAGCAGGTCGCCCACCGCCTGACCACGCTGCATCGCCCCGGCGCGGAGGGCGTGCCGTTCTTTTTCATCCGGGTTGATCCGGCGGGCAATGTCTCAAAACGGCTCGACGGCGCTGGCTTCCCCTTTGCCGCGCACGGCGGTGGCTGTCCGTTGTGGAACCTGCACGGCACTTTCCGCAATCCCGGACAGCTGATGACCCAATGGCTCGAACTGCCTGACGGACAACGTTTTTTCTCGGTGGCACAGACGGTAAATAGCGGTGGTGGCAGTTGGGAGCGCCCCATGGTGCGGAACGCGGTCGCGCTTGCCTGCGCTGCCGAACATGCCCACTTGCTGGTCTATGCGAAAAATCTGGAGGTGAACTCCGTCACCGCAACGCCAATCGGCGTTTCCTGCCGCCTGTGTCCACGCGCAACCTGCACCGCCCGCGCCGCGCCGCCGATTGGGCGCGAGATACTCGCCGACGATCAACGCAGAGCGCCAGCGCCCTATGTTTTTGCCGAGGGTTAGCCTTTCGGTTTCATTCCCGCCGCCATCGCCATGATCGCTTGGCTGCGCGGCAGCGACAGCAGCTGGTCAAACACTGCCTTGTAATGGGCGCTGGAAATGAAGGTCGGGCCATTGGCAATGTTGTCGAGCGTCAGCCGCGCCACATCGCGCGCTTTCATCACGTTCTGCATTTTCGCTGGATCAAAACCCTGCTTGGCCGCAGCCTCGCTCTCGGTCGCGCCGGGGCAGAGGGTCAGCACATCGACACCGGTTCCGGCAAGTTCGCCCCACAGCCCCTCACCCAGCGCAATGACCAGTGCTTTCGAGGCAGCATAGGCGGCGGAGAACGGCCCGCCCATCAGCCCCTCCACCGATGCGGTGAGCACCAGCCCGCCCTTGCCGCGCGCCTTGAGCCGGGGAATGAAAGCGTGGGCCAGCTGCATCGGGGCATGGCAGTTGACCATCAGCAGATCGGCCATGAAGCCGGGGTCGATGGTTTCAAACCAGCCCTTGGCCCCGAAACCGGCGTTGCTGATCACCAGTCCGACATCAAGATTCGCCACTTCTGCTGCCAGCTCCACCGGAGCCCGAGCCTGCGACAGATCACTTTCAACCACCCGCACCGCAATGCCATGCGCCGCCTCCAGCCGAGACTTCAGCAGGTCCATCCGGTCAAGTCGGCGCGCGGCCAGCACCAGATCGAGTCCGCGCGAGGCCAGCTCTTCGGCAAAACCAACGCCGATGCCGGATGAAGCGCCGGTTACCAGCGCCACCGGGCCATACCGTTCCTTGAATTCACCCATCAGATAACTCCGGCATCCCTGAGGCGCGTTACTTCCTCCCAATCAAGTCCTAGTCGGCCTAGCAGCAGTTCCTCGGTATGCTCGCCAAATTCGGGGGCTCGGCAGTGAATGCGTGCAGGCGTTTCCGACAAGGTCACCGGGAAACCCGGCAGCTTGAGCTTGCCGTAATGGGGGTGATCGAACTCGGTGATATAACCGTTGATCAGCGCCTGCGGATCATTGGCTGCCTCCTCGGTGGTGTTGATCGCGCAGACCGGCAGATCACCTTTGGCAATCAGACGATCCAGCCAGTAGTCGCGCGGCTGCGAGGCGAACAGCGGATCGAGCACGGAAACGATCTCGCGCGCGTGCGAACAGCGGCCCCAGTGGTCCTGATAGGCCGGGTTATCGACCAGCGCGTGCGGATGGCCCAGTGCCTCAAGCACCACCGGCCAGTGTGGATCGGTCGCCAGGATCGCCAGTGCTATCCAGCGCCCGTCACCGCACTTGTAAGTGTTCCACAAGGGATTGCCGGGATCGGTCCGCATCGGAACTTTGCTGGCCACGTGCTGGCCCATGTCCGAACGCTGACGGCGCGGATCGTTCATCAGCGTACGGGCGAAAGGCAATCCGCGCAGCCACATCATGCTGCCCAGCAGCGAGGTATCGACCTTCTGCCCCACCCCGTGCCGCTCGCGCGCCATCAGCCCGCACATTACCGCATAGGCGAGCATGATCGCCCCCATCTGATCGGCCATGCCCCCATCGGGAATATCGGGCTCGTCTTTGCCATCGCGCAGCAGGAAGCCGGATCGCGCCTGCCCGATGAGATCATAGGCTCGCGCCTTGCGCTCTGGCCCCTCGGGACCAAAGGCGCTGGCCGAGGCATAAATCAGCTTGGGATTGCGGGCCTTCAGCGTCTCGTAATCCAGCCCCACCTTCTCGGCTACGGACGGGCGGAAGTTCTGGATGAAGACATCGGCAGAATCGATCAGCTTGCGGACCAGTTCGACGCCTTCGGGATGCTTGAGATCGACAGTGAAACTCTTCTTGTTGCGGTTGTTCATCTCCCAATATGGGGACGAGCCATCACCGCCGGGCACGAGAAACATCTGCCGCCCGCCGTCGCCCCGCTCTCGCTCCTCGATCTTGATCACT
>JANOYZ010000346.1:0-2851 GCA_031429135.1 Novosphingobium sp. | reverse complement strand
CCAGCGTGCAATCATCGGCTGTAAGGCCAAGGTAATCCGACACGCTTTCAGCCCCCAGCCACATATTGGCATGGCTGAGCATCACCCCCTTGGGCCGTCCGGTCGATCCGCTGGTATAGAGAATCGCCGCCAGATCATTCACATCTGCGCCGGAGGGCGGGAGTTCCGCACCCAGCACATAGGCCTGCATCAGCGCCACATCCTCAGCGATCGCCAGGCAGCCCGGCTCCAGCCCCGCCTCAAGAGTCGCCAGCCGCGCGGGTGTGCCGATCAGCAGACTTGCCCCGCTATCCTCAAGGATATGCGCCACTTGCGCGCGTTTGAGCAGCGGATTGACCGGCACATGCACCAGACCGGCGCGCGCTGCCGCCAGCGGCATCAGACAGGTCAGCTCGCCCTTTGCAGCCCAGGTCGCGACGCGTGATCCGGGTTCCGGCACCTGCGATTTCAGCCAGCCTGCCAACAAGGCGATACGCGATCTTAAGTCCTTGAAGCTAAGCGTGCCCGTGCGCAGCACCAGTGCCGCGTCTGCGCCGCGCAACACGAGATGGTCAAGCGGCCGGATGGTGGATGACGGTGCGAAAGGCACGGAATGGCAGGCTCCAGCAGGGGAACAGATGACGTGATCGTGGTTACCTATCACGATGATCTTAAGGAAGTCCAAGCCGATGCCGCGCTGATCGCGCTGCTCGGTGAGGACGTCGTCTGCGCGCCGTTTGACCGGCTCGCCTGGTGGCGCAATCTGGTCGAGACCTGCGGCATATTTCCCTTGATCGCGGTGGCGCGTGAGGGGACACACCGCGCAGTGCTGCCGCTAATGCGTCATGGCCGCAGCATCGGTCCGCTGGCGAACTGGTACACCTTTCGCGTAAAACCACTGATAACCCCCGGCGCAGACCTGCGGGCATTACTGACGGCCTTGGCGCGTGACCTTGCCGCCGAAGCCCCGCGAATCACGCTCTCCCCGCTCCCTGATGAAAATGGTGAGACCACCTTGCTTGCAGAGTGCTTCCGCAAGGCTGGCTGGGCGGTGTTTCGTGAACAGTGTGACGTCAACCACGTTCTCCATGTCGGCGGGCGATCCTTTGCTGAATATATGGCGACACGCCCCGGCCAGCTCCGCACAACACTGAAGCGCAAGTCCGGCAAGGTTGCAGTCGAGTTGCTCACCGCTTTCAGTGCCGATGCATGGGCCACCTACGAGGCGGTCTACGCGCAAAGCTGGAAGCCGAACGAAGGTTCGCCCGCTTTCCTGCGGCGTTTCGCCCAGGAGGAAAGTGCTGGCGGCCGCCTGCGTATGGCGATTGCCCGGGTCGATGGTGAGGCAGTCGCTGCGCAGTTCTGGACAGTCGAAGGTGACACCGCATTCATCCACAAACTGGCGCATACCGAGGGGAGCAAGCCGCTCTCGCCCGGAACTACGCTCAGCGCCGCGCTGTTCGAGCAGGTTATCGACCGCGACCACGTCACGCTGATCGATTTCGGCACCGGCGATGATGGCTACAAGCGCGACTGGATGGAAACAATCCGCCCGCGCTACCGGCTGGACATGATGCGCCCTGCATGGCCGGGAAACTGGCCACAACTTGCCAAGGCTGTGCTACGCCGCCTTGCTAGGCGCGCAAACCATGGTTAGAGGCGCCGCCACGGCGATCATGCCAGTAAGGCTCGGGGGGTTATGAACGACAATACCGACAGTGAACTGCGCCGGATTCTCGCCGATGTGCTCGGTCTGAAGACTGATCGCGTTGCCACCTTCGATGCTGAAACCGGCTTGTTCGGGCACCTGCCTGAACTCGATTCGATGTCGGTCGCCGGTTTGCTCACCGAAATGGAAGACCGCATGGGCTTCATCATCGATGATGATGAAATCGATGGCGAACTGCTTGAAACCTATGGCTCACTGCTTGCCTTCGCCGAGGCCAAGCGTGCGGCGGCTGGCTGACAGCGCCGCATGATCGCCAGCTGGGCCTGCCCCGCCAATCATGGCGAAACGGCCAGCGAATTCGCGCTGACGCTTGATTCAAATCGGGCCCACCGCCTCCTGATCGTCCCTGCCCTGTTTGATGAAGCCAATCGCCTACGCCGCCTGACGGTGGAAGTCATTCGGCGGCTTGATCTTGCCGGGATAGACAGTTTTCTCCCCGATCTGCCCGGCTGCAACGAAAGCCTGCAACCGCTCGAACAGCAATCGCTGGCCGATTGGCAAGGCGCGATGCTAGCCGCCGCGCGCCATTTCCGCGCCACTCATGTGCTGGCGGTGCGCGGCGGCGCGTTGGTGGTGCCGCAATCTCTGCCCGGCTGGCGCTATGCCCCGGTGAACGGTGCGACGATCCTGCGCCAGATGCTGCGCATGCGCATTCTTGCCGCGCGGGAAGCCGGGCGTGAGGAAACGCAAGCATCGCTGCTGGAACTGGATCAGACGGCAGGACTGGAACTTGCCGGTTACCGCCTGTCACCGGCCATGATCGCTGCATTGCAGGATGCCACACCGCCTGAAAGCAGCCAGTCGATCATCGGGCAGGACATGCTGGGTGGCAGCCCCTTGTGGCTGCGCGCCGAACCCGATGAAGACCGCGCACAGGCCGATGCGCTGGCTGCCGTGCTGGCCATGGGGATCAAGCTGTGACCCGGCGGCACATCACGTTTGAATCCGAAGGCTCGGCCCTCGTCGGCACCATCGACGAGGCGGCTGGCAGCACCGGACTGCTGATCGTCAGCGGCGGCAACGAATTGCGCTCCGGCGCGTGGAACGGGCAGGCCTTGCTGGCAGCGCGCCTGGCAGATGCCGGGTTCCCGGTGTTCCGCTTTGACCGGCGCGGGGTGGGTGACAGCGAGGGGCCGAATGGCG
>JANOYZ010000345.1:0-8354 GCA_031429135.1 Novosphingobium sp. | reverse complement strand
GCTTGCCGATATGTACCGCAGCCTCGGCCGTTACGACGATGCGGATATGCGCCGGCATCTCGCTGCCCATGGTCTATCGTTTCCGCCCGGACCCCAAGGACCATCGGCGCTGCATCTACGAAGTTATGTTCATGCGCCCCTCCCCAAAAGACGGCTCACGCCCTGATCCTGCCGAACCGGTGATCCTTGGCGATCACCAGTCTTTCATCGAAGCCGAAGGTATGGATCCCGGCTTCGGCAAAATCCTCGATCAGGATACCGACAATCTGCTGGCCCAGCAGGAGGGGCTGGAGGCCAGCGCCAAGCCGGGGATCACGCTTGGCAACTATCAGGAAATCCGCGTGCGCCATTTTGAACAGGCGGTTGACAGATATCTGGCGATGCCGCCCTACGTGCCGGGATCGTGAAGGGATAGATGCTCGCTCTTGCTGGCCGAACAGTTCTGATCGCGGGAGCTTCTTCCGGCCTTGGTGCCGGTTTCGCGCAGCTGCTTGCCAAAGCCGGAGCCCGTATCGTGCTGGGGGCGCGCCGGCTTGATCGCGTAGAGGAGATTGCCCGTAACATCGGCGATCAGTCTTTCGCCGTTTCGCTTGATGTGACCGACGAAATGTCAGTCATCGCCGCCTTTGATGCAGCCAAGGCCCGGTTCGGCACGGTGAATTCCGTGGTCTGCAATGCCGGAGTCGGCACTGGCGGGCGATCCACCGATGTGCCAGTCGCTGGCTTGAGGCAGGTAATCGATACCAACCTGCTTGGTGCCTATCTCGTCGCCCGCGAAGGCGCGCGGCGGATGATCGCGGCGGGCAGTGCGGCGCGCGAAGATGGACGCATTGTCCTGATCGGATCAATCACCGCCGAGCAGACCGGCACCGGCGATGCCATTTATGCTGCAACCAAGGCGGGGATTGCCCACCTCACCCGCCAGATGGCGCGGGAATGGGTGCGGCAGGGGATTAACGTCAATACGCTGCAACCCGGCTGGATTTCGACCGAAATCAACGCTGAATGGTTCGCCACCGCGCGCGGCAAAGCTGATATCGCCGGGCTGCACCGCCGCCGTCTGCTCGAACCCTCTGCGCTCGATGACATGCTGCTCTATCTGCTGTCTGACCGGTCACGGCAGGTAACTGGTGCGACCTTCACTATCGACGACGGACAATCGCTGTGACGGCGCTATCCGGATTCACCGTGATCGAAATCGCGGAGCGCGTCTGCGGCGAATATTGCGGAAAATTACTGGCGGATTTCGGCGCCGAAGTGATCAAGGTGGGGCGCCCCGGCGGCGCACCAACGCGCGGGTCAGGCCCGTTCCATGACGGCGAAAGCGCGCTGTTTGCCTATCTCAACACCAACAAGAAGTCGGTGGTGCTCGATCTCGACAGCGCCGAGGGCCGGTCCGCACTCGATCACCTGCTGGCGCGCGGCCACGTGCTGATCGATGATCATGACGAAGTCTGGGGCGCGGCGCGAGCCCTGACCTCGGCCAGCATCACTGCCGCCCATCCCGGGCTGGTACACACCATCATCACGCCGTTCGGACAAGGCGCGCCCGCAGAATGGCAGATCGCCCGTCCGCTCAACGTCATCAACGCCGGCGGCTGGGCCTATCACACCCCCAGCGAATGCGCGACAGACAAGCCGCCGCTCAAAGGCGCTGGCCGGTTCCTATCGGACTACGAAGCCGGGATTGATGCGGCGCTGGCCACCCTCGCCTCACTTCAGAGATTGCGCTGGACCGGCTCAGGCCAGTTCATCGATATCGCCGAAGTCCAGGTGCAGGTGAACCGCAATGACTGCGTTCTGGGGCGCATGCTGGCGGGCGAGGCCGAGCCGAGCGCCGCGCGCACCGCCTATGACATGGGCGGTCCCGGTGCATCTTTTGCCACGCGCGACGGGCATGTGTTCCTGCTGATGACCACGCAGGTCCACTGGCAAGGCCTGTGCAAACTGATGGACAATCCCGATTGGGCGAGCAACTTTCAGGCCGATTGGCTGGAGTTCCACTGCACCCCGGATCGCGTTGCAGAATTCCGCCACCACTTTCAGGCATGGTCCGCTCAGCAAAACAAGCTGCCGATTACCGAGGCGGCGCAGAAACTTGGCGTGGCCATGGTGCCGGTCAATACGGCAGCAGACCTGCCAGATAACGCGCAATTCCAGCACCGGGGGTTCTTTCAGGAGCTGGAAGGCAAGCTTTACCCGACCGTACCTTACAAGCTCACTGCATCGCCTGTACAACTGACCTCCACCGCACCTGCAATTGGCCAGCACCAGCGCGAAATGGACAGCACCGCCCTGCGCATTTCTAAAACCGCCCGCTCAGTCCCCCGCGCCATGGCTGTTTTGCGCAGCGGGCCGCTCGCCGGGCTGCGGGTGCTGGAGCTGACCAAGGTCTGGGCCGGGCCTTACGCGGGCAAACTGCTCGCCCATCTCGGTGCCGAGGTGATCAAGGTGGAATCGCTTTCCAACCTTGACGAGATGCGCGCCTATGGCGGGGTTGATATCAATTCGGCTCCCTATTTCCTGTCGATCAATCAGGAAGTGCTTTCGGCGCAAGTCAACCTGAAGACCGAGAAAGGTCTGGCGCTGCTGAAGGACATGGTCCGCAATTGCGACATCCTGATCGACAACATCCGCCCCGGCGCGATGGAGCGATCAAAGCTGGGCTGGGACGATCTGCGGGCGATCAAATCCGATCTCATTCAGGTCTCGATCAAGATGTGGGGCAATGATGGCCCGCTGGGCTATCAGACCGGCTATGCCCCCTGTTTCGCCGCGCTATCGGGCCTCAATTACCTGGTCGGCCACGAAGGCGAGGTGCCGCGCGGCATGAACATCCGCTATGGCGATTCCACCGCCGGCGCGCTCGCCGCGCTGGCCGCACTGGCGGCGCTGCATCACCGCGAGGAAACCGGCGAAGGCCAGTTCGTTGATCTCTCGACGGTTGAGGCGATGTCGAGCCTCGTCGGCGACAGTCTGTTTGCCTATTTGCTGACTGGCGAAGTGCCGCAACCCGATGGTAATTTCCACCCGGAGATGTGCCCGCACGGCGCTTACCCCTGCGCGGACAGCGAATGGATCAGCATTGCGGTGGCGAGCGATAGCGAATGGCAAGCCTTGCGCGGCCATCTCGACCTGCCCGACGATCCGCGCCATGTGAATTTCTCAGACCGTCAGGCGGATCGCCATGCGCTTGATGCGGCGATTGGCAAAGCGACCGCCAGCCGCAGCGCCGCAGAACTGGGTGAGCAACTGCGCGGCAATGGCATTCCCGCCTTCCGCAGTTCCTCATCGCTCGACCTGTGCGGCGATGACTGGCTGTGGGCGCGCGGTGACTACCGGATGGTCAGTGATCACAAAAACGGATCACGCCCGATCATCGGCCCGTCATGGCGGATGACTCCCGATGAAGCGCGCATCGAACGTGGCGCACCCTTGCTTGGTGAGCACAATGATTATGTCTATGGCGAAATTCTCGGCCTTCCCCCCGGCGATATCGCGGCGCTGAAGTTGCGCAAGGTGATCGACTAGGCCAGCTTGATGCCTCACTCACGATAGCGAGGCGCACTGTGGAACTGTCCTTTTCAATGCCGCACATGCTCGAAATCCAGGCGATGATGCAGCCGTGGGAAAAGCAGGTGACCGGGGCTGACCAGACACGGCTGGCGAAGTGGGCGGAAAAGCTGGGCTATGCGATGATTTGTGTGCCCGAGCATCATGTCATCCCGAACAGCCATGTCGCGCTTTCGGGCAAGTTTTACTTCAACGCTTATGCCGGCATGTCCTATTTCGCCGGGGCGACCGAAACGATCAAAGTCAACTCGTGCATCGCCATCCTGCCGCTGCAAAACCCGATCATCTCGGCCAAGGCGCTGTCGACTATTGACTGGCTTTCTGGCGGACGGACAATCATCACCTTCGCCGCCGGCTGGCTCAAGGAAGAGTTCGATGCTTTGGGCGTCCCCTTCAACGAACGCGGCAAGATCTGCGACGAATACCTCGCCGCGATCATCGAGTTATGGACCAGTGATAACCCTGAGTTCGAGGGAAAATACATCAATTTCAAAGATATCGCCTTTGAGCCCAAGCCGGTGCAAAAACCGCATCTGCCGGTGTGGCTGGGCGGCGAGGCCGACGCCGTGCTGCGCCGCGCCGCGCGTCGTGCCCAGGGCTGGTGGCCGTTCCTGACCAAGCCCGAAGACATTCCCGGCCGCATTGATTTCATCAAGTCGCAGACCGATTACAGCGGCAAGCTGGAGCATGTGTTCTATGGCTTTGCCACCAGCCGCCTTGGCGAAGGCCATGTCCCACAGGATGATCCCAAGGTCCGCCCCGGCATGACCAAGCAGGAAATCATCGACCGCCTCGGCTGGTTCAAGACGCTTGGTGTGACGATGAGCGGGCTGTCCGTGCCGCCGGTGAGCGATATTCAGGCCTATTTCGATTACACCCAGTGGGTGGCGGAAGAGATCATGCCGGCGGTGAAATGAGGTTAGCGTTGCGCAGGTGCTTCGACAAGCTCAGCTCAGGGTTCTGTAACAATACCCGCTCAGGCTGAGCCTGTCGAAGCCCGCGCGCTGCCCTCACCTAACCCCAGATCGCCTCAGCCGCTGCCAGCGCATTGGCCCCGCGCCCGCCGAGTTCGCCGGTGAGAAACTTGAGCCGGTAGGTCCACAGGTGCAGCGGGTGCTCCAGTGTCATGCCCATCGCGCCAAGGAACTGGTGGTAATCATAACCCACCCGCTTCGCCGCATCCTGCGCATAGCTTGCCGCCAAGGCTGCATCGCCGGCATCCCCCGTCCCGGCAGCGCGCAGCGCCAGCCAGTAGGTGCCATTGGTCACCACCTGCGCTTCGGCAAGCCGGTGGCGCATGGCCTGAAAGCTGGCGAGCGGACGCCCGAACTGCTTGCGTTCGGAGACATAGGTCTTGACGCTGGCCAGCGCCGCCGCGAGCAGTCCCGCCGCTTCTGCCGCCAGCCCCACGCGCCACAGGCGGCGCAGTTCTTCCGGGGCCATGTCATGCACGCGCATGCCGGCCGGCAGAGCGTTCAGGAAAGCGACCGGATAGGCATAGAGCGATAGGTCGCCCGCTTCGCGCACAACGTCCGCGCTCGCCGTAAAGCTGCGCACGCCATCGGTGCCCATAACCACAACAGTCGCGCCGGGTTTCAGGTAACGCACCGGGCGCGCAAGTTTGCCTGCTTCCACCACACACAACGGGCGCGGCAATTCCGGATCCAGCAAGGGCCGGATCAGCGCCGATGCCGCCGCTTCCACCGCAAACGGCAGACGCGCCAATCGTTCCACCACCAAGGCAGCGGTAACGGCCCCAAGCTCTGCCATCCCCGCCACATCAAGAAACCCGCCCTCGGCCAGCTCGGCATCGAGCGCATCGCTGGACAATGCCAGCGAACAATCGTGCAGAGGTGCAGCGGCATAGGGGCGTGACAGCGTATCGAGAAAATCGATGATCTGGCGTTGGTCGTCGCTGAGCGAGAGTTCCATTAGCGCGGCTCAATCTTCATCGGGGTTCTCTGGGTAATTCAAGCACATCGGTGGCGATAATATTCAGCTGGATCTCCGCCGCTCCCGCTGCAATCCCGGCAACAATCCCGCGCTGGTGGTGCATCTTGAGATAGGGCGAGGCATCGACCAGCGCCTCGGGCAGATATTCGACGACGAATTCGCAGACATTGCGCTCAGCCATTACCGTGGCAAAGCGCGCCGAGGATGATTCAGCGCCAACCTTCAGCCCTTCGGCGCGCTTTTGCACGATGGCGTAATTGGCCGTGCGCGCCGCCTCGCACAGTGCGGCGCAGCGCCCAGCCTCGGCCTTGATCAGATCGCCCGACCAATCGCCGCGATGTTGCAAGATCGCCACCGCCCGGTCGAGCGCCGAGCGCGCGAGATGATAGCGCGGGATGCCCAGCCGTTCATTGGTCAGCGAGAAGCCGATAATTTCCCAGGCCTGCCCTTCCTCGCCAAACCGCTGACCCACCGGCACGATGACATCGTCAAAAAACACCTCATGGATATCGCCCTCGCCGATCAGGCTGGGGATCTGGCGCACGGTGATGCCCGGTGTATCCATCGGCACCAGCAGGATGGTGATGCCGCGCTTTTTATCATCGCTGGTGCGGGTAAGCAGGAAGCAGGTATCGGCAAGTCCGGCATAAGAGGTCCAGATTTTCTGGCCGCTGACCCGGTAATAATTGCCTTCGAGTACCGCGCGGGTGCGCAGACTGGCCAGATCAGAGCCGCTGTCAGGCTCGGAAAAACCCTGGCACCACAGCATCTCGCCAGTGGCGATTTTGGGCAGGTACTGCGCCTGCTGTGCCACTGAGCCATAGCGCATCAGCGTCGGCCCGATCCAGGTGACGTTCATGTACTGGCCGCCGCGCGGCTCGCCATATTGCCACATGACCTCGGCGAGAATCTGCTGGTGCCACGGGCTCAGCCCCTGCCCGCCATGCTCCACCGGCCAGTGCGGGAACAGCATGCCCTGATCGGCCAGCTCGCGGCAGAATTTCGCGGCATAGGCGGTCAGCGCCGGACTGGCAGGGCCGTGCTGCGAGAATTTCTCCCAGTCATCGGGCAACGTCCTGTCAAGAAAAGCACACAAGGAATCGCGGAATGCGCACTGTTCCTCATTCCAGGTAAAGTCCATCGCGCGCCTCTTGCCACAAAACTTGCTGCAAGCGGGTTAGACCAGCCTCGCGCGCGGTGCCAGAGGCATCGTGCGACACAACGCGGGGGTGATGGGGTTCCGCATATTCTTGCCCCTTCCAGCCGTTTGCCACAAACACTCGGCAATTGAGATTGGGAGCATTGCCATGAACCTTGGAACCGATTGCCTGCGCATCGAGCGAGAAGGTCCGATCGCCTGGTGCATCATTGATCGCCCACAGGCGCGCAATGCCTTTACCCCGGCGATGTATTTCGGGCTTAAAAAGGCGGTACGCTATGTCAATTCCGAGCCTGAACTGCGCGCGCTGATCATCACCGGCACCGGCGATGTCTTTGCCCCCGGCGGCGATCTTGGCGGTCGCTATGAGCCGGGCGAGGAGAAAGTGCCCGAGGGGCTGACCTATGAGACGCTGCCCTTCGTCGCCATCCGCGAATCGATGGCACCAGTAATCTCGGCAGTGAACGGCATCTGTCAGGCCGGCGGATTGCTGGTGGCCATGATGAGCGACATCGCCGTGGTGAGTGATCGCGCGACCTTCCGTGTGCCCGAACTGCTGCGCGGCATCATCGATGCCACTTATGCCGCCGTGCTGCCCGCCCATGTCGGCATGGCACAGGCGCGTGATCTGCTGCTAACGGCACGTAAGTTCGATGCCCATGAGGCTCACCGTATCGGCCTGATCAGCCGCGTGGTGCCGCATGAACAGCTGCGCGAGGAGGCGCTGAAGGCCGCCATCGAAGTGCTGCAAACTGCTCCGGAAGCCCGCGCCCATGTCAAGCGGATGCTCAACCAGCAGTACGGCCAGATCGACTACGAAACGATGTTCACTTCGCTCGCGATCGGCACCGAAGTACGCGAGGGTATGCGCAGCTTCATGGAAAAGCGGCAGCCAAACTGGATTCCGGAAGGGTTGCCGAAGGTTTGATCGCTTACCCGCGCACAGCTCCCACGGCTTCCGGTGCAAGATAGCGCGTGGTTGAAATGCCGCCGTCCACCGCGATGGTCTGGCCGTTGATCATGCCGGCCTCGTCCGAGCACAGGAAAGTGACCATGTTGGCGACATCATCCACCGAACATTCGCGGGTCAGCGGGGTCATTTCGTGGTTGGTGCGGCGGAAGAAATCGAGGTCCCAGAAGGCGTCAGTCATTTCGGTGCGGACAACGGTGGGCGCGATGTAATTGCTGCGCACCCCGCGCGGGCCATATTCGGCGGCCATGGTCTGCATCAGGCCGATCTGCCCGGCCTTGACCGTTGAGTAAGCCCCGCCGCCCGGCGTGCCATAAATGCCCCAGGTCGAGCCGATGAAGATGATCGAAGCCCCCTCACCCAGATGCGCCAGCGCCTCACGGCAGAGGCGGAATGGTGCGCGCAGCGAGATGCCGAACACCTCGTCGAGCATCTCGTCAGTCGTGGTATGCACCGGACCGAAATTGAACGATCCGGCGTTGTTGACCAGAATATCCAGCCGTCCAAATGCTGCAACCGCCGCCGCGACAATCTTTGCCGGAGCATCAGCATCAGTGATGTCAGCCGCGCAGAATTCAAACGCCATCGACGCGCCGAGCTTGTCCTTCAAGGCCTGAAGCTTGGCCGCGTTGCGCCCGGTGCCGAACACCCTCACGCCCTTGGCACCCAGCCCCCGGACAATCGCCTCGCCAATCCCGC
>JANOYZ010000344.1:0-1921 GCA_031429135.1 Novosphingobium sp. | reverse complement strand
GCGCGCTTGACGGCCTCTTCCATTGTCACGACTTCAAAGCCCTCCATGGCAGCCTGAAGTGCACAGATCGGATCGATTTCAGTCACCATAACGCGCGCGCCGCCATTGCGGAGCGACTGTGCCGAACCCTTGCCGACATCGCCGAAACCGGCAACACATGCGACCTTACCCGCAAGCATCACGTCGGTCGCGCGGCGGATCGCGTCAACGAGCGATTCCTTGCAGCCATAAAGGTTGTCGAATTTTGACTTGGTGACGCTGTCGTTTACGTTGATCGCGGGGAACGGCAATTTGCCTTCCTTGGCGATCTGATACAGGCGGTGGACGCCGGTGGTTGTCTCTTCGGAAACGCCCTTGATGTGTGCGACCGACATGGTCAGGTAGCCGGGCTTGGCCTTGACATAGGCCTTGAGCGCGCGCTGGAATTCGATCTCTTCGGCATTGGCCGGCTCGCCCATGGTGTCGCCGGCTTCAAGGCGGGCACCCCACAGCGCGAACATGGTGGCATCGCCGCCATCGTCGAGGATCAGGTTGGCGGTCTGTGTTCCGGTACCGTCGGCATCCCACTCGAAAATCTTGCCGCCGTAATCCCAGTCATCAGCAAGGCTCTCACCCTTGATCGCGAAGACCGGAACGCCCGAGGCGGCGATGGCCGCAGCGGCATGATCCTGCGTCGAGAAGATGTTGCAGGTCGCCCAGCGCACATCGGCGCCCAGCGCAGTCAGCGTTTCGATCAGCACCGCAGTCTGGATCGTCATATGCAGCGAACCGGTTATCCGCGCGCCCTTCAGCGGCTGCGAAGCGCCGAATTCTGCGCGCAGAGCCATCAGGCCCGGCATTTCAGTTTCAGCGATCTTGATCTCGGCGCGGCCAAATTCGGCCAGACCGATATCAGCAATTACATAGTCATTCGTGTTGGTTTTCTGGGCATCAAGGACGGTGGCCACGATTAAATCTCCTGCAAGGCGGCGCAAGCCAGACCTGCAAAGAGCAAGGGCGGCACCGATACTGGCACCGCCCATAGCCAATCATGAGGTAAATATAAAGATATCTTTATATGATTATTTGAACCTATCGCCGCGACAGAACCTGATAAGAAGTCCTGTCCGCCTCACCGAGCAGCTGATCAGCCGCTTCGACCAGTGCTTGCGTCCCCTGCATATCGGCAAGGCTGCGCGTGACTTGCTTGAGCTCAGCACAATTGAGCCAGGGATGGCCCTGCCCGTACTGGTTCGCCATCGAGGTGCTGATCCGGTCAAGCGCGCGATTGGCGCCGCTGATGCCAAACCGCGGAACCATGCTGTCACGCATAGCCGTGGATGCGGCGTTGAGGGCGAGCATATGCGCGGCCTCGAAAGCGGCGAAATCAGCCGTGAAGTTGCTTTCGGTGGTGCGGCAGCGCAGGCCGGTGACCATCAGCATGATATCCAGCTTGCGCAGCTTTTCAGCCGTACTGGCGCCCGTCGCCTGCGCCGGCATGGCGATCAGTAATCCCGCAGCGGCAAGACACGCTGCCGCTCTCCTGAAATATTTTGGCCTGAAACAATTTTGCATGACCCTGTCTCCCCGAAGCAAACGATTCACTTCACGAGCCACAGTCTGCCATTTGCTTTACCGGGCGTTGAAGGAGCGCAGTAAAGCGAAATTAAGCACGAATGGGCGGTTGCGGATCGCTCGCAACCCATCATATGACGCGGCACGAATTCAATTTCCAACAGAAGGACAATATCCATGACCATCGCCAAGGGAGACAAGCTGCCCGACGTCAAGCTGACCAAGGTTGGCGCTGATGGCAACGAGCCGGTGCAGACCGGCGATTATTTCGCCGGCAAGAAAGTCGCGCTGTTTTCGGTGCCGGGTGCTTTCACCCCCACCTGCTCGGCCAAGCACCTGCCCGGCTATGTCGAAAAAGCCGCCGAAC
>JANOYZ010000343.1:0-9137 GCA_031429135.1 Novosphingobium sp. | reverse complement strand
TGTTTTTGGTGCCCGTTTGTTTTTGGCCTTCCCGCATTCTCCCAGAGGTCTAATAAGCAACATTGCTGATTAGTTGGGGCGATTCTCTGGTGGCGGAAAATAACGGCAGTTCCAGACGTCGTCCGCGTGATCCGGTGGCGACGCGCGAGGCGATCCTTGAGGCGGCTTCCGGCCAGCTGGCCCGCCGTGGCCCCGAAGGCATCAGCCTTTCCGAAGTGGCCCATGCGGCTGGGGTAAATCGCGGCACAGCATACCAGCATTTCGAAACGCGCGACAAGCTTGTCGAGGCGACGGTTAACTGGGTGTCCAGCAGACTGTTTCGCGCTGTTTTCGGTGATCCCGATACCATCGGCGAACGCCGCGTCGAGGAGGCTGATCCGGCTGATCTGACTGACCGGCTGGCCAGTTTCGCCATGGCCAATCCCGAACTGTGCCGTGTCTGGCTGATGCAGGTTCTGGCCTCGCCCGATCCATCCAATGATCCGTTCTGGCGGGAATATGTCGGATCAATAGAACGCTTTGCTGCCACGGATCTGGCTCAGCCGGGGATCGATAGCGAAGTGTTATCGGTGATGGTTCTGGCCGGCACCTTCCTCTGGCCGGTCTGGGCGCAGGCCCATTCGGCGAGTGTGGACGAGCAATCCACGCTGGCCCACCGCTTTGCCCGTGAGTGTTTGCGGCTGTCGATGTATGGCTCCATGCAGGCGGGCAGCTTTCCCGATATTAGCAACCGTCTGGCGTTGCCCAAAGCGGCATCGCCGCCGCGATAGAGTGCGGCCCGGCATTGCCTCAGGCCTGCCATGTCGCTTGGGTTGCTGTGATGGTTCGGATGCAGTCCGGGGCCAGAAATATTCACCGCGCCGCAGGGCGTGACCCGCACCAGCAAGGACGAGACCATGTTTTCCGCAATCGTGATCGACAAGACAGACGCCGGCCAGACTGTCACCGTGCAGCAGCTCGATGAAAGCGCGCTGCCCGAAGGTGATGTCACCATTGACGTTGCCTATTCGACGCTCAACTACAAGGACGGTCTGGCGATCACCGGCAAGGGCCCGGTGGTGCGCAAATTTCCGATGGTCCCCGGCATCGATCTGGTCGGCACGGTTTCAACCAGCAGCAATGATGATTTCGTTCCGGGCGACTTGGTGGTGCTCAATGGCTGGGGCGTGGGCGAAGGCCATTGGGGCGGCCTCTCGCAGAAGGCCTGCCTGAAGGGTGACTGGCTGATCAAGCTGCCCTCCGGCTTCACCGGCCAGCAGGCGATGGCAATCGGCACGGCGGGTTATACCGCCGCGTTGTGTGTTGATGCTCTGGTAAACCACGGCGTCACCCCTGATCAGGGTGAGGTGCTGGTCACCGGCGCGACCGGCGGCGTCGGTTCGGTGGCCGTGGCGCTGCTCGCCAAGGCGGGCTTCACTGTCGCTGCTGCGACCGGCAAGGCTTCGGAAGGTGAATATCTTCAGCAGCTGGGCGCGACGACGATCATCGACCGCGCTGATCTTGCTGCACCGGGCAAACCGTTGCAGCGCGAACGTTGGGCAGGGGTTGTCGATTCGGTGGGCAGCCACACCCTCGCCAATGCGCTTGCTGCGACCAGGTATCGCGGCGCGGTGGCGGCTTGCGGTCTGGCGCAGGGCGCTGATCTTCCGGCGACCGTCATGCCGTTTATCCTGCGCGGCGTGGCGCTGCTTGGCGTGGATAGCGTGAATTGCCCGCGTGGTCCTCGTCTGGCTGCCTGGGACCGGCTGGCCCGCGATCTCGACAAAGGCTTGCTCGAGCTGATAGCTGGCTCTGAAATCGGGCTTGCCGATGCCATTCAGGCCGCTGCCGATCTGATCGACGGCAAGGTACGCGGCAGGATCATCGTCAACGTCAATCGCTAAGAGAGAGGGTGGAGCAGGGCGGGATGAACAACGAAAATCCGGCAGGACTTTCAATTGTCCATGGTATCCCGCTCGCCGATGAATCTGGCATCGGCGCACTGACGCTGGGCAGCTATGTGCGAGAGATCGCGCAGCGTTATGGCCCGGCAGAAGCTGCGGTCATCAAGCTTGATGGCGTGGTTCAGCGTTGGACCTATGACGATCTGCTCTCCCATTCGATGGCGGTTGCCCGCTCGCTGGTGGCTTGCGGCACGGGCAAGGGCACCCGCGTCGGCATTCTGGAGACCAACCGGCTTGAATTCCTCGCCTGTGCTTATGGCACGGCGCTGGCGGGCGGTGTGGCAACAACAATCAGCACTTTCTTCACTCCGGCTGAGCTGGACGTGGTGCTGAAGGAATCAGGCTGTTCGGTACTGCTGCTCGAACGCAAGGTTCTCAAGAAGGACTTTGCCGAAATGCTGATCGGGCTGGAGCCTGAGATTGGCACTTCAGCCCCCGGATCATTTGCCTCGCTGCGCTACCCCTATCTCACCCACGCGGCGATGGTGGATAGCGACGAAGCGCACGGCGGGATCGAGGGCTGGTCCAGCTTCCGCGCGCGCGGTGCAGCGGTGGTGCCGGAACTGGTCGAGGCGCGCTGTGATGCCGTCGCCGCCAGCGATCCTGCGGTGCTGTTCTTCTCATCTGGTTCTACCGGCAAGGTAAAGGGCATTCTTTCCGCCCATCGCGGTGTCTGTCTGCAATTGTGGCGCTGGGCACAGTGGTACGGCATCACGGTGCCGCCGCGGACATGGTCATCCAACGGCTTTTTCTGGTCGGGTAATTTTGCCATGGCGCTGGGGGGCACGCTGTCATCTGGAGGCTCGCTGATCCTGCAACGCTGGTTCGATGCCGAAGAGGCACTGGCACTGATCGAGGCGGAAAAGGGCACCATGGTGCTCGCCTGGCCGCATCAGTGGGCGCAGCTGATCGAGGCGCCCAACTATGCCTCGACGGACCTCTCATCACTGCATTATATGGATCGCGATACGCCACTTGCCCAGCATCCCACGGTCAGGACCGACTGGAAGGAGCCCTTCCACGCGTACGGCAATTCCGAAACCTTCACCCTGATCTCGGTTTACCCCTCCGGCACTCCGGCAGAGGTCTGTGTGAACAGTCACGGCCTCCCCACGGCAGGCGCGACCATCAAGATCGTTGATCCGATGACGGGCGTGACAATGCCGCAGGGAGAGCGCGGCGAAATTGCCGTGAAGGGGCCGACCCTGATGCTCGGTTACATCGGCATTCCGCTCGATCGCTCGCTCGACGGTGATGGCTTTCTGCGCTGCGGGGACGGCGGCTACCTCGATGCCGATGGTCGGCTGTTCTGGGAAGGTCGGCTCAATGATATCATCAAGACCGGCGGTGCCAACGTCTCACCCATCGAGATCGATGATTATCTGCGCAATTGCCCAGGCGTCAAAGTCGCCAAGACCGTCGGCGTTCCTGATGATCTGCTGGGCGAACTGGTGGTGACCTGTATCGTTCCCCAAACCGGGGAAGTGCTGTCCGAAAAGCTGGTACAGGACTTCGCCAGACAGACGCTGGCCAGCTACAAGGTGCCGCGCCGGGTGTTGTTCTTTGCCGCGCATGAGCTGGAAACTACCGGCAGCTCCAAGATCAAGATTGCCGAACTGCGCAAGCTGGCGGCAGACAGGCTGGCGGCAGAAGACTGAAATTCCCGTATCGCGCCGCCTCTCCCTCTGCATCTATCAGCCTAGCGGATTTGTGCTGGAATATAGTCAGCATTGCTATTAATCGCTGGTCATGGACGAGAACATCGGCACGATCATGGCTCAAGTCGCGCGGCTCATGCGGCGGGACTTCGATGAAAAAGCGCGCAGCATCGGCGTAACCCGGCCGCAATGGCAGGTGCTTTCGCTGCTCAGTCGTCATGAAGGCATCAATCAGGGCGGACTGGCAGAAATGCTGGAGGTCGAACCGATCACCTTGGGCCGCATGGTCGACCGGCTCCAGGAAGCGCAACTGGTCGAGCGTCGCCCCGATCCGGCTGACCGGCGCGCATGGCGGCTTCATCTGACGGGCAAGGCGCACGATTTGCTCCATAGCCTCAAGCCGCTGGCGCACGAGATGATCGACCTGGCTTTGGGGGGTATTGGCCAAAAAGATCGTGATGATCTGATGGCAGCGCTCGAAAAGATGCGCGCAAATCTTACCCGCAAGCCGGAAGTTCCATTAAAAATGTGATAGGTTTTAAGTGCCATTATATTCAATTAACTAATTGAAATACATAGATTTGGCTATGGATCCAGACTGACAATCGCGGGCGCGATACGCTATCCTCTTGTGCCGCAGTGGTCTTGCTGCGAAGCCTCCACCATTCGAACCGAGGATGCGCAAAATTGGGCAAGATTATCGCAATTACCGGTGCGGGTGACGGCCTTGGCCGCGCTCTGGCTCGCCGCTTTGCCAAAGATGGTGATACGGTGATCCTGCTGGGCCGCACCAAGACCAAGATAGATGCGGTAGCCGCAGAACTGGGCGCGCCGCACATGGCCATTCAGTGCGATGTCGGCAATCCGGATGAAGTGCGCGCAGCCTTTGCCGAAGTGGCGGAACATCACCCCAAGATCGACGTGCTGATCAATAACGCCGCGGTGTTTGAACCGTTCAAGCTGGCCGATGTGCGCGATGATCAGATCGCCGTGCAGATCAATGCCAACCTTGCCGGGCCGATCTATTGTTCGCGTGAGGCGCTGCCGCTGCTGCGCGGGAGCGGGCATATCATCAATGTGTCGAGCGAATCGGTGCATATCAAGATGCCGATGCTGTGGCTCTATTCGGGCACCAAGGCCGGGCTTGAGCTGATTTCGGATATGTGGGCACATGAGCTTCAAAGCGAAGGCGTACGGGTCACCGTGGTCCGCGCCGGGCAGATGATGGACGAGACCAAGACCGGTTCGTCATGGCCGGTGGAAGTCTCGATCCAGTTTGCAGCTGAGAATGCCAAAGCCGGCATTCACCTGCGCGAACGCGGAATTTCCCATTACAACTCGGTCACCGATGTTTTTCGCGCGGTGCTTGATACTGCACCCGATCTGCACATGGGTGTGGTCACGCTCAGTGCCCGCCCGCGCTCAAATTGAACCCTTCGACAGGATTATTACGATGACCACACTTCCCGACGCCAAGCTGTTCATTGATGGCGATTTGCGCGATGCGAGCACCGGCAAGACCTATGACGTGATCAGCCCGTGGACTGGTGCGCCGGTTGGCAAGGCGGCCGATGCCTCGGC
The DNA here is from genome assembly GCA_031429135.1 of Novosphingobium sp. Taxonomy (GTDB): domain Bacteria; phylum Pseudomonadota; class Alphaproteobacteria; order Sphingomonadales; family Sphingomonadaceae; genus Novosphingobium. Next base: position 3,955 of record JANOYZ010000343.1, on the reverse strand, counting down.
TGAAGATGTCGAGGCGGCGATTGCTGCGGCGCGCGCGGCCTTTGATGATACCGACTGGTCAACCAACCACGACAAACGCTTCGAACTGGTCAAGAAATACCGCGAGCTGTTCGAGGAAGCGCGCCCGCGTCTGGTCGAACTGGCGGTGCATGAAGCCGGGGCGGCGCAAGGCGCGGTGTTCCGGGCACATGTCAATATGGCGCTCGATGGCTGGGACGATTACCTGGCCGTCTATCCGCAGCTGAAGCGCGAGAAGGACTATGGTGTGCGCGAGGCCTTCGGCTCGATGCACAAGCGTTTCGCGGTCTATGAGCCGGTGGGCGTTGTCGCCGCGATCACGCCGTGGAACGTGCCGCTCTATGTCAATATCGGCAAGGTTGTCGCGGCGCTGCTCGCGGGCTGCACGGTGATCCTCAAGCCGGCTCCCGATACCCCTGGAATGGGCGCAATCTTTGGCGAACTGGCGGCCAAGGCGGGCTTTCCCAAAGGCGTGATCAATGTTATTTTCGGGTCTGACCCGGCGCTGGCGGGCGAAATGATGGTTCACGATCCGCGTGTCGATCTGATCTCGTTCACCGGCTCGACCGGCATCGGCAAGCGCATCATGGAACAGGGGGCTGCTACTCTGAAGCGCGTGTTCCTCGAGCTTGGCGGCAAGTCGGCCAAGATCGTGCTCGACGATGCGCCGAATTTTGCCATGGAAGTGGCGCAGACCATGCTGGTGTTCCACGCCGGGCAGGGCTGTGCGGTGCAGAGCCGCCTGCTGGTGCCCAGGAGCCGCTATCAGGAAGCCGTCGCTATCCTCAGCCACGCTTACGCCAGCTATGGCGACAATTGGGGTGACGTTGATAGTCCGGGCCAGATCATGGGCCCGGTGATCTCCAAGCGGCAGATGGACCGTGTGCTGAGCTATATCGAACTGGGCCAGCAGGAAGGCGCAACGCTGCTCTGTGGCGGCAAGGCGCGGCCGGACAAGGGTGGCGGTTTCTTCATCGAGCCGACCTGCTTCGTCGATGTCACCAATGACATGCGCATCGCCCAAGAGGAAATATTCGGGCCGGTGCTGGTGGTCATTCCCTTCGAGGACGATGATGATGCCGTGCGCATCGCCAATGCCAGCGACTATGGCCTGTCGGGCGGGGTCTCCTCAGCCAGTGTTGATCGCGCGCTGGCCGTCGCGCGGCGGATCCGCACCGGTTCGGTCAGCGTCAACGGCGGCATGTGCATCGCCGGCGATCTTCCCTTCGGCGGCTACAAAGCGAGCGGGATCGGCCGCGAATGGGGTCTGGAAGGCATCGAGGAATTCCTTGAGACCAAGTTGATCGCGATTGGCGGAGTGGCCTGAGCGGTCGATTTTTCAATCAGCTAATTTGTCGAAATAATCTTGGGATGTGCGGGGATGGCACTGGGGGTTGCACAAAAGAACGTGGTGGTAGAATCAAAGCGCCAGTCAAAAGTCGTTTCCGACAATGTCAGCCATAACCTTAACGGCCAGAAACTGGGCCGCAAAGGCAGAGTCACGCGCGAGCGGATCCTCACGGCCGCCATTGAACTGATTGACGAATCGACCGATTCCCAGATATCGCTGAGCGCCGTGGCGCGCCGGGCCTCGCTGGGGATGACCTCACTCTACCTCTATTTTGCTGACCTCACCGAGCTGCTGCTGGCATTGCTCGATCCGGTCATGGAAGAGGCGGAGGCAAGCTATATCGGCGTGCTGCGCGAATACTGGAGCGACGATGAGTTGGAGGAGCGCTGCCGTGATTTCATCGAAGGTTACTACGCTTTCTGGACAAAGTACTCGCGCATCCTGCACTTGCGCAACAACATGGCCGATCAGTACGACGAGCGCATGATGGCGGCCCGTGTCCGCTTTGCCCAGCCGACAATTTTGCTGTTCCGCAAGCAATTGGCGAAGCCGGGCCAGATGATGAGCGATAGCACCGAAAATATGTCATCGGTATTGATAACCGGGATCGAGCGCGCCGTGACGGTAGCGACTGATCCGGTCACCCCCCAGTTCATCGAGCGCGAATTTGGCCCGCGTCATACTAACGTGGTGGTACCACTGTCACGCCTGACGGTTCTGGCGATCCGCGATTGCCGTGGGGCTTCGGGATAGGGTCAGCCCTTGGTCTTGCTACCCAGTTTGCCGACGTATTCCGCTATTCTTGCCTGATAGTCGGGATTCAGCATCAGTCCTGAATTGGCCATCCGCTCGACATGGCGGCCCATGTTGGGGCCGAGTTCGGCGCAAAGCTCGATGGCGATTTTGGCCGCGCCCATCTGTTCGCCGTTCTGCTTGGCTAGGTGACGGCAGAAATCCATGGCTTCGAGCTCCAGCGTCTCATCCGGGAAGACCTGGTGGACGAGACCCATGGTGTAAGCCATTTCGGCTGTGGCGGGCTTGTTCGCCATGATCAGCCATCTCGCCCAGTGCGGGCCGCATTGGCGGGTGAGGCGAGATACGCCGTTCGAGGCGGGCAGCACACCGAACAGTCCTTCGGGGAAGGCATAACCCGCGCTTGTGCCCGCCAGGCGAAAATCGCACGACAGCGACATTTCCAGCCCGCCGCCGACGCACATGCCGTGATGTGCGATGACGAAGGGCTTTTCGATGTGCTCCATCTCGTCCCATAGCTGCTGCATGCCATTGAGGTTGAGCCGGTGGTTCTCACGGATGCCGCGCGCGGTGTTGCCGGTGGGTGATATGCGCTTCTGATTACCTGCTTTGAGATCAGCGCCCGAGCAGAAATAGCGCCCGGTCGCGCGGATCAGCATGACCTTCAGCGCGTCATTATCGCGGAAATGGATCACCGTATCGGTCAGCAGGTCCATCATTTCGCGGGTGATGGCGTTGAGCTTGTCGGGCCGGTTGAGGGTGGCGATGAGTATCCCGTCTTCGGTTTCCTCGACCAGCAGGTGGGGGGCTTCATCTGTCTTTTCCTCGGGCATCGTCAACTCCATCAACCGCGTGTGCGGGGCAAGCCAAGCCCGCGTTCGGCGACCATCGAGCGGTGAACCTCGCTGGTGCCGCCATAAATCGTCGTGCCCTGAGCATGGCGATAGCACTGATTAAGCAGCGCCGCAGCGCCATTGCGCTTGGACAGCGACAATGGTGCGGTGAGATCAAGCAGATCGCGTGAATCCGTCAGGAACTTCTCGGACGAATACATCTTGGCCATCGGCCCGAAAGCGTGGTTGGGTTTTTTTTCAACGCTGGACCACTGGGCACGGTAGGTCAGCATGTCGGAAATCCACAGGTGTGCTGTCGTTCGTGCAAGGCGGACCTGCGCGTGGGTCTTTGCGATAAGCGGCTTGCCGTCCGACTTGATTTCACCGCACAGATCAACCGCTGCATGAAGCATCTGCTTGATCACCTTGGAAAAACCGCCACCGTGCTCCAGCTCCAGCGCCGCGCTCATCGTCTTCACCCCGCCATCGACTTCTCCCAGCCGCCATGAATCCGGAATATGGACGCCATCGTAGAAAGTGATGTTGGTGCGTTCGTCCTGAAAGGTGAAAACCGGCTGGATCGTCACACCTTCGGCCTTCAGCGGGACGATAAACATGGTCAAGCCTTTGTGCTTGGCGACTTCGGAATTGGTCCGGCACAGCATGAGAACATAATCAGCGAGATTGGCACCGCTGGTGAACATCTTGGTGCCATCGATCCGCCAGCCGTTACCGTCTGGCGTCGCTTTGCACTGCGCCGCAAACACGTCTGACCCTGCACCGGGTTCGGAATAGCCAAGGCTGCACAGGACATCACCGTCGACTAGCCGGGGCAGGACTTCATTCTTCAATTCGTCGCTGCCGAACTTGTGGATGATCATCGAGACCATCGCCGCGACATTGGCACCAGGCGTGTTGTAACCCTGCCGCTCAAGTTCGCCCATCGCTGCGATCCTGGCATATGGAGTGATGGTGCGGCCCGAGATCACTTCGCTGGCCG
>JANOYZ010000342.1:0-8814 GCA_031429135.1 Novosphingobium sp. | reverse complement strand
TTTACACTGAGCTACTTAACCCCTCCCCCTTAAGGGGGAGGCTGGGTGGGGATGTCCCACGTCAGCGTTGACGCGCAGCCAAACGGCTGCGCTCCCCCACCCCTAACCCCTCCCCGCCGGGGAGGAAGGCTCAGCGTTGATTCATTCAATTCTGGAATGACTCTAGTTGAGGCAGCCCCAGCGCCATCACGCCGCCACGCTCTTCCCCGCTATGAATCCCGTCACCATGGCCGGGCCGACATTGCAGCCATGCGCGGGTGACTTGCCCTGCCAGATCGAATTGGCATCGAGGCCTGCCGCCCACAGCCCGCCAACTGGCGCACCGTTCTGGCCAATGACGCGGCACTGCTCATCGATCCGCACACCGACCGTGGTCGAACCATCGCCGGGGAAGATTTCGACCGCATAATAGGGGCCTTCGCCCAGCGCACCGAAACAGGCATTGGGCTGGTGCTTGGCATCACCGATTTCGATATCGATCTGCGTTTCGCCCTTGCCAAACTGGGTGTCCTTGCCAGTCAGGGCATCGGCAGCGACTTTCGCAGCGGTCGCTTCAAGTCCCGCAGGATCAACGCCGATCTGCGCCGCCAGTTCGGCCAGTGTCGCACCGGTTTTCATATAGCCGCAGGCGACCATTTGCTTGATCTTGCCGCCGCCGGGCAAGACCAGCCCAAGCCCGTATTTCTTGACGAATTTGCCATTGGCAATGATATGCGCTGGCACAGCGCCATTGGCATGCATCGCCTCGACAAAGTGGACGCTGGCTTCATTGCCAAAGCGCATCCCGCGCTGGTTGACCGCGATGCAGCCCGGTTTTGACATATCCATCAGGTGCGCGAACCTTTCGACATAACCATCATCGCACATTCGCTTTGATGCGACGGTCCAGACTGCATTGGCGTGGTTTTCCGCACCCATCGCCGCCCCTGCTGCGGTCGCCGCATTGATCCCGTCGCCGGTGTTGGCATAGGGCAGGATCGAAACATGCTGCTCGGCGAAAGGAATGTAGACCTTGCGCATTTCGGCATTGGCCGAGAACCCGCCAGAGGCCAGCACCACGCCCTTTGCCGCCGTAATTTCGCTATCGATGCCGTTGATTGTCGCCCGCACACCGGTGACCCGGCCATCACTGACGATCAGCCCCTCCACCGGGGTATTCTCGAACAGATCAACCCCGGCCGCCAGCGCCGAATGGAACAACCGGCCCGCCAATGCGGTGCCCATGGTCAGGCGCGAACCGCGGCCCAGCTTCTTCTTGTCGAGGGCAAAGCGGATGGCGATCTTGGCCATATACCACAGCGCACCAGGGGCAGGCAGTCGTGCGAGATAGGGCAGATCGAACAGATCGATCATCATGCCGCCCGGCGCGTTGAATTCCTCACGCGGTTTGGCAAGCCGGTTGAAGTTCTCACCAAGCTGTTTGCCATCAAATTCGGTCGGCGCCAGCAGGCGGCCATGGTCTGCCGCGCCGGGGACTTCAGGATACCAGTCACTCGATGGCGGGGAGAGCAGGAAATGCACCGTGCTGTTGGCCGCCAGCCACTCGACCATCGCCGGTCCAGTATCGATGTAAGCGTCAATCAGTGCCTTTTCAGCCCGGTTGCCAACCACGCCCATGGCATAGCCGCGCGCCGTGTCGGCTGAATCCTCAACCCCTGCCGCACGTGCCTGAGGACTGCCGGGAATCCACACACCTCCGCCCGAAATCGCGGTGGTGCCGCCAAAATGCGCTGCTTTTTCCAGCACCGCCACCTTGAGGCCAGCCTTGGCCACCACCAGTGCAGCGGTCAGGCCAGAGGCACCTGAGCCCATGATTACAACGTCATAGTTCATCGTGTTATTCTCCGGCACACATGATCGCGCGCATCGTCTGGTCATCAATGCCAAGCTGCCCGGCGCAATCGAGCGCGTCCCAATATTCGCGCCACCAGGTGATCTTGCCATCAGCATCGAGATCAAACACCCCGACAACATGGGTCGTAGTGCGCTGACCATTGGCCAGCTGACGCACGGTATCGACCCTTTCGGTGAACACGACATTGTCCGAAACCGCCACATTCAGCGTGTTGCAGGCGCATTCATCGTAAAGCTGGTATTGCCGCTCCATCTCTTCGACGATGTCGTCTGCACCGTGACGCACTGGGGCAATCGGCACGATCGGCTGATAGCGCGCGTCGTCCGCCAGCATGGAGCGCAATGCCACCACATCCAGCTTCGTGGTATGAAACAGCGCCAGGAAATCGCGCACGATCTGTTCGGAATTCATCGTCTTAACCCTCCATCTGCCCGAAAAAAGCCGCAACTTTACAAGTGTCAAAATATTCGCGGCCATGGACGATCTGTCCGGCGCGGATCACAAAAAGATCATGATACTCGTTGGCGTAAACACGCTCGTCGAAATGGAATTCAGACCGGATTTCAGCGGCTACGGTATCGCCCTCGGCTACCAGACCGATGATCTCCACCTTGCGCGGATCGGCCACCAGCAACATGCCGCGTACGTCATCGGTATAACTCTGGCGCGCAACATCGCCGCGTCCGATCACCCACCAGGTGCAGTCAGGCGCCTGCAATTCCTCGATAGTATCGATATCGCCTGTCGCCACTGCGCCAAGGAAGCGGCGCACGATTGCCTTGTTGGTTTCGACGTTTTCCATTGCCTGCCCTTTGCCTGAGGTTGGGCAAGTCTGGCACAGTGCTCTACCCTCGCGCCTTTCCTTGGGCAGGTTGCCTGCGGCGCACCTCTGCAATGCTTGTCCAAAGATAATGGTGAGGAAGGAGACACGGTGTCAGCCAGCGCAACACAAACCGGTTATCGCTGGTATGTTCTTGCGATCTTGACGATTGCCCAGACCTGCCACGGCATTGATCGCGCCATTATCGGCCTGGTGCTGAAGCCGCTGGGGCAGGAATTCGAACTGTCGGGCGCGCAGCTCGGTCTGTTGGCGGGCGTGGCCTACGGCATCCCTTTTGCGCTGGCGGCGCTGTTCTTCGGCTATGCCGTTGACCGGTTCAACCGCAAGGCGTTGATGTCGCTCGCGCTGACCGCGTGGAGCGGTGCGACGGTGTTGTGCGGGGCGGCCACCGGCTTCTGGTCGATGCTGGCCGGACGGGCAGCGGTTGGGGTGGCCGAAGCAGGCGGATCACCCACGGGCATGTCGATCCTGTCCGACTATTTCGGCACCGACAAGCGTTCCACGGCAATCGGCATCTGGTATCTCAGCTCGGGCATCGGCACAGCTCTGGCCTTCTTTATCGGCGGCTGGATCGTAGCCGAATATGGTTGGCGCTGGGCGTTCATTGCAGCGGGCATTCCGGGGCTGCTGCTGGCTCCGGTGCTGTTTTTCACCTTGCGCGAACCTCAGCGCGGACAGCAGGAAGGTGCAACCGAACAAAGCGATGCCCCCTTGTCCGCACGCTTGAGTATCCTGCTCGCAAAGCCCGGTATCGCCTATGCCATTGCCGCGATCACCTGCATCGCCACGGGCATTTACGGCATGAGCACATGGCTCGCGTCGTTTTTGGTCGATAGCCACGCCATGTCGCTGCCCAGCGCCGGGCTGGTTGTGGCGATCGCATACGGTATTCTGGGGTCTGTCGGCGGGCTGGCCGTGGGTTGGGGCGCAGACCGGATCAATGCAAGGCGCGGAGGATTTGATCCCGGGCATACGATGCAGCTGTCCTCGGCTATTCCACTGCTGACCGCAGCCAGCGGCCTGCTTGCCGTCAGCGCCGATAATGTCAGCCTTGCGGTCGGGCTGCTGATGGTCGCTGGCCTGCTCAGCGCATCGTATAATGGCCCGGTATATGCCGTCATCGTGACTATTGCCGGCCCGCAATTGCGCGGTCTTGTCGTCTCCGCCGTGCAGATGAGCGCCAATCTGATTGGCGTTGGCCTTGGCGCATGGCTGATCGGCAAGGTCAGTGACGTTGTCGGCGGCAAGGACGGGGTCGCCTGGGGCATTGGCGCGGCGATGCTGTTCTGCATTGCCGGGGCGCTGCTGCTGCTGCTCGCAAGCCGCCAGATAAAGAAATCACAACAGGTGAGGAGTTGAACATGGACGCCCAGGCAGCGCCGCAATATCACAACCCGGTTGTCGATCCCAATTGCGTCCCCCGCCCCTATCCGGCGCGGACCGGCCACATTCCGACATCAATGGACAATGTGAACGCTGAATGGCTCAGCGCGATGATGGCCAATAAATATCCCGGCGTGGTCGCCAGCAACATGGAAACGGTGGAACTGCTCAACAGCCACACCACCAAGTGGCGCGTCAAGGTGGACTGGAATGCGGCGGGCCTTGCCGCTGGCCTGCCGGCCAATCTGTGCATGAAAGCCAACTGGTCGGGCTCGTTCGACAATGTCGATATTCATGCGCTCGAAGCCCGGTTCTATCATTTCATGGTCCATGAGATGAAAGTGCCGACGGCTACCTGTTATTACGCTGACTGGGATGATGATGGCAGCGCCCACGGCTTCATCGTGCTCGAAGATCTGGTCCAGCGCGGCGGGCGGTTCGGCCATTCGACCAATGCCAATGGCGTCGGCATGATCATGGACAATCTTGAAGGCCTGGCCAAGCTGCATGGCAGCCTGTGGGGCAGTGACAAGATCAGCCCAGCCAATGCCCCTTGGCTCCAGACCCAGATGGATACGCCGGTCGATAGCGATCAGGTGCGCATCATGTGGCAGTGGATCGCGCTTAATCTCGAAGAGCCAGGTTTCTGCGCCATTGCCCCGAAGCATTACCTTGCCGATCCGCGCAAGGTGGAGCGCGCCTTTGACCGGCTGGGTGAAATCGAGTGCTCCAGAACGACACCGCACTGCATCGTGCTGGGCGATTGCCATCAGGGCAACACCTATATCCTGCCCAGCGGTGAGCGGCTGTGGCTCGATTGGCAGCTGGTGCGTCGCGGTCGTCCATGGCGTGACCTGACCTATTTCGTCATCGGCGCGCTGAGCATTGATGAACGCCGCCACCACCACAAGGACATGGTCAAACAGTACCGCGATTATCTGATAGCCACCGGCGCTGAAGGCGTGCCAAGTTTTGAGGATGCCTGGGAAGAAACCCGGCTGTGGGTGATGTACGGCATCCAGGCCTGGGTCGCCAATCTGGATGCCTGGGGACAGAACGGCATTCCGATGAACGAACGCTTTTTCACCGCTGCCGAAGATTACGGCACCTGGAAGCTGCTGGGAGAGTGATGAGGGCTGACATCAATCTGGCGGGAGCCGAGCGCGTCACGCACATGATCGCGGCGATGGGGTGTTTCAAATTTCCGGCGCACCGCCCTAGCCATCACACCACCGGCATGATTTCTTCTGAGACCCATTGCTGGCGATCGAGCCATGCCTGTTCGCCGGTGATACCCGGCGGTAGAGGGACGATGGTTTCGGTGATGCCCAAATCCTTCAGCCAGCCGATCTGATCGAGGATTTTCTGCTTGTCCGCCGTCCCCGGCGCGCGCGGATCGTCGAGGATTTCGTGATGCGCGCCGACATTGAGCATTTCCAGCGCGAAGAAGAATTCGAGCGGGCGGCCATCGTATTCGGGCTGTGATTTGATGAAATCAATACAGTCCGGAAAGGTTTCTGGCGGGGTGCGAAACGGCGACCAGCCGTTGCCGAACTTGGCCACGCGCTTTTGCACCGCCTGAGCATCGCCGCCGAACCAGATCGGCACACCCGGCTTCTGCACCGGTTTGGGGGCAAAACCGCAATTGCGAAAATTGACGAATTCACCTGCGAATTCGGGATCGTCCTTGGTCCACAGCTCGATGATCGCGGCAACATATTCATCGGCCATGCGCCCGCGCTTGTCGAAGGCCACGCCCAGCAGGTCGAATTCTTCCTTGAGCCAGCCGACACCAAACAGCGCCTCGGCCCGCCCGCCCGTCAGCCAGTCCAGCGTTGACCAGCCCTTGGCCTGAACGATTGGATTCTGCAGCGGTAGGATCGACACCGAGGACGACAGCCGCAGGTTCTTGGTCTGGCCACCGATGAAACCCAGCGCGACGACAGTGTGAAAATACCAGTCACCTGATAGCGCGATATGCTCCTTGGGGATGATGAAATGCTCGCCCAGCATGCATTTGTTGAAGCCCAGCTTGTCAGCGGCGGCCATCAGCCGGCCAATATCCGCGCCGTTCAACGCACCTTCCCATGGCTGGACCATGGCGGCGACTTTCATGCTGTTGGGCACACCCACGTTAAGCTTCATGCCATGCTCTCCTGTCATCCGGTCTTTGCGAAGAAGTGCCACCGGGGCGAGGGAATAAACCTTCCGAACGACAGGACAAGCAGTCAGATTGCCGTGCGGTCACCGCCCTTAAGCGCAAGAATTTCGCGAGCTTCATCGGGCGTCGCCACGGAAAGCCCCATGCCTTCGATGATCATGCGTGCGGTAGTGACCTGCTGGGCATTGGTTTCCGCCAGACGGCCCGGCCCGGCCCACAGCGAATCCTCCAGGCCAACGCGGACGTTCCCGCCCATTGCTGCCGCCATGGCAACAATGCTCATTTGCCTGGCACCCGCGCCCAGAACCGACCATTCGTACTGATCGCCGAAAAGCCTGTCAGCCGTGCGTTTCATGTGCATCACATCATCAGGATGGCCGCCGATCCCACCCAGAATACCGAAGCAGGTCTGGATGAACAGCGGTGCCTTGACCAGGCCGCGATCCAGAAAATGCGCGAGGTTGTAGAGGTGACTGGTATCATAGCATTCAAATTCAAACCGCGTACCCAGCGGGGTCAGCAGCGCCAGAAGGCCTTCGATATCCTTGTAGGTATTCTTGAAGACCAGATCGCGCGATGCTTCGAGCAGCTGCGGCTCCCAATCGTGCTGCCAGTCCTTGTAGCGATCCAGCATCGGAAACAAGCCAAAGCCCATCGTTCCCATGTTGAGGCTGGCGACTTCGGGCTGGAATCGGGTTGCCGGTCGCAAACGCTCTTCGAGAGTCATCGACGGATGCCCGCCGGTGGTCAGGTTTATTACCGCGTTCGAGCGCTGCTTGATTACCTTGAGGAATGGCTCGAACAGATCGGGGTTCTGGTCAGGCCTGCCGTCAACCGGATTTCGCGCATGCAGGTGAATGATCGCCGCGCCTGCCTCTGCAGCACCAATCGCAGCTTCGGCAATCTCTGCCGCAGTGATCGGCAGGTGCGGCGACATGCTGGGTGTATGAATCGCGCCGGTAACTGCGCAGCTGATGATTACCTTGCCCTTGGCCAATGCCTGCTCCCGAATTTAACGATGAACTATCGTACCTGTTTAGGAGTGGAAGCGCGGAAACAGCCTCTCGCAAGATAGGAGGTCAGGACAAAATCCCGTACTGCCGCGCCCGGATCACCGCTTGCGGACGCCGGCGCACACCCAGCTTGTCATAGATTTGCTGCATATACCATTTTACCGTGCCCTCGGTCAGCCCAAGCCGGTCGCCGATTTCGCGATTGCGCAGGCCGCCGCTGACCAGGGTGAGGATTTCCACCTCGCGCAGCGAAAGCCCGCTGGAAAGACCGTAATCATCGTCATCGACCTCCTCCATCTGAGGCTTGCCCTTGAGCACGGAGACAAGCTTTGCCGCGAATTTATCGACCGGCGTATCGAGTATCGGGCCGTTGCCATAGGCTTCAACCAGCAGCGCTCCGATGGCCTCTCCTTCATCAATGAAGGGTCTTATCCAGCCGCCGGGTTCGGCCAGTTCAACCGCCGAGCGCACTGATCGCCGCGCCTCGGAGCGATTGCCTGACAGCACAGCGATCTCTGCCAGCAGTAATTCAAAGGTCACCGCCGAGCGCACCGCGCCGCGCTTGCGCACGAATTCGAGCCAGCGCTTGGCAATCTTGCGCGATCGCACCAGCCTGAACCGGTGCATCTCAAGCCGCAGCCATGCCGTTGCCATCCATTCGTTTAGCCGGGTCGGATTGAGCGTCGGCACCGGCTCGCCATCAAATTTCAGGTCGCTCGACCAGAACAGCTGCTCTGCCTGTTCGAGTTGCCCCAGCTTGACGAGCATGCGGATCTGTTCGGAGATCACCAGCGCCCGCAACCGGTCAAGCCCGCACTCGATGGCGACGAGATGCGCTTCCTCCAGCCCGGACAGCGCCGAGGCATAGTCCCCCTCAGCTGCCGCCAGCCGAGCCCGGACGAGATAGCCCGATGCCAGCTGATCGACAAAACCCCATTGCCGGATTGATGGCAGATAGCCTTCGACCAGTTGCGCGGCCTGTTCAAGTTCGCCGCATTCATAGTGGATTTCGGCAAGCGGCAGCGCCGGTAGCGCCGCAAGGCCGGAAACCTGGCCTTCCATATCCATCGCCAGCGTATGGGCCTCGGTGAGGAACTGGCGCGCCATCTGGGTCTTGCCTTGCGCCACCAAGGTTGGCGCAACCGAAGACTTGAGCGCGATGGAGGCAAAATCGGAGCCGGGACGACCCAGCGCCTTTCTCAGTTCGGCTTCAAGACGCAGCATGTCATGAAAATGATAGAGTTCGCGGCGCGCCGAGAGCAGCTGAGCGAGCAATGTGCAGCTCAGATAGGCGTGATCATCGCCAAGATCATCGAGCAGAATTTCCGACTGGCGCTCGACAAACACCATGTTGTCGCGCGCCGCCTCCAGCATGATGCGGCGGTGGCGAACCCGAAGCTCCATTTGCTCTGCGCCGTAATCATCCAGCTCACCGCTTTCGGCCTTGGCAGCGATGGCCAGTTCGGCAGCTTCGATCAGCCGTTCGGACGATTTGAACGCCAGCCGCCTGCTGCGCCGCCAGGACATGGCCAGCAGCAATGAAGGACGGCTTTGCAGCAGT
>JANOYZ010000341.1:0-10646 GCA_031429135.1 Novosphingobium sp. | reverse complement strand
AAAGGCTCGAAAGCCGCAGCCGCGCCGGGTGACTGGCGAGCGGTTCGCGATGCCGGCGATATTCAGTTCGCGCCCCTCGATATCAAGCCGCTGCCCAAGCCCGAATCGATCCCGCGCGAAACCCCCGCATGGCTGAAATGGCTGGGCGACCGGCTGGCCGACATCGCCAATTTCTTCGGCGACCTGATAGGCATTCCCGGCCCGGTCATGCTCAAGATCCTGATCGGCATCGCGGTGATCTTCGTCGGCCTGATCGCCTGGCGAATGCTCGCAGTGCTGATGAAGCCGCGCCCTGCTGCGCTTGCCGATGAGCCTGTCGCATGGACGCCAAACCGTGATGCCGCCCAGGCGCTGCTTGATGATGCGGACAGGCTTGCCGCTGAAGGCCGCTATGATGAGGCAACGCACCTGCTGCTCCAGCGCAGTGTCACCCAGATCGCTACGGCTCAGCCCGACTGGCTCTATCCGGCGAGCACGGCGCGCGAGATTGCCGGGCTTCCCGGTCTGCCGGTGCGCGCGCGCGAGGCGTTTTCGCTGATCGCCGCGCGGGTCGAGCGCAGCTTTTTCGCGCTGATCCCGCTCGATGTCGCAGACTGGCAGGCCGCGCGCCGCGCCTATGCCGATTTCGCGCTGACCGAGATCCGGGCATGAGCGGTGAGGGTAAATCTTCGGCCGGGCCATTGGTCGGCGCCAACCCGTTCAGCCTGCGCGCGGTGCTGGCGATGGTGCTGATCGGATCGGCGCTGTTCGTCGCGCTGCTGTGGCTGATCGGCAGCGGCATGACCGGCGGATCGACCAACGATGGCGGTGCCCATGCTGGCGGCAAAGGGCTCAATGGCTATGCAGCTTTCGCCAATCTGCTTGAACGGCAGGGCTACCCGGTCCGCCGACTGCGCAGCGCGGGCAATCTCAGGGACACCGGCCTGCTGGTGCTGACGCCTGAGGGCGGAGCCAGTGCCAAGGAAATAAATAAAATTATCGAAGACCGCCGCTTTTTCGGGCCGACCATGCTGATCCTGCCGAAATGGAATGTACTTCCGGCTAAATTCATGGGGCAACAGGCCAAGGACGCCAAGGATGGTTGGGTTGTGCCGATGGGCACTTCGGCCGCAGGCTGGGCGAATGAGCTTGCAGGCTATAGCCTGTCGCCGCGTGATGGCGGTGACCGCAAGACAGCGCTGCGCTGGCATGGTCTGGATGATACGGGAATGCTGCCTGATCCCAAGGTGCAATATCTCGAAGATTCGAAAGTCACTTCGCTTGTTACCGGGGATGGTGATGAGGTTCTCGCCGGTTACTGGCATGACGATGGCTATTACCCCGATCTGGCAGCTGCGGCTGGTGCCGATTATGCCGGCGGCGAAGATGAAGACCTGTTTCCGCTGATCGTGGTCGCCGAGCCCGATTTGCTTAACAACTGGGGCATGGCTGATCAGGCCCGAGCGATGGCGGCGCTGCGGCTTGTCAGTCTGGCGCAGGGCGGCAGACTTGATCCCGTCAGTTTCGATCTGACACTTAACGGTTTTTCGCGCTCCTCGAACATGCTGACGCTGGCCTTCAAGCCACCATTTCTGGCCGCGACCTTGTGTCTGTTGCTGGCGGGGCTGGTTGCGGGTTGGCGGGCTTTCCGCCGCTTTGGTCCGCCGCTTGCGGTGGGACGTGCGATTGCTTTCGGGAAACGTGCGCTGGTTGCCAATGCTGCTGGATTGATTCGCCGGTCCGGGCGCTTCCACCTGCTGGGCACGCCCTATGCCGCGCTGATTCGCGAGCGGCTGGCGCGCAGACTGGCCCTGCCGCGTCATGCCGATCCCATGGCGACCGAGGCGGCGATTGACCGCGCGCTCACCGCGCGCGCTCCAGATGCCACAGCTTTTTCCACCGTGGCTGCGCAGCTTCGCGTGGCCCGCCGTCCGGGCGAATTGCTCCGCGCCGGACGCGCACTCCATTCCCTCGAAAGGACACTCATCCGATGAGCGAACCAGTTCCAACAAGCCTGTCTGATGTCCGCAATCTTGCCGAAGCGATCCGTACCGAAGTTGCCAAAGCCGTGGTCGGGCAGACCGAAACGGTCGAGCATCTGCTGATCGCCTTGTTCTCGCAGGGTCATGTGCTGCTCGAAGGGCCGCCGGGCACCGCCAAGACTTTCCTCGCCCAGTGTTTCGCAGCCTCGCTCGGGCTTGATTTCGGACGCATTCAATTCACCCCCGATCTGATGCCGGGAGATATTCTCGGCTCCAACCTGTTCAACTTCCAGACCAGCCAGTTTACCCTGACGCGTGGCCCGATCTTCTGCGATCTGCTGCTGGCCGACGAAATCAACCGCACCCCGCCCAAGACGCAGGCCGCTCTGCTCGAAGCGATGCAGGAGCGCCGGGTGACGCTTGATGGTCAGGCGCATCAGTTGCCGCCGCATTTCATGGTGGTGGCCACGCAGAACCCGATCGAAAGCCAGGGCGTCTATCCACTGCCAGAGGCCCAGCTTGATCGATTTCTGTTCAAGCTGCTGGTGGCCTATCCCAGCCTTGAGGAGGAGGCGCGGATCGTCACCCGCTTTGGCGAACGCGCCGGACCGCCGCGCATTGCCGATTTCGGCATCGGCGCGGTGACAGATGCGGCTGGGCTGGGGGCTGCCGCACAGGCGGTGAAAAGCGTGACGATTGCTGAAAGCGTGGTCGATTATATCGTGCGGCTGGTGCGAGCGACGCGGGACAGCGCCGATCTTTCCGCCGGGGCCAGCCCCCGTTCGGCGGTGTTGCTGGCCAATGCCGCTCGCGCCCGCGCTGCGCTTGAGGGCCGCGATTATGTGCTGCCCGATGATGTGAAAGCGCTTGCCACCGCCGTGCTGCGCCACCGCCTGCTGCTGTCACCTGCTGCCGAGATCGAGGGCAAGCAGGTCGAGGCCTTGGTGGCTGATCTCGTCGCGCAAACCGAAGCGCCGCGTTGAAGCTGCCTTTCGCCTCTGGTGGATCGGGCATAGTCCCGACCGTGCGGGCGGCGCTACTGGTGGCGCTCGCCGCGCCGCTGGCGCTGGTTGTGGCGGCCGCCGCGCCGGGGGCATGGATCGCCGCGCCCGCGCTCGGCCTGACATTGCTGATGCTGGTGATCGTTGATGCGCTGGCGGCGGGCAAGCTGATGGACCTGCGCGTTCTGGCACCCGGCGATTGCGAGGTTGGCGATGTGGCAAAGATCGTCGTGCTTGCAGACATTGCCGGACGGATCACCACCCGCGTCGAAGCCTCGCTGATGCTCGATCCCCGGCTTGCACCGGGCGGAAGACTTGATTTGCGACTGGGCCGCGATCCGGCAAGCGAGACCTGGCAAGGTACGGCGGAAATCACCCCGGCGCGGCGCGGCACGGGTGAGATCACGCGGTTGTGGCTGCGCTGGCAGGGGCCGCTGGGCATCGGTGCGCGGCAACGCATGGTGGATCTCGATCAGGCGGTGCGCGTCTGGCCCAACCTTGCCATCGTCCGTTCACCCGCCTTGCAGGCTTTTCTCAAGGATTCGAATTTCGGCCATATTGCCCGGCGGATACGCGGTGAAGGCACGCAGTTCGAGGCGCTGGCCGAATATCAGTCGGGCATGGATCGCCGCCGGATCGACTGGAAGGCATCAGCCCGCCACGCGCACCTCTATGCCAAGGAATATGAGGTTGAGCGCAACAACCAGATCGTCTTCGCCTTCGATTGCGGGCAGGCGATGTGCGAGCCGATTGGCGGCATGGCGCGGATTGACCGTGCGGTTTCTGCCGCGCTTGCCACTGCCTATGTGGCGCTCAAAGGCGGGGACCGGGTCGCGCTGTTCGGCTTTGCCGCCCGGCCCGAACTCGCCAGCCCGTTCATCAGCGACACCCGCGATTTCCACCGGCTGCAAAGCGCCGCCGCCGGGCTTGACTACCACGCCCAGGAACCCAATTTCACCCTCGCGCTGGCGACTTTGGCCGGCCGTCTCGCACGGCGATCGCTGGTGGTGATATTTTCCGATTTCACTGATCCCACCAGCGCCGAACTGATGGTCGAATCTGTCTCGCGGCTCGTCTCGCGGCATCTGGTGATCTTCGTTACGCTGGCAGACGAGGAGCTGGAAGATATCGCCAGCGCCGAGCCAGCCGGTATGCCCGAACTGGCGATGGCGGTTTCCGCCGATGGTCTGCTGCGCCAGCGCGCTCTGGTCCAGCAACGCCTGCGCCAGGTCGGGGTTGAGGTGATCGAGGCTCCCTATGCACAGGTCGGCACCCGGCTGATCGATGCCTATCTGGCGGTCAAGCGTTCGGGAAGGATCGGCTGATGGCGCTCGGTACTTTTTTCGGCGGCAAGGCAGCATTGCAGGAGGCCGCGATTACCGCTGCGGCCTTGCGCTCCGACCGCTTCCGGCAGAATCGCGAGGGCGACTGGAAGCGGCTGGAGGCAATTGTCAGCCGGATGGAATCGGGACGACTGCGGCGAATTCCCGATGAAGACCTGCTGGCCCTGCCAGTGCTCTATCGCACCGTTGCCTCCAGTCTCTCGGTGGCACGCGAAACCTCGCTCGATGCCGCGACGCTGGCCTATCTGGAAGGGCTGGTGCAGCGCGCGTGGTTCCTTGTTTATGGCCCGCGCCAGTCGCTGTGGGGGTGGCTCAAGGGCTTCCTTGGCGGCGGGCTGTCAGCAGCGGTACGCGGTATCTGGTTTGATATCCTTATCGCGCTGGCGGTGATGGTGGCTGGCACTGTGGTGGGCTGGCTGCTCGTGGCTGGTGATCCTGAATGGTACGGTGTGATCGTGCCGGGCAATTTCATGGATGTCCGCGTCCCCGGGGCCAGTCATGAGGCGCTGAAGGGTACGCTGTTCGGCAACACCGGACGCGACGGCCTGTCGATATTCGCCGCCAGCCTGTTCAGCCACAACGCGCAGGTTGCGATTCTGGCATTCGCGCTGGGATTTGCCTTTGGCATCCCTTCATTGCTGCTGCTGGTTCAGAATACCGCGATGCTGGGGGCCATGCTGTGGCTCTATGACGGGCAAGGCTTGCTGCTCGATTTTACTGGCTGGCTTTCGGTGCACGGCACGACTGAACTGTTCGCCATCCTGCTCGCAGGGGCGGCAGGGCTGCATATTGGCCGAGCCATTGCCTTTCCCGGCACACGCGGCGTGTTGCAGGCAGCCAGCGAGGCCGGGCGGCGTGCGGCGACGGTGATGGCGGGGGCGGTGCTGATGCTGGTCTTCGCCGCCGTACTCGAAGGTTTTGCGCGCCAATTGGTCGATAACACAGAGACGCGGCTGGCCATCGGTGGATCGATGCTGGCGATCTGGATCGGCTATTTCTTCGCCTATCGTGGTCGCGGGGCAGAGCGGTGAACGCCATGATCCGCCCCGGTATGACTGATCGCCGCACCCGCACACTGGTGACGCCCGAAGGCATTGCGCTCAAACTGGTGGTCGCCAGCCGCGGCGCGCGGTTTGGCGCACTGGTGATCGATCTGGTGCTGATCGTGCTGTTGATTTTTGCGACGACGGCGGGCCTGATCGCCGTGCTGGGCGGGATTTCGGCGACTGACCGGATGACAATGTCGTCAAGCGGCGTTGGGCTTGCTGTGCAATTCCTGTTTATCCTGTGGCTGGCGGCGATGTTCCTGTTTCGCAATGCCTATTTCCTGTTTTTCGAGCTGGGTCCACGCGGGGCAACGCCGGGCAAACGGCTGGTTGGCATCCGTATCGCCTCACGCGATGGCGGACGATTGACGGCGGAAATGGTGCTGGCGCGCAATCTGCTGCGCGATCTTGAACTGTTCATGCCGATCTTCATGCTGCTCGCCGCGCGCGGCGGCGATATGGGCGGTGCTGGCATTGCCGGACTGATCTGGTTCCTGATCTTTGCCCTGTTCCCCTGCTTCAACCGAGACGCCCTGCGCGCTGGTGATCTGATTGCCGGAACCTGGGTGGTCGAAGCCCCCAAGCGCAAGTTGCAGGCGGCGATGTCGCTCGGCGGGGCGTCGCGCGGAGAAGCCAGTGTGACCACCGGTGCCGCCTATCGCTTTGGCGAAAAGGAGCTGTCAGCCTATGGCGAATATGAGTTGCAGACGCTCGAACGGGTGCTGCGCGAAAATCGGCAAGAGGGCATCGTTTCGGTGCATGAGGCGATCTGCACCAAGATAGGCTGGGATCCGGGCGCGGGCGATGAGCGCGCGTTCCTTGAAGCCTATTACACTCAGCTGCGTGCGCGGCTGGAGGGCAATATGCGGCTGGGCAAGCGCAAGGCCGACAAGTGGGGGTGAAGGGAGATACAACCCAATCAGGTCTTCCCCGCCCGGTCGATGCCGGACGGGGAACCCCAAACCCCTGAACTCTGACTTACTTCTTGAAGCGCAGCTCGCGCATCAGCATCGATCCGGCAAGCTTGCGGAACTTGGCGCGATCGCCTGATTCGGTTTCCATCTGGGTCACCGTGCGCTGCATATGAGCGCGATATGCCTCATCGCGCTTCATTTCTTCAGCAGCATCGGCCAGCCGCGAAAAGCGCGTGATCAGATAGATATCGGGCTCACCTTTACGCGCATAGACATTGGTCATGACTTCGTAGCTCGAAATCCAGCCTTGCGATTTGGCAAAATCCTGGCCCTTTTTCCAGGCACCGGTGACATGGTTGAGATAATCAACACTGTGACCATCATCGACCTGGATTCCGGCAACCTCGACATAGTCCCCCTGATCCATCGGATAGGCATTCTGAGCAAAAGTCGGGGTGGCAAAGGCAAGACAAAGTGATGCAGCCGCAACGGCCGCGCGACGAACGTAGATCATTATTGGTTACTCCAAGATAGTCGGTGATGCGACCGGAGCCACAAATGGCTCCCTTTCCCACCGATCCGCCCAAGAATCGAAAACCAGTCCAATCCGGTCCCGGAACAGCAGCAGGCTATCTTGCGATGTGGTGAGAGTCAAAGGCCAAGATAGTACCCGGATTCAGGGCTTTGGCGGCGTCTCACTGGCAAAAATTGCCACTTCGTGCAGACCTTTGCTGCTTGCCCGGGCGCGGTACATTCCCGGTGTGCTGAACGAGAACACTGCTTGCCCGTCTGGCGTGGCCACGATCACGCCGCCATCACCGCCCAGCGCAGCAACCTCGGCGATCACCGTGTCGGCGGCTTGCTGCGCGCCTTCCTTGAGGAAGCGCATTCGCGCGCAGATTTCGTGTGCCACGCCCTCGCGGATAAAGAACTCTCCCGCGCCGGTGGCAGATACGGCGCAGGCGCGATCATCAGCATAGGTTCCCGCGCCGATCAGCGGTGAATCGCCGATCCGGCCCCAGCGTTTGCCGGTGAGCCCGCCAGTTGACGTGCCGGCTGCGACATGGCCCTGGCTGTCGACCGCCACTGCACCAACGGTGCCATACTTGAGATCGACATCGAACCAGCCGAGCTTCCTGACTTTCAGTTCCTGCAACTGGCGCCAGCGTTCAGGCGTTGCAAACCAGTCAGGATCGACCTGCTCGACGCCCTGTTCGCGGGCAAATTCCTCTGCGCCTGCGCCCGAGAGGAACACATGCGGGCTTTTTTCCATCACCGCACGGGCCAGCACAATCGGGTTTTTGGTATGGGTCACGCCGGTGACCGCCCCGGCGGCGCGGGTCTTGCCATCCATGATCGCCGCATCAAGTTCATTGGTGCCGTTATAGGTGAACACCGCGCCGCGGCCGGCGTTGAAATGAGGATCATTCTCCAGCACCGTGATCACTGCCTGGACGGCATCGAGACTGCTGCCGCCGGAGCGCAGCACCTTGCTTCCTGCCTCCAGGGCGATGCTCAAGGCTTTGCGGTATTCGGCTTCCTTCTCAGGCACCATGGCCGCGCGGGTCATGGTTCCAGCGCCGCCATGCAAGGCGATGCTCCAGTTTTGTTCGGTCAATTTGACACCTTCCTTGGCGGTGGCCGACGATACGCTCAGCGCCATCAACAGCGAAGCGATAGCCAGACGGCGGGTCATGCTTGTCATCATGGCGCTGCGATAGCACAACCGCGTGATGATTACAGACCTGCGCATTATCGAAGATGATCTGTCCGGTCCTGCGATCGCCGCGCTGCTGCAACTGCATCTGGACGAGATGCATCAGTGGTCGCCGCCGTGCAAAGTCCACGCCATGCCAATCGAGCGGCTGCGTGAAAGCGACGTGACATTCTGGTCGGCATGGCACGGCGAAAACCTCACAGGATGCGGGGCGCTCAAGCATCTGGATGACCACCACGGTGAAGTGAAATCGATGCGCGCCCACCCGGACTATCGCGGCAAGGGCATTGGCAAGGCCATGCTCGCTCATCTCCTTGCCGAGGCGGCGGCACGGGGGTACAGCCGGGTGAGCCTTGAAACAGGATCATCGCCAGAATTTCAGCCTGCGCGACAGCTTTATGAAAGCCATGGCTTTGCACCGAGCGGACCTTTTGGCAGATACAAAGCAGACCCTTTCAGCATTTTCATGACGAGGCAAATTTGAGCGAACTGATACTGCGGGCTGCGACACATGCCGATGTGCCAGCACTATCGCAACTGGGCATCGACAGTTTTGTTGAAAAGTTCGCTTTTCTCTACAATGCAGAAGACCTCGCGGCCTTCCTGACAGAAACCCATTCGCCCGTGACGGTAGCTGGCGAACTGGCGGATCCGAAGCGGCTGTACCGGCTTGCTGAGCGGGACGGCACCCTGGCCGGTTATTGCAAGCTCGGCCTCACCTGCGGCTTTCCGGAATATGCGCGGGGTAGCAACGTCATCGAGCTCAAACAGCTCTACACCGCCCCCGGCATTACTGGCGGCGGCATCGGTACGGCGCTGATGGACTGGGCGATGGATGAGGCGGCGCAACGCACTGCGGATGAGATGCAGCTTTCGGTGTGGAGCGGCAACGAAGGTGCTCAGCGATTTTATGCCCGTTACGGCTTTGCCAAGGTGGCGGATATCACATTTGCGGTTGGCAAACAGCTCGATGAGGAATTCCTCTTCGCCAAGTTGCTCTGAGCGCCTATATCGCGCTCATGTCCTCAATCAGACCTTGGCGCGATATCGCGCGGCGCAGTTCCCGGCAGATCATGGTTGGCAAAGTCCCGGTGGGCGGCGATGCGCCGATCACCGTGCAGACCATGACCAACACACTCACTTCGGATGCCCGCGCGACGATCGACCAGATCCGCCGCTGCGAGGATGCCGGAGCCGATCTCATCCGCGTGTCATGCCCGGATGTGGAGAGCACGGCGGCATTGGCAGAGATTGTCCGCGCGGCGCAGGTGCCGATCATCGCCGACATCCATTTTCACTACAAACGCGCGCTCGAGGCAGCGGACGCGGGGGCGGCTTGCCTGCGGATCAATCCGGGCAATATCGGGAGCAGTGATCGCGTTGCCGAAGTGGTGCGCGCGGCCAAGGCCAATGGCTGCGCGATCCGCATCGGGGTCAATGCGGGGAGTCTTGAAAAGGACCTGCTCGAAAAATACGGCGAGCCCTGCCCCGAGGCCTTGGTTGAATCGGCGCTCGATCATATCAAACTGCTGCAAGACCACGATTTTCATGAATTCAAGGTCGCGGTCAAAGCCAGCGACACATTCCTCGCCGTCGCCGCCTATATGAGCCTGGCCGAAGCGGTTGATTGCCCGCTGCATCTTGGCATTACCGAAGCAGGTGGGCTGATCGGCGGCACGGTGAAGAGCGCGATTGGCATCGGCAACCTGCTGTGGGCCGGTATCGGCGATACGATTCGCGTTTCACTTTCGGCCGAACCCGAAGAGGAAGTGCGCGTCGGCTTTGAAATTCTGAAATCGCTGGGCCTCAGAACGCGCGGTGTGCGCGTGGTTTCCTGCCCGAGCTGCGCACGGCAGGGTTTTGACGTGATCCGCACGGTCGAGGCGCTCGAAAGCCGGCTCAGCCATATCAAGACCCCGATGTCGCTCTCGGTGCTCGGCTGCGTGGTCAACGGTCCGGGAGAGGCGCGCGAAACCGATATCGGCATCACTGGCGGCGGTAATGGCAAGCACATGGTTTATCTCTCAGGCGTTACCGACCATCATGTGCAAAGCGCAGACATGCTCGATCACATCGTCAGCCTGGTCGAGGCCAAGGCGGCAGAGCTTGAGGCGGCGATGAGCGATGCGGGCAAGGCCGAGGTGGCAGCGTGAAAATTTATTGGTCTGAGCTGTCGTGGGAGGCATTCGCGACACTAATGACTGGTATTATAGCTGTCGTTGGGGCGGTTTGGATCGGGTTTAAGCAATCTAAGATTCAGATGCAACTTCGCCAATTGTCTGAGACAAATCTTAGAATTCAGCTACTTGATCGCCGGAGAGAGTGCATCAGTCAGATGCGTGAAGTGCATAATGAATGGTTGCGAGATGGAGAACTTTCATCAGAGCGGTGGAGGCAATTTCAAAGCATGTTCTTCGAGGCTGAGTTGCTGTTTTCAAAAGAAATTGTTAAAGAAATGGACGCCACACTTGATGGCCTCTTTTGGAAGGAGCACTGGCATAGGCGCTCAATTGACTACTATCAGCAAGGGAAAGAGGGGCGAGCCAAGGAAAAGCTTGATCAGTCGTTCGCAGAGGATGACAAAGTATTTAAGTTGATGCCCACACTATTGGAAAAGCTTAAATCTCAAACGCACGTTGCTGACTGGTATTGATCCGTTTGAGA
>JANOYZ010000340.1:0-3500 GCA_031429135.1 Novosphingobium sp. | reverse complement strand
GATGGCGGTGGTTGACCCGGCCGCACCTTCGATTGTTGAATTGCGGCCAGCCTTGTGCATCGCACCGTCAAGCACGGTATCGATATAGAGCTGATAGCTCAGATCATAGACACCCATCAGCAGCAACAGCAGCACGGGAGCTACCAGGGCGAATTCAACCGCCGTTACGCCGCGGCTGTCGCGGGCCAGGTGGGCGCGGCGGCTCATTTCGAAATCCGCAGATCGCCCATCGATTCAGCGATGTTGCTGAAGGTGGTGCTGAGCTGTGCGGCACTGGAGGCCTCAAACGCATGACCGGGCCCGGCGCATTCTGACAGCATGGGATTGAGGGAAGTGCCGAAGCTGATAACCCAGACAGTGATGTTCTTCTTCTTCACTTCGTTGCAGGCCACGGTAAAGCGTTTTTCGATGACCTGAGTCAGCGTCAGTGCCGAGCCTGGCGCCCAGCGGCGCCGATCCAGTCCTTCGATGCCATAGGAACTGTAGGACAGCTCGTTGGGCGCAGTCTGCCCATCTGTCAGGAAGATCAGATGGCGCTGTGTCGGTTTTCCGGAAATATCCGCATTGTCAGCGGTGAACAGGCCGGTCGGGGAGAGCAGGCGTCCGCCCCAGATCATGCCGATGTCATGATAGGTATTGCCCCGAACTATCAGACCATCGACATAGGTGGCGATATTCGCCGCATTCATTTCTGCCAGTTTCTGCGCCGGTGAGGGGCAGGCCGCATAGCCATTCCAGCCCGAATGAATGTAATCGCCGTCGTAGAACGATTCGCCCGTAACCCATGGCCAGGTCGGCCAGTTCGACCAGGTAATCCCGCGAGCCCATGCAACATCGGGCAATTGCGGACGCCACTGTGTGGCAGGAACCCCCGCTGTTGGCACCAGATCGAGATCAAGATCGAGTGCGCGGGTCAGATCGACATTGGCATAGTCGGTGATCTCGTATGTATCGCGTTCCTCGATACAGCCATTGTACAAGGCTTCCATGTAGTGGTTGCCAGGTTGCGGGGACCCGCCCATCTGGGTGACGATTTTGCCGCCGACTGGGGGATTGTCAGGGTTCGGGGCCTTGAATGTGGCAACACCGAGCGAAACCGGCATATATTTCCAGTCCCAGTTGGCGGTGGTCTTTGGCCCCATGTTTTTCTGGGAATAGGTCTCGGTGTAATTGGTATAGGTATAGGGTGTGATCTGCATCCGGCCATCGGCCTCGGTCTGGCAATTGGCGCCGGTGCCATTGTAGCGGCGGGTCCACCATTCATAACCAGTAGGATACGTGCCTTGAGCAAGCAGCTCGGAAGTTACTGAATAAGGCGGACAGGTTGTGTCATAGTAGGCCGTGCCATAGGCAAACGAGCCGCTGACATATTCCCAGCGCTGATCCCATACGTCAGCAGTCGTGGTGGTGCCGGTATTGTGCGCCTCACGGCCCGAATAGGTCCAGTCGTCCACGAGCCACGAAGATTTGAGCAGGCCGCCGACATTGACGTTGACGGCATAGGGAACGAAGCCATAGCGGATGCGGGTTCCAGGCGTCTTGGCCGCTTCAAGCTGGGTGTGGAACGCCTTCACCGTATCGCGCAGCACACCAATCCGCGATTTTGAATCGCCTGCGTTTCTGCTGTTCATCGAACCGGTGGTATCCAGCTCCATCATCACATCGGTGTTGGCAAAATTGATCTTGGCCTGGCAAGCAACGGTGATCGGCAGGCTGGTATAGCCGAAGATATTCATCAGCGTGGTGGGCACGGTAACCTTGGCGACGCCGCTGATTGAATAGTCAGCGTCCACCGTCATCTGGAAATCGCGCAGCGTGGTGCCATAGGCACCCGACTGGAAGTTCATGTCGAAGAACTGGTCACCGGCTGTTTTTACGCCAGCAGGAACAACTCCCGTCGCTGCGGCGGTCCCACCAAGCTTCTTGCGTGCTGCCAGCACACCCGAATCGCAGGCCTGTTGCAGGCGGCTTTCGGATAGGTAACCGCGCCCCATATCAATACCGCCGCCGATCATGGCGAGGATCGGCACGAGTGAAACGGCGACGATCATCAGGGTGTTGCCCGAACGATCATGCGCCAGCCGCGACAGGAAACCTGCCGTCTGCTGCTTCACGAATATGCCCGGCCACTGGCCCATAAACATAGTACCCCTGCGATACGGATCACACCCGATTACACCTCAGGCCGTAACGACAAGACTGATAGATTTGGTTAATTTGTTGAGGATGCCGGTTATTTCACCAGTGAATCCGGCATCATCTGCGTTCAGGTGCCGATGACGAATATCGGCCGCGAGAAGCTCATCGGAATATCGCCAACGCCGATGATCGCCAGCAGGGTTGGAACCGTATAGTTTATCGACAGCGTCAGTTCCTTGGCATTGGTCACCCGCTGGGTTGTTGCGTTCTCTACGGTGATCGTCAGCTGGGCATCATTGAGGCCGTAAGGCGTCGATATTGCCGTGGTGCGGGCGAATTGCTGGATTTGCGAATTGTTCAGCTTGCTGCTGGTCTGGTAATTGATCACCGCATAGCGCGCGGAATCAGAAGCAATCGCGCGCAGGCTGTTGTATGACCACATGGCTATGCCGACTTGCAGCACACCCAGCATCAGGGTGATCATCACCGGGCCAAGCAAAGCGAACTCGACCGTCGCGGCACCATTTTCATCGCGTTTGAGGCGATCAGTCCACATCATGAAATCTGCACCTGCCGCGTGACAGAATAGGTAAAGCCCGAACCAACACCGAACTTCGTCCACATTGGAGCATAGGAATCGCTGAGTACCAGCTTGATATAGGTCGATAGTTCGTTCGCAGTGGTGTTGCAGTTCGTTGACGTGGCCTCAAAGCTGCTGTCGGTGCCGCAGCGATAGGCTGTCGACAAGGTGACCTGGCTTGTACTGAGGCCGGATGACGTCATGATCACGGACTTGACCGTAGCCTTCTTGGCATCGGTATCCGGTGTCGCGGCCAGCACGATATCACCCGCCTCATTGGCCGCCTTCTGCAGTTCGCTCTGTCGGGCGAGCATGCGGCTGATATCAAAGCTGCCAATGCTGAGCAGCAGCAGCGGTGGCATGACCAGCGCGGTTTCGATCACTGCCGAACCAGTGCTGTTGAGCCCAAGTTGACGCAGGAAGCGGCGCAGTGCGATCATGACACAAGTTTCACGATCGAAGCCCCGCTGGAAATATAATCATCCGGGTTTATGTTTGGTGGGCAAAAGGTGCTCATATCCGCCGTGCCCTCGATGACGATGTTGTTGGCAGCAATCATCAGGCACTGGCTGGTGACCGTCGCCGTACCGGCAAAATTCATCGTGTTGACCGGGAAGTACAGCACACCATTAAGCACGGTGGTGGCGTTGCCGTTGATCCGGGTCTTGTTGGTGGTGGATGACAAGCGATCCTCGAACACCAGCATGCCCGATAGCTTTGCCGCTTCGGTTGCAGAAACGCCAGCACTCACCAGCTGCGATGATGTCGGCGCGGTCAGGGT
>JANOYZ010000339.1:0-6421 GCA_031429135.1 Novosphingobium sp. | reverse complement strand
GCGGCGCGGTTGGTGGTCCACGTGGCGGCGGAGGCGGTTTTGGCCCGATGATGGGCGGCCCCGGCATGCCCGGCGGCCAAGGCCGCTTCAATGTCTCGATCTATCACACGATGCAGTTTGAGAACCGCGTACTGGTTGCGCCCGGTGGCCCAGTGCTGGATCTGCTGGACGGTGATGCCCTGAGCGGTGGCGGCGTGGCGCGGCATTCGCTCGAAATGGAAGGCGGCGCATTCTACAAGGGCCTGGGGGTGCGGCTTTCCGGTAGCTACACCGCGCCGACGCGGATTGATGGCACCGGCGCGCCGGGGGCTGGCGATCTGCGCTTTGGCGGCCTCGCCAAGCTGAATTTCCGCATGTTCATGGAACTCAGCCAGCAGAAATGGCTTGGCAAGAGCGCCTTCCTCAAAGGCTTTCGCGTCAGCTTCCATGCCGACAACATTTTCGATGCGCGGCAGCGGGTGCTGGATCAGAATGGTGTAGTGCCGATCAGTTATCAGCCCGACATTCTTGATCCCAAAGGCCGATTCATCGGTTTTGAACTGCGCAAGCAGTTCTGACCCTTTGCCAGTTGGGCACTGAGTCATTATCGCGACCCGATGGCCCGCAAGAGCGATACCCCGTCTGATCCGCAATCGTCTGAACGCTTTCACGAGGGGCGGGCGACTTTCACCATGACCGGCAGCCAGCCGGATATGGAAGCCGGCGTGGCGGCGATCCGCGAAGTGGTGCCGACGCTGCCTTCCACCCCTGGCGTCTATCGCATGCTCGATGCGCGCGGTGACGTGCTTTATGTCGGCAAGGCGCGGGCGCTGAAGAACCGCGTCAGCAATTACACCCAGGTCGAGCGGCTGCCGCTGCGGCTCAAGCGGATGGTGGCGCAGACGCGTTCGCTGACCATCATAACCACCAAGTCCGAGGCCGATGCCCTGCTGCTCGAAGCGCAGCTGATCAAACGCTATCGCCCGCCCTACAACGTGCTGCTGCGCGATGATAAAAGCTTTCCTTTCATCCTGCTGCGCGATGATCACGATTTCCCGCGCATTATGAAGCACCGCGGCGCACGCAAGGCGCAAGGCAAGTATTATGGCCCCTTTGCCAGCGCCGGCAGCGTCAACACGACGATCAACGCGCTGCAGAAGCTGTTTCTGCTGCGCAGCTGCACCGATGGTTTCTTCGCGCGGCGAGATCGTCCCTGCCTGCTATATCAGATCAAACGCTGTTCCGCGCCTTGCGTCGGGCGGATCGACAAGGCGGATTACGAGGAACTGGTGGGCGAGGCGCGGGACTTCCTCGGAGGCAAGTCCACCGCCGTGCAGAAAAAGATCGAGAGCCAGATGAGCGAGGCCTCGGCTGCACTCGATTTCGAACGCGCGGCCATGCTGCGTGATCGCCTGCGTGCGGCGACCTTCATTCAGGGCAGTCAGGCGATCAATGCCGAGGGGCTGGACAATGCCGATATCTTCGCCATTGCGGTGAAGGAGGGACAGGTGGCGATCCAGGCCTTCTTCATTCGCGGCGGCCAGAACTGGGGCCACCGCGCCTTCTTCCCGCACCACACCGAAGGATTGGGTGAGGACGAGGTGATGCAAAGCTTCCTTGCCCAGTTCTATGAGGAAGTGCCACCGCCGCGCCTCTTGCTGCTGGATCGCGCCTTGCCCGAAGGCGCGCTGCTGTGTGAAGCCTTGCGCGAAGGCGCTGGTGGAACGGTGGAAATCTCGATCCCCCAGCGCGGAGATCGCCGCCGCCTGATCGAGCAGGCGAGCCGCAATGCCGTGGAGGCGCTTGAACGCCGACAGGCAGAGAGCGGTGCCAAGGCCAGGGTCATGCGCGAGCTGGCCGAATTCCTTGAACTTGCCGAGGTTCCCCAGCGTATCGAGATTTACGATAACAGCCATATTCAAGGCAGCAACGCGCTTGGCGCGATGGTCGTTGCCGGGCCGGAAGGCTTCCTCAAGAACCAGTATCGCAAGTGGAATATCAAGCGGGCAGATACGGCACCGGGCGACGATTTCGCCATGATGCGCGAAGTCTTCTCGCGGCGGTTTGCCCGCGCCATGGAGGAAGACCCTGACCGGCAGAACGGCACATGGCCAGATCTGGTGCTGATCGATGGCGGCAAGGGCCAGCTATCGGCGGTGCGCGAGACGCTGGAAGAACTGGGCATCGAAGACCTGCTGCTGGTCGGCGTCAGCAAGGGGCCGGAGCGCAATGCCGGGCGTGAGACTTTCCACTTCGTCGATGGCCGGGAAAAGACCCTGCCGGTCAACTCGCCGGTGATCTTCCACCTTCAGCGGCTGCGCGATGAGGCGCACCGCTTCGCCATCGGCGCGCACCGCGACAAGCGCAGCCGGGCAATCTCGGCCTCTCCGCTCGATGAAATTTCCGGCATCGGACCAGCGCGCAAGCGGACACTGCTGCTGCATTTCGGCACAGCCGGAAAGGTGCGCGCGGCCAGTCTTGAAGACCTGCAATGCGCCCCCGGAGTCAGCACGGCAGTGGCGCAAGTGGTCTATGATTTCTATCATCCGGGCGGGTGAGCGTCAGGCTTTCGTCTTGATACGGATCAGGCCTTCCTGCGCGGTTTCGGCCACCAGCCGCCCGTCGCGGGAGTACACCCTGCCACGGGTGAAACCCCGCCCACCGCCAGCCCAGGAACTCTCGGTGTAGTAGAGCAGCCAGTCATCGGCGCGGAATTTGTCATGGAACCAGACAGCGTGATCCAGACTGACGCCTTGGACATCGCCGCGCATCCAGCCCAGCCCATGTGGTACGGTTGAAGTGCCGAGCAGGGTATAATCGCTGGCATAGGCCAGCACGGCCCGGTGAACGCGGGGGTCTTCGGGCAGGGGGGCAATCGTACGGAACCAAGTGGCAAGCACCGGCGGACCTTTTTCAACACCAAGCCAGTGTTTCCAGTTGACCGGACGAATTTCTATCGGTCGCTTTTGCTTGACGAACTGCTGCATGCTTTCGGGCAACTTGTCGGCGAAGCGTGCAATCAGATCTTGCTGGCTGGGCAGATCAGCGGGAGGGGCAATATCAGGCATGGTGTCCTGATGGCTCAGCCCGGTCTCAGGCTTGTGAAACGATGCCGTCAGATTGAGGATCGGCTTGCCTTGCTGGCTGGCGATCACCCGCCGGTTGGAAAAGCTGCCGCCATCGAAATCGCGCGTTATGCTGTAGTCGATTTCGTGATCCTCGCTGCCACCGCGCAGGAAATAGGCGTGGAGTGAATGGACCTCGCGTTCCTCAGCGATGGTGCGTTCAGCGGCAGCAAGTGCCTGCGCGATTACTTGACCGCCAAACACGCGCCCGACACCACCGGGTTTGCGGCTGCCAAGAAACTGATCCTCGCCGCACTGTTCGACATCGAGCAGGCGCAGCAAGCCTTGCACCAATTCTTCGTTAGTTGTGGATTCGGTCATGCCCCGCGCCATGCGGCGCGATGGGCTATCCGTCAACTTTGTCGCAGCTTCCTCAGTACGCGCCAGCCCAGCGCCTTGGCCCTGTTGGTTGCCGGCCAGCGTCCGGTATTGCCCGGCTTTAAGCCCATACGCCGCAGCATACCGTTGAAGGCGCGGGCATCGGCCTCGGCATAGCTCCAGTCAGATCGCCAGGTGATCGAGAGCGAGACCGAAGATTCCGGGCCATTCTTGACGAAGTGCGGTGCCATCACCGGCACGAACAGCGCCTCGCCTGCGACAAGCGGGAATGGTGTTCCGCCGCCAAGCATCTGGTCTTGCCATTTCAGCTCACGCGCACCGCCGGTGTGATAGCTTTCGTGAACCTCATGCGGAGCAAATCGCGCGTCCCCAGCAGGAAACTGTGTGAGCACCTTGCTGCCTCTGATTTGCAGCAGGATATTATGCTCGGGATCGAAATGATAGGGCGTCACGCCGCTGGGCGAGGTGATGAAGATGAAGCCCTGCAACTTCTGCATCCTGCCGGTCCTGGCCTCGATCTGCGGTCGGATTTCTGCCAGCAAGCTGTGCAGCAAGACGGCATATTCGGGCACCTGCTCGATGTTCTTGAGCGCGGCCCAGCTGCCGGTCTTTTCGATATTGCGGATGGTATCGCCGATAGAAATGCCGGTCGGCGATGGCTTGCCGTCAACGCCTATCGGCAGATCGGCAAAGTTATACTCGATCGCGCTTGCGGGCAAGGCTTCGGCCAGACGGGCAAGCGCCTCGAAATCGAGCAGTTTGTGGCTCCCCAGCTGATGGGTGAGCTTGTGCGGCACTTCGGGATAGTTTGCCGCAAAGACCTGCCGGGCCGCTTCGGAAAAGACGGTCATGTTTGAACTCCAGTCGGGCGGCGGCCTCGATTTGATCTGGCCAATTCAAGTCTGGCAAGCTGATGAAAGATCGCCCGGCGCAGCCCACCCCCTATGGCGATGGAAATCCGCCCGATTAAGCGGCGTTCGCGCCAGATATGATCGATCATCGGATGATCGGCAGCCGCGCAGCTATCGCACCAGGCGATGCCCTCGCGTTCCAGCAGGGCAAGGTTTTCACGCTGGATCAGCACACCCGGTGAAAAGCGTGAATAGGTTTCATCGAAAGCAGTTTTGTATGAAAAACTGCCTGGAGAGCAGATGAAATTGGCGAGCATGGCGATGGGGCTGCCATTAAGCGTCAGGGTCAGCCGTTCCAGTTTGCCATGGCTCGCCGCGCTCGCCAGCGATTCACGCAGCAAGGTTTCGGTTTCCGGTGCTGAGGCAATGGCGGAACCGGCCTTGCCCTTCCAGCCCGCAGCTTCGAGGTTGAGAAACTGGTCGATCCAGACTGTAAGCCCATCGGCATCGTCACGCCTTTCGAAAGCCAGATCACCTGCTTCGGACAACCGTGCATGCTGACGGCGCAATTCCTTGCGCTTTTTTCCGCTCATCGCGGCTTCAAGATAGGCGTCCGGAGCCAGATCGGATTGCAGCAGCGCGCGTTCCTCACGGTGAACCAGAGCGGCGGTACGGCCTTGCTCCCGCACAATCTCGTCCAGTGCGCGGTGCAGCGGGCCGGAGAGGGGGAAGTGCGTCAGATGCAGAAACAGTGCGGCCCCGGCATGGGCATCCGCCCATTCCAGCAGCGCCAGCCAGAACGCCCGCTCCTGCCCGGCGGCAACCAGTGGCGCACCGAGGAAGCAATTGGCATGAACCCAGCTACGCAACTGCGGAACCGGGTAATTGTAATAGTTCGGCTCCCGTGACAGCGGCATCATTCCGAGCCAGCGACCTGCCTGTTCGAGCACCAGCAGCGAGACACGGCCCTGGGGATCAAGCGCGCGCAGTGATGGCAGCAGATACCAGCTTTCAAAGAAGGGGTTGGGTTCACTCGCACAGGCCGCCAGATTCTGCCAATTGGCGAGTGCTTCAGTGTCACTGCAATCGGCCCAGTTCCAGATGTGCAGGCGTGGTATTGCCGCTGCCGGTTCTGCCTTGGCAAAGCCCTGCCCTTCAAGCCTGATTGTGGCAGCACTGGAAGCCACACGTTAACCCTCAAAACGCGGATAAAGCCGCTGCTTGATCGGGTTTAGCAAAGGCAGGCAAAGGAATTGCTAACGCAGGCGAGGTGCGATCAGCCCTTCGCCTTCCGGGCAATCGCACTCAGCCCCTTGGTGAGCTGAAACAGCCCGTTGAGCCGTGCAGCCGGATCACCCCAGGCGCGGGTGATCACCAGCTTGTTGTCCGGACGCAGCTTGATGGTGCCAGCCAGGCGCTGGGAATAGGCGACCAGCCCCATGGGATCAGCGAAACTGTCATTATGGAATGAAACCAGCGATCCCTTGGCACCGACATCAATCTTCGAAATATTGGCCTCGATGGCCTGTCGCTTGATCTCGATCAGCTTGATCAGGTTGGCGGTGGGCACAGGCAGGGCACCGAAGCGGTCGATCATTTCAGCGGAAAGTGATTCGATCTCGCCCTGATCCTCGGCATCGTTGAGGCGGCGATAAAGCGCCATCCGCACCGCCAGATCGGGGACATAGCTTTCCGGAATCATGATCGGCACATCGACGGTGATCTGCGGGCTGAGGCCGGCGGAATCGCGCTCCAGTCCGTAATCACCCGCCTTGGCCGCGAGAATGGCGTCTTCCAGCATCGACTGGTAGAGTTCAAAGCCAACCTCGCGGATATGGCCTGATTGCTCGTCCCCCAGCAGATTGCCAGCACCACGTATATCGAGATCGTGGCTGGCAAGCTGGAACCCGGCACCCAGACTATCGAGATCACTCAGCACCTTCAGGCGCTTTTCGGCTACTTCGGAAAGCTGGTTATCCACCGGCGTGGTCAGATAGGCATAGGCCCGCAATTTGGCCCGGCCGACCCGCCCGCGCAGCTGGTAAAGCTGGGCAAGGCCAAAGCGATCTGCCCGGTGGATGATGATGGTATTGGCGCTGGGAATATCGAGACCGCTCTCGACAATGG
>JANOYZ010000338.1:0-15156 GCA_031429135.1 Novosphingobium sp. | reverse complement strand
GGGCATCACCAACGTCACCCTGCACGTCAATGGAACGCCTGCCGTGCTTAATCCAAGTTTCCAGGCCCAGATCACACCAGGCAGCGGCGGGCTGCTGGAACTTTCCGCCACCGCCACCGACACCGCGAGGTCCCATGCATCGGCGCAGGGGCGCTCCGGCACTTCCTCGCGGTTTGATGCGGGGAGGAAATCGAAGAAATCGCGCGCGGTGAGCAGCGCTTCGATGTCGTTTTCGAGCGCCAGATCGGCCACCGAGGTCTTGGTGGTGTGCGTGATCGCGCCGCCCAGTTCCTCCTGCGTGACGATTTCGTTGGTCACGGTCTTGACCACGTCGGGCCCGGTGACGAACATGTAGGAGCTGTCCTTCACCATGAAAATGAAGTCGGTCATCGCGGGCGAATAGACCGCGCCGCCCGCGCATGGCCCCATGATCAGCGAAAGCTGTGGCACCACGCCTGATGCCAGCACATTGCGCTGGAAAATCTCGGCATAGCCGCCGAGCGAGGCGACGCCTTCCTGAATGCGCGCGCCGCCCGAATCGTTGATCCCGATCACCGGCGCGCCGACCTTCATGGCGTTGTCCATGATCTTGCAGATTTTCATGGCATGGCGCTCAGACACTGCGCCGC
Organism: Novosphingobium sp.; assembly: GCA_031429135.1. Taxonomy (GTDB): domain Bacteria; phylum Pseudomonadota; class Alphaproteobacteria; order Sphingomonadales; family Sphingomonadaceae; genus Novosphingobium. Next base: position 14,527 of record JANOYZ010000338.1, on the reverse strand, counting down.
CGAAAACAGTGAAATCCTGGCTGAACACATAGACCAGACGGCCGTTGATCGTGCCCGATCCGGTGACGACGCCATCGCCCGAGATGGTCTGTTCCGGCATGCCGAAGTCGGTGCAATTGTGCTCGACATACATGTCTGTCTCTTCGAAGCTGCCTTCGTCGAGCAGAATTTCAAGCCGTTCGCGCGCGGTCAGTTTGCCCTTGGCATGCTGCGCATCGATGCGCTTTTGCCCCCCGCCAAGCCGTGCGGCGCTGCGACGTTTTTCCATTTCGGCGATATTGGCTGACATGCCCCGAGTAGTCCTTCGCGCTTGCGGAATCGTTCGCCCGCTAAGACACGCTGGTGAGGCAGCGTCAATAGTATTTAAGCGGTCGGTTAAATCTTATCTGGGGGGCGATACCCGGCAGTTCATCGCATCAGCACCAGTTCCTCGGCCATCGAAGGATGCAGCGCGACAGTTGCATCGAAATCCGCCTTGGTGAGCCCCGCCTTCACCGCGATGGCCGCCGCCTGCAGGATTTCCGGTGCTTCGGGGCCGATCATGTGCAGCCCCAGAATGCGATCATCATTGGCACTGACCACCATCTTGTAAAGTCCGCGCTCATGCCTCTGCGCGAAGACGTTTTTCATCGGACGGAAATCTGAGGAATAAACCTTTATGTTTCCGTATTTTTCGCGCGCCTGCCCTTCGGTCAACCCGACTGACGCAAGCGGTGGCTGCGAAAATACGGCGCTGGGGATCAAATCGTAGTTTACGGTGGTCGGTTTGGAGCCGAACACAGTATCGGCAAAAGCCTGCCCCTCGCGGATCGCAACGGGAGTAAGCTGAACGCGGTTGGTGACGTCGCCCACGGCGTAGATCGATGGGCATGACGTGCGATTATGCTCGTCGACCGGAATTTCTCCGCCATCGCCAAGCATTATCCCGGCACTCTTCAGGCCCAGCCCATCAGTCTTGGGCTTACGCCCGGTGGCGACCAGCACGGCATCGGCAGGGATCGGGTCTCGCCCATGCGTTGTAACCATGAACGAGCCATCCGTGAGCTTCTCGACCTGTTCGATCGGGCTGTTGAACCGGTAATCAATCCCGCGCGCCATGGTGATTTGCAGCAAGCGATCACTGAGCGCGGCATCATAACCGCGCAGGATTTTCTCGCTGCGGTTAACCACCGTTACCTGGGTTCCCAGCGCATTGAAAATACCGGCAAATTCCATGGCAATATAGCCAGCGCCCTGAATGACGATGCGCTTCGGCAATGCTGCAAGGTGAAAGACCTCATTTGACGTGATGCAATGCTCATTGCCTTCAAACTCAGGCACCAGCGGCCATGCACCTACTGCGACGAGAATGTATCTGGCGCTGAATTCCCGCCCCCCGGCAAGTTTCACCGCATTCGGACCGGTGATAATCGCCCTTTCCAGATATTGTTCGACGTTGTTGTTATCCAGCGTGCTGGAATAGGCGGCATTGAGCCGATCAACATCGCGCAGGACTGTGTCGCGCAAAACGGCCCAGTCAAAGCTCAGACCCTGAACCGACCAGCCATAATTAGCCGCATCATGCAGTTCCTCGGCAAAGTGCGAACCATAGACCAGCAGCTTCTTGGGCACGCAGCCGCGGATCACGCAGGTGCCGCCAATACGGTGCTCCTCGGCAACCGCCACCCGCGCGCCGTACGAAGCGGCGATCCGGCTCGCCCTGACTCCGCCAGAGCCTGCGCCGATAACAAAGAGGTCGTAATCAAAATCAGCCATGGATCGCTCCCGTTGCGAGGCGCGATATGGGGGGAGCAACGCCAGTTTGCCAACCGGAAACGACGATTACTGTGATCCAATCCCCGCCAGCTTGAGCAGAGCCTCGGTGCTGGCATCAAAGGTCACCCCGCCCGCCTCTATCTGGTTGGCAATCTCTTTGCCCAGTTCAACCCCGAACTGATCGAACGAATTAATCTCCATCAGCACACCATTCGCAAAAGTGCGGTGCTCATGAAAAGCGATGAGCGCGCCGAGTGTTCCGGCGTTCAGTTCATCGCACAGGATCGTCGCCGATGGCCGGTCACCCGGATAGGCGCGCGCCGGATCATCGCTGGCCTTGCCCGCCATCAGCGCCGCGCCCTGGGCAAAGCAGTTTGACAGCAGGATGCGGTGATGTGCGGGGTCGAGCGCGTCACCCGGCTGAATTGCGGCAATAAAGTCGATGGGCACGAGTAGCGTACCCTGATGGAGCAGCTGGAACACGGCGTGCTGCGCATCAGTTCCCACCCCGCCCCAGATGATCGGCGCGGTCGGGCCTGTAACAGGCCGACCATCCAAGGTCACACTCTTGCCGTTCGATTCCATCTCGAGCTGCTGCAAATAGCTCGGAAACAGCGCCAACCGTTCGTCATAGGCGAAAACCGCACGGGTCTGGCAACCGCGCAGCCGGGTGTAATATTGATCACCAAAGGCAGCTCGCAGTGGCAGATTGGCAAAGCCCTGCGTTTCCAGAAAATGCCGATCCATCGCCGCTGCGCCATCAAGAAAGGCAGCAAATTCGTCCCATCCGAGAGCCAGCGCCACCGGAAAGCCGATCGACGACCACAGCGAATAGCGCCCACCGACATTTTCGGGAAACGGCAGCACGCGGGTTTCATCAACCCCCCATGCCAGCGCCGCATCGGGCGATGCCGTCAGCGCCACGGTCCGCCCATAGGGATCGGAAACACCCCCGGACGTCAGCCATGCCAGTGCCGAGGCGGCGTTGGTCATGGTTTCGATGGTGGTGAAGGTCTTTGAGGCCACCGCCACCATCGTCGTCGCCGGATCGCAGGCGGCAAAGGCGGTTTCGAGCGCGCAGCCATCGATATTCGAGACGACATGGACATCGACCATGGCACCGTCCCGCGTCAGGGCATCCACCGCCAGTGCCGGCCCCAGTGCCGAACCACCGATACCGATATGGATGAGGTGCTTGACCTCGCCCAGCAACCCACCGTGGATCGCCTCGACCAGACCGCGCATCCGGGCATGGAGCACACCCGCCAGATCGACCGAATCCGCATTGCCGACGCCGCGCTGAGCAGCATGTTCGACAGATCGGCCTTCGGTGACATTGACCAGCTCTCCGGCGAACAGCGCCTGCCGACGCGCAGCAAAGCCGCAGGCCTCGGCCAGCTGGGTGAACTGCGCCACCAGATCGGCATCGAGGTGTGTCTTCGACCAGTCAAAGTGGATATCGCCGCCCGGCAGATCCAGCCTGGTTGCATAGCTGGCCACCCGGTCCGGGTCAGTGAACAGCACATTGAGCGTCTGGTGAGGCAGTTCTGCCAGTTTTGCCCAGCTGTTTGTCACTCTATCGCGCATTACTGGCCTTTCCTGATCGGCAAGCCTGCCCTATGCCGCCGCTGAGCCATAAGGCCAAGCAGGGGAAAACCTATTCATGCTGGATAAAGCATGAATGCGGCCAATACACTGCATTACCTGATTAACACACCTCCGATGGGGCAGCATGACCACCGAACAGAACACACCAACCGAAGCCGCCGCCCCCGCGCCGGTTTCGCCCGCGCCGCAAAAGCCTGCAAAACCGGTGAAGAAAGAGGATAGCTTCCCCGTATTCCTGATCAAGCTGGTGCTGATTGTGCTGGTGTTCCGCAGCTTTATCATGGCGCCTTTCAACATTCCCAGCGAATCCATGCTGCCACGCCTGCTGATCGGGGATTATCTGCTCGCCAGCAAATGGTCCTACGGTTATTCAAAGCATTCCCTGCCGTTCAGCGCGCCACTGATCCCGGGCCGGGTACTCGCCAGCCAGCCAGAGCGCGGCGATGTCGCCATTTTCAAGAAACCACCCTTCGCCGATGTCGATTTCATCAAGCGCGTCATCGGCCTGCCGGGTGATCAGATCCAGATGCGCGGCGGCGTACTTCATCTCAACGGCCAGGCCGTGCCCAAGGTGAAGGTTGCGGATTTCGTTATTCCGGTGACCCAGAACATGATCGACGCCGCTAAGCCAGACAATCGCTCACCGTGTGTCGCACTGGAATTCCAGCAGGTTGCTCCCGATGGCAAGGCGTTTTGCCGCTATCCACAATTCCGCGAAACCCTGCCAAACGGGGTTTCCTATAACGTGCTTGATTTTGGCGAGCGGCCCGATGCGGATGATACGGCGGTCTATGTCGTGCCCGCCGGACATGTCTTCATGATGGGCGATAACCGCGACAACTCGCTCGACAGCCGGTTCTCAACTGATGTCGGCGGTGTGTCCTTTGTCCCGCAGGAAAATCTTGTCGGCAAGGCGCAGGTGATGATGTTCTCGACCGACGGCGCGGCTGAATGGCTCAAGCCGTGGACATGGTTCTCGGCGACGCGCTGGGGCCGTATCGGAGGCAGGATTTGAGCGGGAGCGAGCTTGAACACGCGACCCGCGCTTTCCTTGAGGAACTGACCGGCGAACCCTTGCGCGATGAGGCCTTGTGGCTTGAGGCGCTGACTCACGGCAGTACCGGCCACGTGCGCGATTACCAGCGGCTCGAATTCTTGGGGGACCGGGTGCTGGGGCTGTCGATCGCCGATTGGCTTCACGAGCTTGGCACCGGCGATGAAGGGCGCCTCTCGCAGCGCCTCAACGCGCTGGTCAGCCGCGAGACCAACGCCCGCATCGCCCGCTCGATAGGTCTTGGCGAGCACATGCGGCTTGGCAAGCAGGCGCATGATGATGGCGGACGCGAAAGTGACAATATCCTCGGTGACGTGATGGAATCCATACTTGGCGCGGGTTTCCTGACCTTGGGTTTTGATGCCATGCGGCAATTGGTGCGGCGGCTGTGGGCCGAGGCGGTGACCGGCAAAGTCGGTCACTCCAAGCACCCCAAATCGGCGCTTCAGGAATGGGCGGCAGGCAACCGGCGGCGCGTCCCCGAATACAAGGTGATCGAACGCGCCGGCCCTGATCACGCGGCGCAGTTTACGGTTGCCGTATCAGTTCACGGTGTCGGCGAGGCACGGGCCACTGGTCACAGTAAGCATGAGGCCGAAAAACTGGCAGCCGCAGAGTTTCTGAGGAATTTCGGATGATCCTTCGACAAGCTCAGGACAATCGGACTCCAGACCCATTGCCAGCATCCGCTCAGGCTGAGCCTGTCAAAGCCCGCGCACCAACATTACCCCACGGAACCCAATCATGACCCATCATTGCGGCCTCGTTGCCGTTCTCGGCGCGCCCAATGCGGGCAAATCGACGCTGGTAAACGCGCTGGTCGGGCAGAAAGTGGCGATCGTATCGGCCAAGGCGCAGACCACCCGCGCGCGGCTGATGGGCATTGCACTTGCCGATGAAACGCAGATCATTCTGGCAGATACCCCCGGTATCTTCGCCCCACGCCGACGGCTTGATCGCGCTATGGTCAGCGCCGCCTGGGACGGCGCGCAGGAAGCCGATGTGATCATGCTGGTGGTCGATGGCCGCAAGAAGAAGCTCGATTACCTCGAATCGATCCTCGAAAGCCTGAAGAACCGCCCGGAACGCAAGCTGCTGGTGCTCAACAAGGTCGATGAAACCGCCAAGGAGCCGCTGCTGATCGCCGCGCAGGCTCTGGCCGGAGCCGATGAAGCGGGCAACGCCCCGTTTGACGAAGTGTTCTTCATCTCGGCACTGACCGGCGATGGTGTGCCCGAACTGAAAGCGCGGCTGGCGGCGCTGATGCCCGAGAGTGCCTGGCACTATCCCGAGGATCAGGTGTCAGACGCCAGCGAGCGGCTGCTGGCCTGCGAAATCACCCGCGAACAGCTCTACCGCCAGTTGCATGACGAACTGCCCTATGACAGCGCGGTACGCCCCGAAAGCTACACCAACCGCAAGGATGGCTCGGTTGAAATCCACCAGCAGATCGTCATCGCCCGCGACAGCCAGAAGGGCATCGTGCTCGGCAAGGGCGGATCAAAGCTGAAGGCGATTGGCGAGGCGGCGCGCAAGGAACTCTGCGAACTGCTGGGGGTGAAGGTTCACCTGTTCCTCCATGTGAAGGTCGAGGAAAACTGGGCCGAGTCCAAGGAGATTTATGAGGAGATCGGGCTGGATTGGGTGAAGTGAAACGAATTTCCGCAACTTTACTTACCTTCGCACTGGCAGCTTGCGCCCATGTGCCTACCATTCCGCAAGGCGCGCATTACGTCGCACTGGGTAGCTCGTTTGCCGCAGGCACCAGCATCGGCTCGACCAAGCCCGGCACCCCTGCCCGCTGCGGGCGCAGTCCGCAGAATTACGCCACCCTGCTGGCCAAGCGCTTTGCCCTCGATCTGGTCGATGCCACCTGCGGCGGGGCGACCAGCGCGCATGTGTTGGGCCCATGGGCGGAACTTCCCCCGCAGATCAACGCGGTGCGAGCGGAAACGCGGCTTGTCACCATCACAATCGGCGGCAATGACATCAGCTATGTCCGCAATCTCATGGCCGTCAGTTGCAAGGGTGAAGCTGGCCGCTGCATTCCCGGGGCAACCGGCACGGAGGCAGACTGGGTGCGGATGGAGGCTAACCTGCGTGAGATCGTCCATCAAACCAAAAGCCGCGCGCCGCAAGCCAAACTGGTCTTTGTCGATTATGTCACCCTGCTACCGGCCAAGGGTAACTGCGCAGCGATGAACCAGAGCGATGATGCGGTGCGCCAATCGCGCGCTGTAGGCGATAGGCTCGCGGCAATCACCGCCAAGGTTGCCCGCGAAACTAAAGCCAGTCTGCTACCGGCTGGCAAGCTCTCTGCCTATCACACCGCTTGCGACAAAGAACCGTGGTCAAGCGGAGTTCCCGGCAGCGCACCTGGCGTGCCGTGGCACCCCAATGCTGCTGGTCACGCCGCCATCGCAGAAGAACTGGCAACAATGCTGAAGCGCTAACGCAGCTTCGCAATCCCGATCCCGTCGATCTTCGCCCGCTCCTTGGTCGATTCCTCGCTGCGGTTGAGCGCCTTGGCGATTTCCTTGAGGCCTTTGCCCTTGCCCGCCAGCAATCGTAGCCTGGCGACTTCGTCGCCTTTCCATGGCTGGCGGTGGCGGGTGAATATTTCGGCCATCAGAAGGGCACGTCTTCGTCAGCCACTGGCGCTCCGTCTGCCTTTTTCGCAGGTGCTTTCTTGGCTCCCACCTTCTTGGCGGCAGCCTTCTTCGGCACCGCTTTTTTGGCGGAGGGCTTCTTAGCTGGAGCAGCTTTCTTGCGGCCTTTGCCTTTCGCCGGACCCTTCGCGGCCCGTTCGGTGATCAGCACGACCGCCTCTTCCTCGGTCAAGTCTTCGGGCTGCTTGTCGCGCGGCAGGGTGGCGTTGGTAATGCCGTCGGTGACGTAAGGCCCATAGCGCCCCGCCATCAGCTTCATCTCCGCGCCCGATTCGGGGTGCGCGCCGAAGGTCTTGAGCGGTTCGGCGGCAGTGCGCGCGCCCTTACCTGCAGCCGCCTCGGCCAGTTTGACCACGGCGGCGTTCATGCCGGTTTCGAAGATTTCCGCCGTGCCGCGCAGCTTGGCGTATTTGCCCTGATGCGCCAGATAGGGCCCATAACGACCAAGGCTGGCGGTGATCGGCTCGCCGCTTTCGGGGTGCGGGCCGATGGTGCGCGGCAGGCTGAGCAGCTTGACCGCCCAATCCAGATCGAGTTCGCCGATGTCCTTCGGGATTGAACTGCGCTTGGCGTCCTTGCCTGAGCCGAGTTCAATGTAAGGTCCGAAACGACCGGCCTTACGCATAATCGGCTCGTCCGTCTCAGGGTGCTTGCCCACTTCACCATCGCCAGCGCCATCGGCTGACACGCCAGGCTGCGCGAATTTGCGGGTGAACTTGCACTCAGGATAGTTTGAACAGGCAACAAAGGCACCAAAGCGCCCCCCACGCAGCGACAGCCTGCCAGCCTCGCAAGCCGGACATTTGCGCGGGTCCGCGCCGTCTTCGGTCGGCGGGAACAGGTAATCGGAAAGGAACTCGTCGAGCGCTTCGGTGACTTCGGAGGGCTTGCGCTCCATCACCTCGTCGGACTTGGGCTTGAAGTCCTTCCAGAAGGCGGCGAGCACAGCCTTCCAGGCACCGCGACCGGCGGAAACCTCATCGAGCTCATCCTCCATCCCGGCGGTGAAATCATAGGCGACATAACGCTCAAAAAACCGTTCGAGAAACGCGGTGAGAAGTCGGCCTGATTCCTCTGCAAAAAAACGATTTTTCTCGGTTCTCACATAGTTGCGATCCTTGAGCACTTGCAGCGTTGCGGCATAGGTCGAGGGGCGGCCAATGCCGAGCTCTTCGAGCCGCTTTACTAGGCTGGCTTCGGAATAGCGCGGCTGCGGCTGGGTAAAGTGCTGGGTTGCATCAACTGTCTTTTTGGCGGGCATGTCACCCTTGTTCATTACCGGCAGCAGGCCGCTCTCATCCTCTTCGCCATCCTGCTTCTGGTCCTTGCCTTCCTCGTAAACCGCCAGGAAGCCGGGGAACTTGATCACCTGGCCATTGGCGCGCAGTTCATGCTGGCCGGTGCCGTCGCGCAGGGTGACGACGGTGCGCTCGATGCTGGCCGATGCCATCTGGCTCGCCAGTGCGCGCTTCCACACCAGTTCATAAAGCCGCGCCTCATCTCCGCTGCCATAGCGATCCTTGCCGAAATCGGTTGGCCGGATCGCTTCATGTGCTTCCTGAGCATTCTTGGCTTTAGTCTCATAAATGCGGGGTTTTTCGGGCACATAATGCCCTGAATAACGACTGTTGATCTCAGCCCGCGCCGCTGTGATGGCGCTTGAATCCATCTGCACACCATCGGTGCGCATATAAGTGATCGCGCCCGCCTCATAAAGGTTCTGCGCCACCCGCATGGTGTGGCTGGCGGAAAAGCCCAGCTTGCGCGCGGCTTCCTGTTGCAAGGTCGAGGTGGTGAACGGCGGATAGGGATTGCGCCGGGTCGGCTTGATATCGACTTCCTCGACACGGAACGCACCAGCTTCAACCGCCGCCCTGGCGCGGGCGGCGATGCCTGCATCACCCAGGCTCAGCCGTTCAAGCTTGTTGCCATCAAACTTCACCAGCCGTGCGGTAAATGGCGTACCGCCCTGCTCCATGGAGGCGACGACTGACCAGTATTCCTGCGGCTTGAAAATCTCGATTTCACGCTCACGCTGAACGATCAGGCGCAGCGCCACTGATTGCACACGGCCCGCAGACTTGGCGCCGGGCAGCTTGCGCCACAGCACCGGCGAAAGCGTGAAGCCAAACAGGTAATCCAGCGCACGGCGGGCGAGATAGGCATCGATCAGATCCTGATCGAGCTCACGCGGATGCTTCATCGCCTCGGTCACGGTGGCCTTGGTGATGGCGTTGAAAGTGACGCGCTGGACGTCTTTGGGCAACGCCTTGCGCTTGGCCAGCAGTTCGCGAACATGCCATGAGATCGCTTCCCCCTCACGGTCAGGGTCAGTCGCGAGGATCAGGCGGTCGGCAGTCTTGGCGGCATCGGTTATCGCTTTGACCTGCCGCGCCTTGTCACCATAAAGTTCCCAGTCCATCGCGAAATCATCATCGGGCCGCACCGAGCCGTCTTTCGGCGGCAGATCGCGGACGTGGCCGTAGGAGGCGAGAACCTTATAGTCCGCACCGAGATATTTCTCGATGGTTTTGGCCTTGGCAGGCGATTCAACAATGACAAGCTGCATGGTGTGAGCCTTAGCCCCCTTACGTGTGTGTACACGCGCGATGGTGGGAAGCTGGCGGGGCTGCCGTCAAGGCTTGATGCGGAAATCGAGGAGTTAACCCGAAAGGCTGACCCGACCAGCCGCATGGCGCACCAGCCGTCCAGACAGCTCCAGCTCCAGAAGCGTCAGCTGCACTGCCGCTGCGCTTCCACCTGATTGGCGGATCAGTTCATCGACCGAAACCGGCGCAGTGGTGAGCAGGCCGGTGATATCGGCGGGTTCATCGGCCAGATCATCATACACGGGCTGAAAGCTCGCCGCCTCCTCACGGAACATACTGCGCGGCGATCCGGTGAAGCCTTCGAGCAGTTCGATGACGTCAGCCGGGGTCTGCACCAGCACCGCGCCATCGCGGATCAGCTGGTTGCAGCCGTGGCTGCGGCTATCGAGCGGAGAGCCGGGAATCGCCATGACCTCACGCCCCGCCTCGCCCGCCAGCCGCGCGGTGATCAGCGAGCCGGATTTGGGCGCGGCTTCCACCACCAACGTACCAGCGGCCAGCCCCGCAATGATCCGGTTGCGCGAGGGGAAGTGGCGAGCGAGCGGCTCCACGCCCGGCGGCTGTTCGGCGATCAGCAGGCCTTTTTCGGCAATTTCAGCCTGGAGATCAGCATGTTCGGGCGGATAGGCGATGTCGATACCGCTGGCGATCACCCCGATGGTGCCGCCGCCGATGGCCCCGGCCGACAGCGCGCCGCGATGGGCCGCGCCGTCAATCCCGCGCGCCAGCCCCGAGACTACGGCATAGCCAGATTCGGCCAGCGCCATGGCAAAATCGCGCGCCAGCTTCACCGCCGCTGCCGAGGCATTGCGCGCGCCGACCACGGCAATCGCGGGCCGCGTGGCAATGCTGGCATCGCCGCGCACAATCAGGATTGGCGGCGCACCGTCATACTGAGCGAGCAAGGCGGGATAATCGGGGGAATCGTGAAACAGATAGCGCGCGCCAGCCCGCTTGACGGCGGAAATTTCCGCCTCGATCCGATCAGAGGATGCCAGACGGTAGGCTGCTCCACCGCGAGAGGCCAGGTCTGGCAAGGCCTCCAGCGCCGCCTCCGCAGAGCCGAAACGACGCAGCAATTGCGCGTAGCTGACCGGCCCGACATTGGGTGAACGCAGCAGACGGATGCGGGCAAATGCCTCGTCCTGAGCCAGAATCAGTCCTGCACTCACGCCTGACTGTCGCTGTTCTTGTGCGAACCCGCGCCTATTTTGGGTTCGCTGCCAGCGCGAAGCCTGGCGATATTGGCGCGGTGCAGCCACAGCACCAGCAGCGCGAGGAATGCCAGTGCTGGCACAAATTCGGGCCAGCCAAGCGCAAGCGCGGCCACAGGAGCCGCCACAGCGGCGCAGATGCCACCCAGCGAGGATATCCGCGTAAGTGCCAACACGGCGATCCACACCGCCGCATAGACCCCGCCAATGCCCCAGGCGAGGCCAAGCGAGACACCCATCAGTGTCGCCACCCCCTTGCCGCCTCTGAATTTGAGCCACACCGGGAAACAATGCCCGATCACCGCCGCGAGACCACCCAGTGCGGGATCACCACCCGGCAGGTTAGCGGCAAGGCACACCGCGATATAGCCCTTGGCCAGATCGAGCAGCAGCGTTGCCAGTGCGAGCCCCTTGCGCCCGGTGCGCAGCACATTGGTCGCGCCGATGTTGCCCGAGCCGATGCTCCGCAGATCTCCCACGCCGAAAAGCCGCGTCAGGATGATGCCAAAGGGGATCGAGCCCAGCAGATATCCGACCAGCAATGTCGGCAAGAGTGCGGTCAGGTCCATGGCTATCCCCCGTTTAAGTCCAAACCCTTAGCCGCTGCGCTTGCATTCGTGCAGCGGAAAAATAGGTATACCGCCAATATGGGGCAAACTGCACATCAATCGGGCCAAGAAGTCGATCCGGCAGCACCGATACTGCTGTTCGATTCGGGAGTCGGCGGATTGTCGGTGCTGGCGGAGCTGCGCAAGGCGCTGCCCCAGGCTCCGGTGATCTACGTCGCCGATCTCAAAGGCTTGCCCTATGGCACCAAGAGCGAGGCAGAGGTGGCTGCGCGGGTCTGCGGGCTGCTGGGCCGTATGGCGGAACGCTATCGGCCCCGGCTGATCTGCATCGCCTGCAACACCGCCTCTACCATCGCACTGGCCATGGTCCGCGATGTGCTGGAAGTGCCGATTGTCGGCACGGTTCCAGCGATCAAACCCGCAGCGGAGCTGACACACAGCGGCACCATCGGACTGCTGGGCACTGCGGCGACAATCCGTCAGGGCTATGTCGACCGTTTGGAGGCCGAGTTCGCAGAAGGCAAACTGCTGCTGCGCCACGCCGCTCCTGAACTGGTGATGGCGGCCGAAGCCAGATTGCGCGGGCAAAGCGTTAACCGGGCCGTGTTCGCGCGGGCAGCCGAAGGATTGCGCGCGCAACCTGGCGGTGAGGCGATCGACACGGTGGTGCTGGCCTGCACCCATTTCCCCTTGGTTGAAGCAGACCTGGCTGCCGCTTTCGGACCGGGGGTTGCTTTCGTTCACGGCGCTGCCGGTATTGCTCGAAGGATTACCAGCTTGACACAAACCCAGCGATTCGAGCGGCGAGCGGGCGATCTTGCGCTGGTTACTGGTGATGGCACAAATGTCGCCAGTCTGGTGCCTTCATTCAACCGGTTCGGGCTTTCGCGAATAGAAGTGCTATAGCCCGATCATGACCAGGCGACTCAATTATTTCCTGCTGGCGTTGCTGCTGCTGATCGGCGCTCCCGCCTACTGGCTGCTGAAGGATACTTCGCCCTACTGGGTGCCGGCCAAGCAGATGGATATCGTGCAGCTGCGCAGATTGGCTGAGGCTATACCCGGTCAGAAACCAAGCCGAATCGAGATGGAGCTGGTCGCCTGGCGGCGCGTACCGGGCGATCTGTTTGCGGCGGGATCAGGCCTCAAACGTCGCGCTATCGGCGTCATGGCCTTTCGCCTTGAAGTGCCGGGAAAAGGGCCGGTGATGCTGGAAACCGGGACAACGCAAACATTGGCTGATCAGCTTGGCATGGACCGTTTTGATGCGGCAGCGCAGCACAGCGTTGATAGCATGTTGCGCCAGTCGAGCATGATCCTGGTCACCGATGAGCATGGCGATCACCTTGGCGGACTGGCGGCATTGGGCGCTACCGAGGGCGGCCTGGGCGTACTTTCGCGGGTAAAGCTCAATCCCGCGCAATTGCCATCCTCACCTACTTCCGCCAAGCTGCCCTGGCCGAGCGGGGTGCTGCTTCATGCCGAACTGTCGGACACCAGGCCACAGGCTGTGGCACCGGGAATTGTGGTTATTCCCACACCCAGCCACAGTCCGGGTTCACAGATGATCTTTGTCAGGCTTGATGATGGCCAGGAATTTCTGTTCGCCGGCGACATCGCTTCAATGACCGTAAACTGGCGGGAACTGCGCCCGCGTTCGCGGTTTCTCAGCGATTTCTACGCTCCTGAAGACCGCCGCGCGGTAATCAGCTGGCTGCATGTCATAGCCGCGCTCAAGAATTCAGAACCTGCAATACGTATCCTGCCCAGCCATGATTATGACTGGTACAACGATCCTGTCAGCCGTTCGGGTGTGACAAGGTTGCCCGGGAACACGCCAGACGGTCCAGCTCCAATTGCTCCAGTCTCAGGCGTTCCTGTGCCAAACAGGCAGGTAACTGACAAACCTGCTGGAACTTGATCCACACTTGGTCTAATGGCCGCCGCGCAACCGCTGGCAAGTCGCCGGTGAAGCAGGGACGCGAAGCCCGTGGACTACGACAAGATTTTTGATTCTGCGATCGAGCGCCTCCACTCTGAAGGCCGCTACCGGGTGTTTATTGACATCCTGCGCAACAAGGGAGCCTATCCCAACGCGCGCTGCTTTGCCGGACACAATGGCCCCAAGGACATCACTGTGTGGTGCTCGAACGATTACCTCGCCATGGGCCAGCATCCCAAGGTTGTCGCCGCGATGGAAGCAGCGCTGCATGATGTTGGCGCGGGCTCTGGCGGAACCCGAAATATCGGCGGCAACACGCATTACCACGTCGAGCTGGAAAGTGAGCTGGCGGACTTGCACGGCAAGGACGGAGCCCTGCTGTTCACCTCGGGCTACGTCTCGAATGATGCGACTCTCTCCACGCTGGCGAAGATTTTGCCCGGCTGTGTGATCTTTTCCGATGAGCTCAACCACGCCAGCATGATCGCCGGCATCCGCAATTCCGGGGCCGAAAAAAGGGTGTGGCGGCACAATGATATCGCGCATCTTGAAGAATTGCTGGCCGAGGCTGATCCGGCATTGCCCAAGCTGATAGCCTTCGAAAGCGTCTATTCGATGGATGGCGACATCGCCCCGATCGCGGAAATTTGCGACCTCGCCGACCGCTACGGCGCGCTGACCTACCTCGACGAGGTTCATGCCGTCGGCATGTACGGCCCGCGCGGCGGCGGCATTTCGGAACGCGACGAAGTCGCCCACCGCGTGACAATGATCGAGGGCACGCTGGGGAAGGCGTTCGGCGTGATGGGCGGCTATGTCACCGCCGACAGCGACATCATCGACTGCATCCGCAGCTATGCGCCCGGGTTCATCTTCACCACCAGCCTGTCTCCGGTGCTGGTCGCGGGCGCACTGGCGTCGGTGCGGCATCTGAAGGCGAGCGCCGACGAACGCGTCGCGCAACAGGCCGGGGCGGCGCTGCTCAAGGCCAAGTTCCGCGACGCCGGCCTGCCGGTGATGGACAGCGTGACGCACATCGTCCCGCTGCTGGTCGGCTGCCCGGTCGAGGCCAAGCGGATCAGCGACATATTGCTCGCCGAATACGGC
>JANOYZ010000337.1:0-4832 GCA_031429135.1 Novosphingobium sp. | reverse complement strand
GCTCAGCCTGAGCGGATGTTATTAATGCATCAATTCACCAAACCCCGCTCAGGCTGAGCCTGTCGAAGCCCGCGCACAACAATTGCCCAAAACACTACCCCCCACTCGCCATGCCGAAGCTGTAGGTCAGGTGCTCCACATGCCCGTGCAAACCAAACTGCTTGGCATCGCTCTTGTCGCGGATCGCGCCGATGGCGGCACCCACATCATCAACTGACCATTCGGGCCGGTAAACCCCGCGCGTCTCACCGATGTACATTTCCGCCATGCGCCCGGCGACGGCAGCATAGATTTCGCCGCTGACCGAGCAGTTCTCATGCGCCAGCCAGCCGACCATCGGTGCGACCAGTTCCGGGCCCATTGGTGGATACATCGAGGTATCAAGTCCATCGGCCATGCGGGTAACGGCGGCGGGGACGATAACGTTCGATTTGACGCCAAAGAGCTCGCCCTCCAGCGCAATGACATTGCTCAGGCCGATCATGCCCGCTTTGGCCATGGCATAGTTGACGCAGTTGCTGTTGCCATAGACCCCGCCAATCGACGAGGTGAGCACGATCCGCCCGTACCCGGCATCACACATCAGCGGCATCGCGGCGCGCACGACATGAAACGCGCCCTTGAGATGGACATCGAGCACGGCATCCAGATCCTCGTCGGACAGTTCGCGGATCGAGCCATAACGGACATTACCCGCGTTATGGATCAACACGTCGATCCGCCCGAAAGCATCGAGCGCGGCTTGAATGATCGCGCGGCCACCATCGGGGGTAGCAACGCTGTCAGCGCAGGCAATCGCCTCCCCGCCTGCGGCCGTGATCGCATCAACCACTTCCTGCGCCGGGCCTGCGTCAGCGCCCTCTCCCTTGATAATGCTGCCATTGTCATTGACCACGATCTTCGCACCCAGCGAGCCGAGCAGTTCGGCATAGGCCCGTCCCAACCCGCGACCGCCACCGGTAATCACTGCCACACGGTCATCAAAACGCAGTGCGGACATTAAACTCTCCTGTAAAGTTTTGCCGACGCTGCCGTAATTTTCCCGGTGCGGCCAGTGCCCGCCAGCAAAATCGCCGGTGCGCTAGGCGATGATCGCCCTGCGGCAGAAATCCCAGATATCGTCAGCCAGCTGGATGCGGCGGGCGGGATCGGGGGTCCGGCCTTCCTCTGCCAGCAGTTCTGAATGCACGGTGTTGGAGACGGTATTGTAAACCAGCATCGCCATACGCGCCGGATCGGCCTGACGAACTGCACCAGCCGCCATCCCTTCTGCCAGTTGCCGCGCAAAAAGATCGAGCAATGGGCTGAGCGCAGCCTGCAAATCGGTGGGACGGCTTTCTGCCAGACGCATATGCTCACGGCTGAGCGCCGCACCGCGCCGGTCACGCGTGACCTCTGTCCCTTGCCCAGCATAACCGCGCCCCAGCACAATCGTGTGGACGATAAACTGCAGTCGTTCCAGCGCGCCGGAAAACTGCCCGGCCTCGCGCTCGAAATGGCGGGCGGCAAGCTTCAGCGTCTGTTCGAACACCGCCAGCACCAGATCATCCTTGCCCGAAAAGCTCTCATAAAAAGCGCGCCGCGCAAGGCCGGTGCGCAACAGCACGGCCCGGATCGTCAGACCATCAAGTCCCTCATCCGCCAGCAGTTCATAAGCCGCCTCGATCAGCAGCCGCGTCCGGTCTGCGCCATCGATGCGCGGGCGTGGCAAGCTCTTCGGCGAAAGCCCATTTGGCGCTATGATTGTGGCCGTGTTCATTGGTTTGAGAACAACATTCTCATTGACATTTCCACCCGGTTTCGCCTAACTGTTGAGAACATCGTTCTCACAATGCGGAACAGTTCCGGGAGAGTCAAGCCAATGCCATCGGTTACCTATGTTCAGCACCACGGTTCCAGTCAGGTGATCGATGTGCCGAATGGCGAAAACGTCATGCGCGGGGCGCTTTACAACAATGTCGAGGGCATTGTCGGCGAATGCGGTGGCGGTCTCTCTTGTGCCACCTGCCATTGCTATGTGGATGACAACTGGGTGAGCAAGCTGGGCGGTCCGGCCAGCCAGGATGAGGCTGATCTGCTCGAAGGCGTATCGAGCGAACGCAAGGCCGCCAGCCGCCTGTCGTGCCAGATCGTCATGAGCGATGGGCTGGACGGCCTCGTCGTCCACCTGCCTGAAACCCAGTACTGAGCGGAAGGAACAATCCATGCCGATCGACGCCGCCAATCCGGTTCCGCCTACCTATCCGCGCCGTATGGGTATGGATCAGGTGCCGCCGCATGTCTCGCCGGATCAGATTCGCTCTGCCGGGATAACCTACAGCCCCGAATTCCTCGCCGCGCCGCATGATTTCATGGCCTCGCTGCATCAGGACTATCCCTCGATCTGGTACGATGTCGGTGCTTATGGCAATTCGTGGCAGGCGACCAAGCATGCCGATGCGCTGTTCATCCTGCGTCACCCGGAAATTTTCTCGAACGAGGGCGCAACCCCCTTCCCGCGCGATCCCGACGATTACTTCTACTTCATCCCGCAAGAAATCGATCCGCCCGAGCACCGCAAATACCGCAACATCGTCGATCCGGTGTTCTCACCGCAGGGCGTTCTCAAGCTCGAGTCCAAGATCCGCAAGCTCGCCAATGACCTGATCGACCAGTTCGATGATCAGGGCGAAGTCGAGTTCACCGAAGAGTTCGGTCGTCCGCTGCCGGTGATGGTGTTCCTTGATATCATGGGCCTGCCGCAGGCGATGCGTGATACCTTCGTATCGTGGGCGATGGACCTGCTCCATTCGAACAGCCGCGAAATCATGGGGCAGGCGATGGCCAAGATCACCGCCTATCTGAAAGGCGCGATTGCCGAGAAGAAAGCCAATCCTGATGATGGCGTGGTCAGCCTGATCGCCCATGCCCAGATCGACGGTCGCCCGCTGTCGGACAAGGAAGTGTTCGGCTTCGTATGCTTCCTGTTCATCGGCGGGCTTGATACCGTCTTCGCCACGCTTAACAATATCTGGCTCTACCTCGCGCGCAACCCCGAGATCGTGAAGGAAATGCGCGACGATCCAGGCAACATCAACGCCCAGATCGAAGAGCTGCTGCGGCTGTGGTCGGTGACTTTTTCAGGCCGGGTGCTGATCCAGGACCACGAACTGCGCGGTGTGCAGCTCAAAAAGGATGACCGCATCACCTGCGTACTGCCGGCCTGCAACTTCGATCCCGAAGTCTTCCCCGAGCCCCGGACTTGCAACTTCCACCGCCCGCGCCAGACCGTGCTGGCCTTCACCGTCGGCGCACATTCCTGCATGGGCGCGCATCTTGCCCGGCTCGAGATCAAGTGCGCGCTGGAGGAATGGCTGAAGCGAATTCCCGAGTTCTCGGTCTCCCCCGGTTTCAAGGCCGAGTACCGCCCCGGCGGCGTCGTCGGACCTGAGTCAGTGCCGCTGGTCTGGTGAGGCATCGGCTGGGCGATTTGCCCCGCCGGCCCGCCTGTGTTTAGCTTCTCCCCGGCGGCCCGCTCCGCTGGGGAGACTGTATTATGCCCACCGAAATAGCGCCCGAAATCCTCACCTACCTCGCCCCGCTCGAAGGCGCGGTGGCGAACCTTGCAGACACCTGGCACCCTGAAAACCCGGCATACCGCGCCGATGTCTATCGTCAGACGATGACCAGTTTGTCCTACGCCTATTTCATGTATTTCCACGCCACGCCCGAGCACCCTGATTGGGCTCCGTTATGGAACCCGGTCTATACGTTGCAGCCCAATCCCGATGACATCTATGTGCAATCCCCAATCCGGGGCGATCTGACGTACCGTGTCTCGGGCAATCGCGGCACAGCCAAGATCCTGTCGTTCACCACCCAGGCCGCGCTTTCGGGCACCTATGATGAACAGCCGCTGCCCAATGGCCATAACGAGGTTGATTGCAGCGATCTCGGGCTGGAGCTCGGGCAGGACTTCGAGGTGGTGTTCAGCGCGGCACGCCCGGCGGGCTATTCTGGCAAGTGGGCACCGATCCACCCTGAGGCAGGCGGTATGTTCGTGCGCTACCGGATGTATGACTGGGCGAATGAGACCGATCCGCAGCTGGCAATCGAATGCCTTGATCCCGTGCCGACCAAGCCGCGCCTCACCCCTGAGGAAATTGTCCATCGTATCGAGGAAATGGCCAGGTTCCCGGCGCGCAAGACCAAGCAATATTACCAGATGCAGAACGGGGTGAAGCAGCGTGTCGGCTTCAATGTGTTCGAGCCGGTCCGCTATCCCGGCGCGCTGGTCAAGCAGACCTACTGGCCCGCCTGTTTCCAGCTGGAAGCGGACGAGGCGCTGATCATCGAGACGGCAATTCCGGCAAGAGCGCCTTACTGGAACATTCAGCTTAATGACCCCTATTTCAACGCGCTGGAATATGTCTATCGCCTGTCCAGCACCAATGGTGCGATGGCCACACTCTCCGGCGACGGGAAATATCGCGGGGTGATTGCGCTCAGCGATCCGGGGGTGCCCAACTGGCTCGATCCGGCGGGATATACCGAAGGCGGCATCTATGGCCGCTGGTATGATTGCGATTCAGAACCGGTGCCGACGATCACCCGCGTCAAGCTGGGTGACCTGCGCCAGCACCTGCCCGCCGATACACCGTTCATCACGGCCGATGAGCGGGCCGAGGAACTGCGGCAGCGGGTGCGCGCTTGCCAGCGGCGGCGGCGGTGGTAGGCGGCTGAAAGTCGCACGTGGCCTTCGACAAGCTCAGGCTGAGCGGATGTGGAAATTAGAGCGTGATGGTCAAGCGAGGGGTTTGACCCATAACCAATCCCCGCTCAGGCTGAGCCTG
>JANOYZ010000336.1:0-2388 GCA_031429135.1 Novosphingobium sp. | reverse complement strand
CGATTCACCAAACCCCGCTCAGGCTGAGCTTGTCGAAGCCCGCGAGTCAGTCAATCAAGCCGCCTTGCGCAGCTTATCCAGCTTCTTCAGCGCCATCTGCCGCTCGAGGCGGCTGAGGTGATCGATAAAGACAATGCCTTCGAGGTGATCCATCTCGTGCTGCAGACAGGTGGCGAGCATGCCGTCGATGTCCTGCTCATGCACTGTGCCATCAAGATCCTGCCAGCGCGCACGGATGCGGGAGGGGCGTTCGACTTCGGCATATATCTCGGGGACCGAGAGACAGCCTTCGTTATAGAACGTGGTTTCTTCCGAATCCTCAAGAATTACCGGATTGATGAACACCTGCGGTTCGCGCTTCACCGGGTGATGGGTGTGGCTGTGCCCTCCGTGCGCGGTGCATTCTTCTGGTTCGGCATCGGGATCATCAGGCTGCAGATCGATCACCAGCACACGCAGCGGCACTCCCAGCTGGACGGCAGCGAGGCCGATGCCGGGGGCATCATACATCGTCTCGAACATGTCAGCGACGAGCACTTTCAGCTCATCGTCGAACTTTTCGACGGGTGCGGAAATCTGCTTGAGGCGCAGATCGGGGATTTCAATGATTTCGCGGATAGCCATGAAGGGTCAGATAGTTTGCGCGTGTGCGTTCGGCAAGGGTGGTGCGTGGCCTTCGACAGGCTCAGGCTGAGCGGGGTTTAGTGAATAAGTGCAAAAACAACACCGCTCATGCTGAGCTTGTCGAAGCATACACGCTGCCCTCAACCCACCGGCCTTCTCGCCCGCAAAGCCTGCGCCAGAGTCCCTTCATCGAGGTAATCCAGCTCTCCTCCCACCGGCAGGCCATGCGCCAACTGGGTGACGCGCAGCGGCAGGCCTTCGAGCCTCTCAGCAATGTAATGCGCGGTGGTCTGGCCTTCCAATGTGGCGTTCATCGCCAGCACCACCTCATCAATGCCGCCCGCCGAGACGCGCGCGATGAGCTTGCCGATGGAAAGATCTTCGGGCCGCACACCGTCAAGCGCTGAAAGCCTGCCGCCGAGCAGGTGATACTTGCCGGCAAACAGCTTGGCCCGGTCCAGCGCCCACAGGTCTGCAACATCCTCGACCACGCAGAGCGCGCGCGAATCGCGGCGTGGATCGGTGCAGATGGCGCAGGGGTTGGCGGTATCGACATTGCCGCAGGTATCGCACTCAACCAGCGTCTCCTTCACCGCCAGCAGCGCCTCGACCAGCGCCGCCAGCGCCGTCTCGCGCCGCTTGACCAGCCACAGCACCGCGCGGCGGGCCGAACGGGGGCCAAGGCCGGGGAGCCGGGCTAATGCCTGGCTGAGTGTCTCGATCTCTTGCGATGCCATCGCTGCCCAGATAGGACGCTTGCAGCCAAACGGAAAGCATCATGCGCATCATCTTCATGGGAACCCCCCAATTTGCCGTGCCGGTGCTGCGGGCGCTGATCGAGGCCGGTGATCAGGTGGTCGCTGCCTATAGCCAGCCGCCGCGCGCTGGTGGCCGGCGCGGCAAGGAGCTGACCCCCTCACCCGTCCAGCTTTACGCCGAGGCGCAGGGCATCCCGGTGCGCTGCCCGCTCACCCTGCGCGATCTCGAGGCGCAGGCCGATTTTGCCGCGCTGGAGGCCGATGTGGCGGTGGTCGCGGCTTACGGCCTGATCCTGCCGCAGCAAGTGCTCGATGCGCCGAAGCACGGCTGCCTCAATGTCCACGGCTCGATCCTGCCGCGCTGGCGCGGGGCTGCACCGATCCAGCGAGCGATCCTGGCGGGCGACGCGCTGACCGGCGTCGGCATCATGCAGATGGAAGCCGGGCTTGATACCGGGCCGGTGCTCGCCGAGGCCAAGGTGCCGGTCGATCGCAAGACAGGCAGAGAGCTGGCCGAGGAACTGGCCGAACTTGGTGCCAGCCTGATGGTCGAAGTGCTGGCCGACCTGCCCGGCCATCCGCCGCGTATTCAAAGTACCGAAGGCGTCACCTATGCCAAAAAGATCGATAAGGCCGAGACACGGCTGGATTTTTCGCACGATGCCGAGACGGTGGAGCGTCAGATTCGCGCCTTCCATCCGGTCGCCTGGTTCGAGCTGAAGGGCGAGCGTTACCGGGTGCTGGCCGCCGATGTCATCGCTCGCAACGGCGCGACGGGGACGGTGCTGGATGATGCGCTGACCATTGCTTGCGGCTTTGGCGCGATCCGGCCCAAGCTTGTGCAGCGCGCGGGGCGTCCGGTGATGGAGACTGAGGCATTGCTGCGCGGGCGCGCGATTCCTGCCGATACGGTGTTGGGCTGATGTTGGCGCGTGGGCTTCGACAGGCTCAGCCTGAGCGGACAATTGTTAATTGGGCTACGAAAAAAGACCCGCTCAGGCTGAGC